>JAGWVT010000234.1 GCA_018970765.1 Actinomycetales bacterium
TCCCGGTGCGTGACGAAACATTCCTAGCCAAGTATCCGGGTGCAGCGCTGTTGGTCTGGACGACGACCCCCTGGACTCTCGTTTCGAACACTGCGGTGGCGGTGAACCCCAAGGCACAGTACGTGGTGGCTAAGACTTCAGCAGGTGAGACCTTCGTGGTGGCCGAGGATCTGATGTCACGGCTGCTCGGCGAAGACGCGGTGGTGCTCGATCGTATGCCTGGTACTGCCCTTGAGCGCCTGCACTATCAGCGGCCCTTTGATTTCGTCGACATTCCCGATGCGCATTACGTGATCCTGGCCGACTACGTCACAACCGACGATGGATCAGGCCTGGTGCACCAGGCGCCCGCCTTCGGTGCGGAGGACATGGCCAGCTGCCGCGCCTACGGGCTGCCTGTGGTCAACCCTGTCCTACCCGATGGGCACTTCGCACCGGACGTGCCAGAAGTGGGCGGACTGTTCTTCAAGAAGGCCGACGAGCGCCTAGTAGCGATGCTGCGTGAGAACGGCCTGCTGTTCTTGCATCTGGAGTACGAGCACGCGTATCCGCACTGCTGGCGATGCCACACGCCATTGATTTACTACGCACAGCCTTCTTGGTACATCCGCACGACCGCCATCAAAGACCAGTTAATCGAACAGAACCAGCAGACCAACTGGTTCCCACCCACCATCCAATGGGGTCGTTACGGAGATTGGCTGAACAACAACGTCGACTGGGCCCTGTCGCGGAATCGCTACTGGGGAACCCCGCTGCCCATCTGGCGTTGCCCGGAGGGGCACCTGCAGGCCATCGGCTCACTGGCAGAGTTGGCCGAACGAAGTGGTATCGACGCGGCAGCGATTGATCCGCACCGGCCATTCGTTGACGAGGTCACCGTGCCCTGCACGCAGTGCTCGGCGACGGCGACGCGGGTACCCGAAGTGATCGACTGCTGGTACGACTCTGGGGCGATGCCATTCGCGGCCCTGGGTTATCCGCATCGCAACGCGGAGGCCTTTGCCGCCCAATATCCCGCGGACTTCATCTGCGAAGCCATTGATCAAACTCGCGGTTGGTTCTACACCCTGATGGCGGTAGGCACGCTCGTCTTCGACCAGTCCTCATACCGCAATGTTGTTTGCCTCGGCCACATCCTTGATGAAGAAGGCCGCAAGATGAGCAAGCATCTAGGCAACGTGCTCGAACCGATTGGTTTGATGGACGAGCATGGCGCCGACGCACTGCGCTGGTTCATGCTGGCCAGTGGCTCACCGTGGCAGGCCCGCCGCGTGGGGCACTCGGCTATCGGTGACGTGGTCCGTAAGACGCTGCTGACCTACTGGAACACGGTGGCCTTCCAATCGTTGTATGGCCGGTTGGCCGACTGGTCACCGGGTGCACCTGCGCCGGCACCAGCGGATCGACCGGTGATGGATCGCTGGTTGCTTTCCTCGGCGCATCGGGTAGCCCGCGAGGTGGATGCTGCCCTGGAATCCTTTGACACCCAGCGGGCCGGACGCCTGCTCTCGGCTTTCATTGACGACATGTCGAACTGGTACGTGCGTCGATCGCGGCGCAGGTTCTGGGACG
>JAGWVT010000235.1 GCA_018970765.1 Actinomycetales bacterium
TTTCCATCACGCCGGAGATGCCGAACGCGAGCGCGTCTTGGGCGTCGTCCCGCAATTGGTGCGGCCGCCGGGCGAGACGGACATCGCGGACATCGCCTCGCGCCTGCAAACCGATCTGGGATTCGCCCGTGTGGTCTACACGGAAAACCATGACGAGACCGCATACCGCGAGAACGGCCCCAGCTACCAGCGCTTGATCAGCGATGCAGACGAAGACGACCCGCATAGTTTGCTCGCCCGTCGAAAGAGCGCTCTAGCTGCAGTTTTGACGCTAACCGCGCCCGGCGTCCCCTTCATCTTCATGGGTCAGGAGTTGCTTGAGACAAAACAGTTTCACGACTCCAAGCCCCTTGAGTGGGATCGTGGCGATGTTTCCGAGCGTTCAACCAAGCTGTTCAAGGATCTCATCCATCTGCGGCGCAATCTGGACGGCCGCGGCGCGGCACTTCAGGACACCAAGATCCGCATCATGGAGCAGGACACCGACAAGCAACTACTGGTCTACCGCCGGTTCCTGGCCGGTCGACCGGAAGAGGACATTGTTGCTGTCGTGAATTTCTCGCCCAACCCGCTCGAGAATGTGCCTGTCGTTTTTCCGCGCCCCGCCAAGTGGGAACTCTTGCTCAATACAGACGACCCGCAATACGGCGAGGGCTTTACCGGTGTTGCTGCAGCAGCAAGCGACGAGGACGGCAGCCGACGAATGGTGAGCCTGGCGCCCTTCAGCGCTCAAATCTACGGCATCGCCAAAGACGGATCGCGCTGAAGCTCTATTTCTTCGGCTTGACCAGCACCTCGACCACGGTCATTGGACCGGCATCACCCGCTGAATTGAGGTCGTAAACGCCACGACTGACCGACTCGCGGAACAGCGTCTCGGTCGAGTCAGGAACATTGGCCACGACACGCACGGTTTTGCCGTCATTCCAGGACGAAGCGGACCCTCCCAGTCCCTCTGCCAGGCGAACGACGCGTTGCAGTTCAGATTCCAACTCCTCCATCTTGCAGCTCACGACCAGCGCGTCCGCCCCGAGCGTCGGGGTCGGCAGCACAGTCTCTGCCGCACGCTCCAATGATTGACGAAGCGCCTCATTGAACTGCGTCTGCGCCTCCTGTTTCGCCCGGCGGTCTTGCCACATGGCGCGTCCACCTACCACGGCCAGAGCCAAGGGCAGCACCAAGGCTGTGAGGACGATCGCGAGCATGATGGCGCGGTTCTTTGTCGGGTCTGCGGTCATGACGCTTACCATGCCCGAACTGCCGGCTGCGGGCAAATCCCCTCGCGGTTGAGCGGGTTTGACCAAGAAGCGCCGCTCACGGATACTGCAGGGTCTTACTCCATGCGGAACACGCGCAACTTTTGCATCATCGCCCACATCGACCACGGGAAGACAACTCTGTCCGACCGTCTGCTCGAAGCCACGCGCACCATTTCCGAGCGGGAGAAGCAGGACCAGCTCCTCGACTCGATGGACCTCGAGCGAGAGCGCGGCATCACCATCAAGATGCATCCCGTGGCCATGCGCTACCACGCGAAGGACGGACAGGAATACAAAC
>JAGWVT010000014.1 GCA_018970765.1 Actinomycetales bacterium
CCCACCATGCTTTGGGCCCGATGCTGCATGTATACCCACCCCCCAGAGAGCAACAGGTCTTGCCAGTGGCGTGGCGCTACGGTAGGGTTGCGGGAGCCGCAGTGACGGCAGAGGTGGCATATGGGCGCAGTGAGGACGATGGGACGGCGACGGTTGGAGCGGGAGCGGCGCAACGCGCAACTGCAAAAAACATTGAGTTTTTATTTTAACCGAGCACGGATTCGAGCAAACGAGGTGTTGGAGTTGCAGGGCCGCGTGCGTGAGTTGCAGGCGTTGCTAGCGGACCCAGAGGGAACGATTCAGCGGGGGCTGAACGAGCGGTATCGGAACGACATGAGGCAGCGGGAGTTGGAGCACCATGCGTCATGGGACGCGGAAGTGGTGGTGCACAAGATGGCGGCTGCGCGGTGGATGCGTGGGCAGGCGTCTGCGGTGGCGACGGTAGCGGGGGACTTGGCGGTGGCGGCAGAGATTGAGGCGTTGCCGTTGGTGCCCGAGTGAAGCCGTGCGCGACGCCGTTGTGTGACGGAGAGGCCAAGCGGGCTGCGATGTGCCGGCGTTGTCGTGAGCGGGCTCGAGAGCAGACGCCTGAGAGGAAGGCGTGGGCGACGAAGTACCGGAAGACGAAGAGGTACCGGGAGTTGCATCGGCGGGCGAGCCAGGACTACCGGGATGCAGGGAAGGTGCAGCGGGGGGAGTGCGTGGATTGCGGCGGGGCGACGAACGACACGAGGGCGTTGCGGTGCTTGGCGTGTTATCGGGCGCGGGTGTTGCCGGCAGCGAGTCGGCGAGGGTTGATAGCGATTCACGGGAGGCCGGTATGAGGGAGGAGTTGCTGGCGCTGAAGACGCGGCTGGAGCAGTTGCGCTGGGAGGGGAAGACGGACGAGGACATCGACGCTGCGTACTGGACGGTGGATCGGGCGCTGGAGGGGCGCGGGTGGGGGACGCCGACTGCGGCGCTGGAGTACGGGCGCGAGGTGGTGGCGCGGTACGACCAGGCGTTGCGGAAGAAGGTGGAGTTGCAGACGCGAGCGCTGACGAAGGAGGAGCACGACGCGCTGCTGGCGTCGGATGCGCCGAAGTCGGTGTCGCGCGAGGATTATGAGCGCATGATGCGGGAGGCGCAGGAATGACTTGGTTTAAGAGTGTGTGGCGTCGGTTTTTCACTTGGGTTGCGTCATGGTTTGTAGAGCCGCCGCGTGAGCCGCCCAAGCCGCGTTGGGACGAGTCGGCGCAGGATTTGATCAGCCTTGCGCGCAGGGTGAAAGAGGCGCGATGGAAGGACATTCCAGATCCCAAGAGCGTTAACCACATTTCGCCGGAAGAGTACCGGGAGATGATGCGAGCGCAGATGGAAGAGGCGACTGATGAGTCGTTGCCGCCGCGTGTTCATCGCAGCGCCTCGTTTAGGCATTGCATGGATGCGGTAGAGCGCGACAGAAAGGCTGCAATGGAGGCGCAAAAACAGCCGCTGACGCTCAAGGTTCAGAAATGACCAAGGAAGAACTCGACCGCTTGATCGCCAAGATGACGCCGACTGAAAAGTCGGAGTTCTTTGCCTTGATTGCGGCTGAGAAGAAAGAGCCGGTGTTCAAGGACGTGGCGTTCAAGGCGCAGACGGCGTTCTTGGAAGATCAGGCGCGCATGAAGGTGGTGTTGTGTACTCGCCGCTCGGGCAAGTCGTACGGCGCCGGCCTGATGCTGATGCGCGATGCGTATGAGACACCCAACGTGTCGTGCTTGTACGTGGCGCTGACGCGAGCGTCCGCCAAGCGGATCATGTGGAAGGACGTGCTGAAGACGATTGATCGTGAGCAGGCGCTTGGGTGCCGGTTCAACGAGACTGAGTTGTCGGTGACGTTGCCCAACGGGAGCATGATCTACCTCCTTGGCATGGACGCGGACGAGCAGGAAAAGGACAAGGCGCTCGGTCAGAAGTTCAAGAGCGTGGTGATCGACGAGGCGGCGTCCTACGGCGTGGATTTGCACGAGATGGTGTACGGCATCTTGAAGCCGGCGACGGCGGATTATCGCGGCACGATTGCGATGATCGGAACGCCGGGAAACATGAAGCGCGGGCTGTTCTACGACTTGACGAAGGGCCAGGTTCCCGGCGAGGCGGGTCGCTGGGAGAAGATGGGTTGGAGCGGCCATCGGTGGACGGCGTTTGATAATCCGCACATGGCGGACAAGTGGAAGGCAGAGATTGAGGATTTGAAGCTGGCAAACCCGCTGATTGAGGAAACGCCGCTGTTCCAGCAGCACTACCTCGGCAAGTGGGTGATCGACGACAGCAACCTCGTGTACCGTTTTGACTACGAGAAGAACACGTTTGACGAGTTGCCGCCGATCACGAAGAAGGGGCGCTGGCACTATGTGCTGGGGATCGACCTCGGGTTCAACGATCCGACTGCGTGGGTGGTGTGCGCGTATCACGACAGCGACCGGACCCTGTATGTGCTCGGGGCGCACAAGAAGGAGAAGTGTGACATCACCGAGGTCGCGGACCAGACGCGGAAGCTGATGGGACGCTTTGACTTTGACCGGATTGTGATCGACAACGCGAACAAGCAGGCGGTCGAGGAGATGCGGCGTCGGCACGACATCCCGCTTGTGGGCGCAGAGAAGGCGGGCAAGGCCGACTTCATGGAACTGATGAACGGCGACTTTGTGAGCGCGCGGATCAAGCTGCACAAGAAGGCCGCTGCGCCGCTGATTGACGAGTACTCGCAACTGATCTGGGACGACCGGAGCCAGAGGCGCGAGGAGCATCCTGGGTGCGCCAACCACTGCACGGATGCGGCGCTGTACGCATGGAGGCACTGCTACGCCTACCTGTCGGACATGAGGCAGGACAACGGGTTACGCTACGGCAAGAGCGAGGATGAGTGGATGCTGTTGCAGGAGGAGCAGGAGTTGGAGCGACTGCTGCAAGAGAAGCGGAACATGGAAGCGGAGATTGAGTTGTACGGCGATCCGCTGGATCGGCTGAATTGATGGGGCGTCGTCTAGATGGCAGGACAGCGGACTTTGACTCCGCGAACCTTGGTTCAAATCCAAGCGCCCCAACCAGATCCTTGATTGTCAAGCAGTAGTCTTATACCGTCGCCGCGATTGGAGGCCGCTTGGATCAGCATCAGGTCGAGAAGTGGGTGGGGTTCATGCGTGAGCATGGACTGAAGAAGCTGTCCATCGGCGTCCTTGAGATTGAACTCGGTGCGCCTCCAGCGTCCCAATCAAAACCAGTGGAGCCTATGGCCCAGCAGGGTGCGTTTGAAGGTGGCGCCGAGTCCTATTGCGGTTGCGGTCACCAGTGGATTGAGCACAGTGACTCCGGTTGCCTGATGGGTTGCTCGCACGGGCTTTGCGTGAAGCAGGAGGCTATCCGTGAGTGACGATGTGAAGCAGGGCGAGGACGCGATGACCGAAGAGGAGCAGGCGCGAGCCAACTCCCGCGAGCATCTGTGGCGCGCTGCGATGTGGGCCGGGTTTGCTCACGCTGAAGAGGTGGTTGCGGCGCTCAAGGCTGGACAGCGACCGTGGTTCAACGAGCTTGCGCCCTTGAACGTCAACGAGCGCGTGTTCGTGATGACCCAGATCTGCAAGTACTTCTTCCCTGAGATGACCGGCGAGAACGAGATCAAGGCCGTGAAGATGCTGGGAAAGCTCTACGGCGTGAAGCGCACGACGCGCATGGAGCGACGCTATGCCCATTGAATTTCGGGACTTCACGATTGGCGGCGAACGCTCTGGTGTGCCGGAAAAGTTGCCGGACAACAAGGAGCGTCGTTGGTGGATGCTCAAGGGTTCCGATGCCGCTGACGTGATCAGCGGGACGCTGAACCTGATCCGCGATGCGCAGTCGTTCCGGGCGACGCAGTGGATCGTGAGCGCACGTCTGTACGGCAACCTGGCGCCGACGACGCTGGCGGGCGTCTCGTTCAGCAAGATTGCGGCGCAGCAGCCGGCGCTGCGTGATCGCATCTCTTACAACCTCGTGCAGAGCGTGGTGGACACGGTGTGCGCCAAGGTGACGCGCAACCGGCCCAAGCCGCTGTTTCTCACGAGTGGCGGCGACTACAAGAAGCAGCGTGAAGCCAAGAAGATGAACGCCTTCTTGGATGGCGTCTTCTACGAGAACTCGACGCACGACATCGGCATGCAGGTGTTCCGCGACGCCTCTGTGTGGGGCGACGGCTTCATCCATGTGTTTGCCAAGGGCGACCGCGTTTGCCACGAGCGCGTGATGTCTAGCGAGATCTTCGTCGACGACGTGGAGTCGCTGTACGGCCAGCCGCGCCAGATGCACCGCGTGAAGCAGGTAGACCGTCAGGTGCTGTTCGACATGTTCCCTGACGACGCGGACGTGATTGGCGGCGCCAAGCCCTCGAGGACGGAGGAGGCCGGCCGCAGCATCGTGGCCGACATGATCACCGTGCGCGAGTCGTGGCATTTGCCCAGCGGTCCCGGCGCGGATGACGGCAAGCACTGCATCACCATCGACGGCGCGGTGCTGGGCGAGATGGAGCCTTGGCCGCACTCGTTCTTCCCGTTTGCCCGCTGCCAGTGGTCGCCGCGTCTGTACGGTTACTGGGGCCAGGGTCTGGCGGAGCAGCTTCAGAACATCCAGTTGGAGATCAACAAGCTCCTGTGGGTGATCCAGCGCAGCTTCCACCTCGCCGGCTCGTTCAAGGTGTTCATCGAGAACGGCAGCAAGGTGGTCAAGGAGCATCTGAACAACGACGTGGGCAGCATCATCAACTACACTGGGACGCCGCCGCAGTATGTGGTGCCCCCGATTGTGGCGCCCGAGGTGTTCAGCCACCTCCAGAACCTGATCAACAAGGGATACGAACAGGCCGGCGTGTCGCAGCTTGCGGCGTCGTCGCTGAAGCCGGAAGGCTTGAACAGCGGTCGCGCCATTCGCGAGTACAACGACATCCAGACGGATCGCCTGCACGTTCCGGCCAAGAGCTACGAGCAGATGTTCATGGACGTGGCGCGGCTGTCGATTGAGGTCGTGAAGATGATCGCCGCCGAGGACAAGGGCTATGAGGTCCGCGTCCCCGGTCGCAAGGCGGTCCAGATGATTGAGTGGAAGGACATCAAGCTGTCTGACGAGGACTATGTGATGCAGTGCTACCCCGTGTCGTCGCTGCCGAGCGACCCTGCGGGGCGATTGCAGACGATCCAAGAGTACGCGCAGGCGGGCTTCCTGTCGCCGCGCCAGGCTCGCCGTCTGCTGGACTTCCCTGACCTTGATCAGGTGGAGTCGCTGGCGAATGCGGAAGAGGACTACCTCACGATGGTCTTTGACAAGATTGTCGATGATGGCGACTACACCTCGCCGGACCCGTTGGACGACTTGCAGTTGTCGAAGCAGTTGTGCCTTGAGTACTACGCCAAGGGAAAGGCGAACAACCTGCGCGAGGACCGGCTGGAGTTGCTGCGCCGCTACCTCGAGCAGATCAACGAGATTGAGCAGGCGATGATGCCGCCGCCTCCGATGCTTCCGATGCCGGGAGCGACCGGAGCGCCGCTGGCGCCGCCGATGCCGATGCAGGCTAGCGATCTTGTACCGAATGTCCCGGTACAGTAACCAAGGAGTGACGCATGGGAGTTGAAGGAGTGATGACGAACATGACCACCGGTACGGTGGGTGGTCCGGTGCCTACGCCTACGGCGGCAGAGGTTCTTGCACCGCAGCAGGAGGCCGCGCCGGTTGAGACGCCTGCGCCTGTGGAGGAGAAGCCTGCGCCGCCAAGGGCTGATCGCTTTGCGATGCTGGCACGCAAGGAGCAGGATCTTTACCGCAAGCAGCAGGCGGTGAAGCAGCAGCAGGCGGCTATTGCCGCTCAGGCCGAGCAGATCCGCGCGTTTGAGCAGGCCAAGAAGCAGGCGCTGCTGAATCCGCTCGACGCGCTGAAGCAGCTTGGCCTGACCTACGAACAGTTGACCGAGTATGTGCTGAACGACAACAAGCCGACGCCGAATGCCGAGGTGCAGTCGGTGCGTCAGGAGCTTGAGGAGTTCAAGCGCCAGGCTCGCGAGGAGCAGGAGCGCATTCTGGAGCAGCAGCGGGAGATGCAGACCCGCGAGCAGCAGCAGATCATTGAGCAGTTCCGCTCCGAGGTGAATGAGTACGTTGAACAGCACGCTGAGAATTATGAGTTGACAAACCTTTACGGTGGTGCTCACCTTGTATCCGAGGTTATCGAAGAGCATTTCCGCCAGACCCAAAAGCTGCTGACGATTCCGGAAGCGGCGAAGCTGGTGGAGGAGCACTACGAAGACCTTGCTCGCAAGAGCCTAGCGACCAAGAAGTTTGCAGCGACACAGCAGAAAGCGGCCTCACCGCAGGAGACGGTGGCGGCGCCGGCACCCAGGATGGGTCCGACGCTTTCCAACGACCTGACGGCGAGTGTGGCGGCGAGCCCGAAGTCACAGCGCACAGACGCTGATCGGATCGCGGCAGCACTTGCTCGGCTCGAGGGACGGTAACCGCGCGAACGGCAGCGACGCTAGAACGCACCCTTTAACAACCGACTGCTAACTCTCCGCTGGTAGCGCATGGCGCGCTCGACGCGGATTTGCGGACGCGCATGAGGCGCTGTCTGCGGTAGGTACTCACATGGCTTGGCCTTCTGCTGGTACTCCCCCCACCCCGGCTCTTAATCAGGTCGGTGGCCCCTCGTTCTCGTTCGACCTTGGTGCGGCTAACGCGGCCCTCAAGGAGCTCTACGACGACCAGAAGATCGCGAACCTGGTCTACAAGAACAACCCGTTCCTCGCAATGGTTCCGAAGATGGAGGAGTTCGGCGGCAAGTATATGCCGATCCCCCTGATCGTGAACACCTCGCAGGGCCGCAGCGCCGGCTTCAGCTACGCGCAAGGCAACCAGACCGCTGCTACGGTGGAGTCGTTCGCTCTGACCCGCGTTGCCAACTACAGCATCGCGCAGATCGACAACCAGACGATGCTCGCCAGCAAGACGGACAAGATGGCGTTCATCAACGGCGCGACCGTCGTGATCGACGGCGCGATCCGCGCCCTGACCAACTCGCTTGCCACGCAGCTTTTCCGCGATGGTTCGGGTGCGCTTAGCACCATCGGCAACATCAGCGGCCTGACGCCTGGCGTCGTGACGCTGGCGAACGCCTCGGACGTGGTGAACTTTGAGGTCAACATGACGCTGCGCGCGGTTTCGCCCGCTGGCGTTGACCGTGGCTCGTCGGGCTGGGTGATCGCCGTCAACCGCACGACCGGCGTTGTGACCGTTTCGGCCACCACGATGGGCAGCACCGCTGGTAACCCTGCCGCTTGGCAGATTGGTGACTCGCTCGTCGTGCAGGGCGATCAGGGTCTTGCGCTCAAGGGTCTTGCGGCGTGGGTTCCGACGACTGCTCCGACGACCGGCGATAACTTCTTTGGCGTTGACCGCTCGGTGGACCCGACCCGCCTCGGCGGCGTGCGCTTCAACGGCTCGTCGGAGTCGATTGAGGAGGCCGTGATCGACGCCTCGCTCCTCGTCGCTCGTGAAGGCGGCACGCCGGACGTGTGCATTATGAACTTTGCCTCCTACGCCGCGCTTGAGAAGTCGCTCGGCGCGAAGGCGCAGTACATCTCGTTCGACGGGCCGGCGAAGCTCTACTACCCCGGCATCCTGATCAACGGCGCCGCTGGGCAGATCAAGGTCTTCCCTGACCGCTCCTGCCCCGCCAAGACCGCGTACCTCCTCCAGATGGACACCTGGAAGCTGTACTCGCTCGGGCCGGCGCCCCACATCGCCAAGTACGCGGACGGGCTCGAGATGCTCCGCGTGTACAACAGCGACGCCGCTGAGCTTCGCGTCGTCAGCTACGCCAACCTCGGCTGCAACGCCCCCGGCTTCAACGCCGTCGTGCAGCTCGGCGCCTAACAACTCACTAGGCAAGGGGCGGCTCTGGCGTTCGCTGGAGTCGCCCTTTGTCCTAACAGGAGGCCAACATGGCTAACCGTACCTACAACCAGTTCGCAGGCACGCTTGAGCGCAAGGTCGTCAAGCTGTTCGCCAAGATCATCTACGACGCCGGCGCTCCCGTGCTGGTGACGCAGGAGATCATCAACGCCGGAACGTCGCCGGTCACCGTCAATCCTTCGCAGGGCATTCAGTCGCTTGTGGATGATTCTGCTGGCGTTTTTACGCTTGTGCTTGGCGCCAACAATGGTGGCACGCAGACTGCCATCGGCAGCAGCACGACGCTGTTCACGACCGTGGGCGCAGGTGTTCCGACGTACGATCCGTACGTTCGGCTGCTTGATGCGCAGGTGTGCAGCGTTGGTTCGCTTGGCGGGTCGACCAACAACCCTATCAGCGCAATCGTGAGCGTTGATAACGTCAACGGTGCATCCGGCAATCCGTCGCTCCAGTTCACGCTGATTACGACCGGCGGCGCGGGCGTTGATCCGGCTGATGGCCAGATTGCTCTCGTCGAGATCACGCTGTCTAACACGACCGCGTACTAACCGGAGGCTGTCATGGTTCACGATGACAAGGCTGCGGTTGCGATCATCCTTGGGAAGATGAAGCCCAAGGGCAAGCCCGAGATGAAGCCCGAGCACGGCGACGGCGAGGTGGGTCACGGTCACGCGATGAAGGCGTGCGCTGAGGACTTGCTGGAGTCGATCAAGGCGGGCGACGCTGACGGCGTGGCTGCTGCACTGATGTCGGCCTTCCACATTGCGGACGCGATGCCGCACATGGAGGGTGTGCACGAGGACATCGGTGAAGAGTCTGAGGACGAGAGCGAGTACTAGGCTCTTGTGCTAGTGTGGTGGGGGCGCTCTGGTGTGAGCCAGGGCGTCCCTGCTACGCACTAGGAGGTCCGCATGGCGATCTACCCGAAGATGAACCTTGAGCAGCTTCGGGTCGCCAGCCGCCAGCGTGCGGACATGGTCAACTCGACGTTTGTGTCGGACTCTGAGTTGAACAGCTACATCAACGCTTCGTACTATGAGTTGTACGACCTGTTGGTGCAGAAGTACGGCAACGACTACTACATGACGCAGTACTCGTTCCAGTTGCAGGGGAACGTGTCTCGGTACGACTTGCCGCCTGACTTTTTCAAGTTGCTGGGCGTGGATTTGCAGATCAGCGCAGGCCCTGACGGGTATGTGTCGCTGCGTCCGTTCACGCTGGCAGAGCGCAACCGGTACTCCACCGCCAACGTGCAAACGTGGATCGGTGTGACGAACCTGCGCTACCGGATCAGCGCCAACAAGCTTTGGTTTACGCCGTCGCCACAGACGGGGCAGACGATCCGCATCTGGTACGTTCCTCGCCTTGCGCAGTTGATCGACGACACGACGCTGACTGTCGCTGGTCCGATTGCGGGTGACTACATCACCATTGGCGCAACGACGCTGACCGCCGGAACGCAGTGGACGATTGGCGGCAACAATACGGCGACGGCTGCGAGCATCGCCTCTGCCATCAACGCGGCCAACATCGTGGATGTGTCGGCCACCAGCAACGGTCCCGTGGTGACGCTAGTGCAAGATGACCCTGCGGACCTGGCGCTGACCGTGGGCGGCTCAACGCCGCTCGGCGCTTCGACGCGGCTTCAGTTCTCGTCGTCGATTCTCAGCAACGGCTCGCAGGTCGCTGACGGCATCAGTGGCTGGCTTGAGTATGTTGTCACCGATGCGGCTATCAAGATGATGCAGAAGGAGGAGTCCGACACGTCGGTGCTTCAACTGCAAAAGGCCGCGCTCATCAAGCGCATTGAGGCTGCTGCGGAGAACCGCGACGCCGGCTCGCCCGCGACGATTGCCGACGTGCAGTGGACGAACGGCACCTGGCCGTTTGGTAACGGGTTTGGCGGCGGCGGCGGTATCCCGTAATGCCGACCGTCAAGCAGCTCTCCCGCATCTTCAGTGACGACAACTCACTGAACCGCTTGCAGGATCAGCTTGCTTCCGCGTTGAACCCGATCTTGCGTAACGTGCAAGGCGACCTGAGCGGGCCGCTCGAGAGCCCCAGTGTCGTTGCGCTGCAAGGTCGAGCGGTGTCGTCGGTTGCCCCGGCGACCGGGAACGCGCTCATCTGGACCGGCTCGCAGTGGGCGCCTGGAACCGCAGGCGGCGGCGGCTTCATCACGAGCGTGCTGCCTCCACTGGTTGTTGTGTCCGGTGTGCTGTCGATCCCGCAGGCCAACGCAACCACTGACGGCTACCTGTCGGCGGCTGATTGGGTCACGTTCAACAGCAAGATCAGCGGCGTGACGGCGACATCGCCCCTGTCGGCTACCGGCACCTCGACGCGCAACATCGCGTTGACGGGCGTCGTGGCAGCGGCAAACGGCGGCACGGGACTCTCGAGCCCGGGCACGGTTGGCTATGTGCTGACCAGCACTGGCACCGGATGGACGAGTTCTGCCGTTCCCGGTGGCACGCCTAGCGGTCCCGCTGGTGGCGTGCTCGGCTACACTGCCAGCACCTATCCCAATCCCAACGGACTTGCGGCGGTAACCTTTGGCATCCCCGGCGAGGGACACATCCCTGTTCGCTATGGCGCGGACACGTTTGGCAATCCTGTCACGACGATTTTTCAGCAAGATGACAGTGTTTATGTGCAGAACAACGTCAACCGCAGCATCGGGATGCGAGCCGGCAAGGCGCTGACGGGACAGTTTGGGACCAACGTCATCGGCGGCGACATCACGCTCAAGGGCGGGATTGGCGCGACTAACTACTCCGGTGGCGGCGGTGGCGCAGCGTATCTGCTCGGCGGCGATGGTGGCGGCGGCAGCTGGCCTGGCGGCGCGGCGCTCGTGCAAGGCGGCATCGGTGCGTCAACTGATGGCGTTGGCGGCGCAGCAGAGGTCGTTGGCGGTACTGGGCAGGGCACGGGCGATGGCGGCGTAGCAAGGCTCAAGGGTGGCTTTGCGGGTCCGAGCGCAGCGGCTGGCGGGAATGCCTACGTCGAGGGCGGCAGTGGTGGCGCTGGTCGCAACGGTGGTGATGTCTACATCCTTGGTGGTGCTAACCAACTGACGAATGCTACCGGTGGCGATGTCACGATCCGAGGTGGCGACGGCACGACTGACGGCACCGTGTTTATCGGTGACACCGTTACGGCGGCTGTGAAGCTCGCGACAACGAGCATCAAGACGCACATCAACGGGCCGACACGCCTTACGCCCAAGGCTACGCAGACGATTACGGCTGCGACTGATGACTTTGATCCGACGACAACCTACCTGCCGTTTGATGTCAGCGGAGGCAACTACACGCTGACCTCGACGCCGACCATATTGACCGCCAACGCTGTAGCAGGGCAGATCGTGATCCTGCACAACATCGGCACCACCAACCACATCAAGGTTGATCGCGGCACTGGGCAGGCGTTGTCGCTTGCGGCTCCAACACAAACCATCAATCCCGGCGGCTCAATGGTGCTAGTGTTTGACGGTTCTTATTGGAACGAGATCGCGCACATCACGGCCACCAGCGTTTAGGAGTAGAGGATGACGACGCCCAACATGAACCTGACCCTGCCGGTGGTGTCGCAGACGCCGGGACCGACGTGGGCTAGTGACATCAACGCCGACCTGTCGGTGATCGACGAGCACAACCACACGAGCGGCAAGGGCGCTCTGGTGCCCGTGGCTGGTCTGGACATCAACTCCGACCTTTCGCTCGCGACGCACGCGCTGACCGATGTCACCAAGGCTGTGCTGCTGGATCAGCTTTTGGTGCTGACGGCTAATGCGGTGTATGCGGTAGGCGGCGACCTCTACTGGACAAATGGCAGCGGTCAAGCCGTACAGATCACCAGCGGAAATACGATTGCCGTTGGAGCCACCGGTAATATTGGCGGTCTACCTAGCGGCGTAGCCGCTGTTGATTATGATGATTTGGTTTTTGCTTATAGGTTTAAGGATTCTGTTGGAGCAAACGCCGGCATTGTTGTTGGGCCTGTTGTCTCAAACAGGGTGACAATTGACTCGGTCAGCATTGATACCCCTGTCGGAGTTTCAACATATCAGCTGACGGTTGCGTCGGCGTTGCCTGTAAACACGTCGTTTTTGACTTGCACAAGCACCGGCCAGATTGGCTACACGTCGCAGACCAATGGCGTGACAAGGCCAATGTTGTCCGTGGTTGGTCAACAGATTTCCACGTTCACCAGCAATACCGTTACCGGCGCTGGCAACATGTTGCTGCCGATTACGATTCAAACCACCGGTCGTCCGGTGTTTGTGGGTTTCACCAATGCGGTTGGCGATGCTCAAGCAAACACCATCTCGCTTGACGACACGTCCGGCGCCAACTTTGTGAATGCTACCGTTGCTGTGGCGATCTCTAGCGCATCGCCTCCTCCTGGTTTTACTGCCGGCAACTATTTGAAAAACAAGATTTCTGGATATGTTTCAGCTACATCGTCTCCTGTGCAGGTGCCTGCGTCATCGATCTCAGGGATTGTTGTTCTGCCAGCAGGAACCTATACGATGCAGTGTGTTTTAACTGCCCTAACCGGAACCGGATCGCCTCAGTTCAGCATGACCGGAAGTCTTTTTGCTTATGAGTTGTAGGAGACAACGATGCTCAACCGGCAGAACATCGTCGTCCCGCTTGCGCAGGGCGTAGACACCAAGAGCGATCCCAAGCAAGTTGAGGCCGGCAAGCTTCTTGAGCTTGAAAACGGCGTCTTTACCAAGTTGCGCTCCATCCAGAAACGCGATGGCACGGTGTCGCTCGGGCAGTCGGTGCTTGGCGGTACCGGCGCAACCATCAGTAACGGCGTCGGACTCGCGACCTACGGCACTGAGTTGCTCGAGGCGGATGGCGAACGCCTTTACAGCTACGACAACGCCAACGACGGCTGGATTGACAAGGCCGCTTACGTTCCGGCGCTGGTTACTGCGTCGTCGGTCTGCAAGGACACCTACAACCAAACGCATGCGGATGGCGTGACCTCGGTTGGCGGGCTCCAGGCTTATGCATGGGAGGACTCGCAGACCGCCGGCTCAGTGCGATACGCAATCATCGACGGCGAGACTCGGCAGACCGTTGTGCCATCCACGCTGTTGTCGTCGCAGGCAAGCAAGCCTCGCGTTCTGACCAGCGACACGCACTTCCTGATCTACTACGTCAACACCGGACTCAACGCGCTGATGTTGGCGCAGATCCCGCTGTCTGCTCCGCTAGCTGCTCCGGTCATCACGCAGTTGACCGCCTTTGGCGCAAGCGACAGCGCCCTGTCGTCGTCGTCCGCCAACTACGATGCGTGCCTGTATGACGTGTCGTCGGCGCAGCGCCTTGTGCTGATTGCGTTCAACAACGCCAACGCGCAGACTACCGTGCGGCTTTACAACCTGTTTTTCCCTGCAACGCAAGTGTTCCAAGATGTGATTCCGTACATCTCACGATCCATTTGCGTGTTCCCTGCTAACACTTCATCGGCGGGAACGCAGGCCCCGGCCGTGGTGTATTCCACCGACTCAGGCTCTGCGCCCTACACGCAGACGATCCAATTTACCGCGTACAGCCCAAGCTGGATGTCGTCCACGTCTGGTGTCATCGCCACCGGCCTTGAGTACCAGCAGGCTCGAGCGATCACGGCGGTCAACAATCAGCCTGACGGCACCATCGGCTTTGACGTGTTCTACGCTGATTGCGACACCTATCCTGCTCTGACGAACAAAGCGGTGGTGGACTACACCTACACCGTCACTAGTAACAGCCTTTGGCAGCGTCGAGTGGCGCCGGTTGGCAAGGCGTTCCGGTACAACGAGCACACCTACGTTCCGGTTGTGTTCTTTCAGCCGAGCGTCACGGATGACTTTTCCATCTCCGGACCCAACGGCTACAGCGTATTCGGCACGATCCCGCTTCAGTCTTGTTACTTCCTGATGGATGGTGACGGCAAGATTGTAGCCAAGGCATTTTCTGGCTCGCTTGCCGCGAACACACCTTGTGCGTACACGCCTTCTGCCCTTGGGCAGATCACGTCGTTCAATACGACAACCGGCGTCGCAACGCTTGCTACTGCCGGTGACTACGCCAACTTCTCCGTTGGCATGGCGGTGCAGTCACGCACCAACGGCGTGCTGGATTACGGCATCCTCAACCCATCCGGCCCTGGGTTTGTCAACGTCGCCTATGTCGTCGGCATCAATCCGGCGGGCACTGTGACGTTTTCCAATGCCCTTGGCGGGCCTGCTGGACAGGGCTTGTCGGATTGGACGATTGCGCCGTTCTGGGCAACGTCCAGCGCGTTGTCTGAGTTGAACGTCAATCTTGTGTCGGCTCCGCTCCTGCCTGCGCCTAGCAATCCGGTTGATGCTGAGTTCCGGTTTGCGATGATCGACCAAGTCGTGGTGCAGGGCGCAATCACTGAAACGCAGACCAACGTGTCGCAGGTGACGTTTGACCTGACTGCTCCGGAGTACGCCGTCAATCACGAGGTGCTTGCCGACAACCTGCATCTTTCCGGCGGCATCTTGCAGATGTACGACGGCGCTGGAGTCGTCGAGCACAACTTCCATCTTTATCCGGTGTTCAACGCACGCTACGCAAATCCCGGCAGCATTGACGCTGGCGTCTACAACTACACCGTTTGCTACGAGTGGGTGGATAACCAGGGCAACATCCACCAGAGTCAGCCGGCTCCGCCCATGCAGGTGACGTTGACGGCTAACGGTCGCGTGACGTTGGATATCCAGTACCTCGCGCAGACGGCGAAGGTGGGCTCAAGGCCCGTGCAGATCATCGTGTATCGCACCGGTAATGCTGCATCTGGCTTTGGCACGATCTTCTATCGACTGAGCAGTCTGACGGCACCCAACCTCAACAGCACGACGGGAACCTACTTCTCGTTCATCGATAATACGCCGGACAGTGCGCTGGCAAAGGTTGACTCAAGCGGCAACATCACCTCGTTTGCGCCGCAGCTCTACACGCAGTTTTTGAGCACCACTGCGCCGGCTGAGGTTGATAGCCAACCTGCGCCGCCTACGGGTCTTGTGCAGTTGCATCGCAACCGCCTCTGGGTGGTCGACAGCACCAATCCGCTGAACCTTTGGTACTCCAAGTTCACCGGCCCCTCGACGCCCGTCGCGTTCAATGATTCCTACGTCAAGACCGTCGACCCTCGTGGTGGTCCGATCACGGCGCTGGCAACCGTGGATGACAAGCTGCTTGTCTTCAAAAACAACCAGATTTTCTACATCGTCGGCCAAGGCCCTGAGAACACCGGCATCAACAACGATCTGTCCGACTCCATCCTGATCACGACCGACGCCGGATGCGTTGATCCGAGGTCGATTGTTGGCTCACCGGTTGGCATCCTGTTCAAGAGCCGCAAGGGCATCTATCTGATCGACCGCTCGCTGGCGGTGCAGTACATCGGCGCGTCTGTTGAGGCGTACAACGCGGAGACGATCACGTCGGCGGTGCTGGCCTCCAAGCGCAACCAGGTGCGCTTCACGCTCGGTTCGGGCATCACGCTGGTCTACGACTACTTTGTCCAGCAGTGGGGCGTGTTCACCAACCAGAACGCTATCGACTCGCTGGTGTGGAACGGCGACATCATGCTGTTGCGCTCCAGCGGCAAGGTGCTGCGCGAGACTGAGGGCGTCTACACCGACGACGGCCAGCCAATCCGGTTGAAGCTTGCCACCTCGTGGTTCTCGTTTGCGAACGTGCAAGGCTTTCAGCGCGTGCGTCGCGCGCAACTGCTGGGCGGCTGGAAGAGCGAGCACGACTTGAACATCAGCGTGTGCGTCGACTTTGACGACACCGTCATCCAGCAGATCACCGTCAATCCTGCTCCGGTGACCTACTTTGGCGGAAGTTCGCCGTATGGCGCCGGCCCGTATGGCGGGACGTTTCAGCTTTACCAGTGGCGCGTTGACCTTGCGCGACAGAAGTGTCAGGCGGTAAAGTTCATCATCGAAGATGTCCCCTCAGTGACGGGCAGCGGTGAAGGTGTGAGCTTGTCGTCGCTGGCGTTTGAGGTTGGAGCCAAGCAGGGCCTCAACAAGGTGCCTGCATCCCAGATCGTCAGCTAGGAGATTTGAATGGACCCGTTGACCATTGCAGGGCTTGTGGCATCTGGCGCTAGTTTGCTGCCGTCTGTCTATCAGGCGTTCAAGGGACAGCCTGAGTACATGGACCCCACGAGTCCTGAGTACCAGCGGCGGCTCGCGGCGCTCAGGAGCCAAGTTGGTGGACCGCAGACGGGGACAGCGTTTGCCGGTGCCGAGCGCGAGACGTTTGGCGCGCTTGGTGCGTCTAAGGGCGTCGGTGCAGAGCAGGCGGCGTTGGCGGATGCACTGCGAGCGCAGGCAGAGGGGCGCGGTCTTAGCCTCGCGCAGTTGCAGTATCGGCAGGCGCTTGAGGGCGCTCAGGCGGCGGCGGCATCGCAGCTTGCGTCCGCCCGAGGGTTGTCGCCCGCCCAGGCACAGCGGTTGATGCTTCAGCAGCAGGCGGGCATGCGGGCGCAAGCGGCGTCGCAGTCGGCGCAACTCCGGTTGCAGGAGCAGATGGCAGCACAGGCGGCGCTGGGCAACCTGCTCGGGCAGCGTCGGCAGCAGGAGCTTCTTGGCGGACAGCTTGCGGCGGGTCTGTACGGCACCGCTGGCGGGCTTGGGACGCAGCAGGCGATCTCGCAGGCTGAGTTGAACCAGCGCGCCCAGCAGATGGCGATGGGTCTTGGGCAGCAAGAGCAGGCGCGTGAGACTCAAGCTGCCGGTAGTCTTACCGGGGCTGGCGCTGCCTTTGGTCAAACGCTGATTCAAGCAGGCCGAAGGTCTGGCGATGCCGGGACTACTCCTGCGGTTGCGCCCGCGACCACTCCTGCGCGCGCTCGTGGCGGCGACGCTCCTCGCGAGGTTCCCGGCAAGGCCAAGTTCAAGGGCGACACGCGGTCCAACGACACGGTGCCGGCGCTTCTGAGCCCTGGCGAGATCGTGCTGCCTCGCAGCGTGGCGCAGGCTCCGGACGCCCCGGAGAAGTCCAAGAAGTTCGTTGAGGCGATCAAGAAGCAGAAGCGCCCGTCGCCCAAGGCGTACGCGCAGGCTCTTGCACGATTGGCAGAGCTCGAGTCGCGCATGGATGCTATGGAGGCGCTGGCCGACCTTGAGGCCGAGGAAGAGGGCTAACCGATGAAGAAGCCATCGCTCCGGTTCCGCCAGGTCTTTGAGCATCCGACGCACTTCAAGGTGACCCGTCCTCTGGGGAACCCGATCAAGATCGCCAAGCAGGGCCTGTCGCCGGGGCTTATGGGGCGGCTGCGGAAGTTTGCGCAGGCCGGCGAGGTCACCGATCCGGTTGAGACTACCGGCGACGAGCGTGCGATTGATTTTGAGCAGCCTGCTACTGCCCCAACCATTCCTTTTGATGGTGCTCCTCGCGAACGATCCTTGGAGGAGATTGATCAGTCGTTGGCGTATTTGAAGGCGCTGGAAATGACGCAGAGCGCCGATGATGTGGCGCAGTTGGAAAAGATCAAAGCATCGGATGTGCAGCAAGCGCCGGTTGTTATCCCGGCTGCGCCGCCGATGGATGTTACTACTGTTCCTCGCGTGCGTATTTCCACGCCCGATGAGATGATGGGATCGCCCGCGCCTACGACAACTACGCCAAAGACGCAGGCAGAACCTGAATCGGTGCCTGATCTTGAGATTCCTGCGCCTGCCGTCAAGGCGGAGTCTGATCTTGAGATTCCTGTGCCTGCTGTGGTCAAGCCAGAAGCCGCTGCTCCCGCGGCAGAAAAAACCAAGCCTGTTCCTGCGGAGCCAAGTCTTTTTGAACGTGCGCTTAAGATGGTCAATTTTGATCTCGCCAAGTATGAGGCTGCATCGCCCAAGATGAAGCCGATCATCCGGCAGGCCGCGCAGGCTGCGTTTGCCGCGAAAGCGGTTGCGGATGCGGATGTTGCTGCGGCTGAGGCAGAGACTTCTGCGCTTGCTGATGAGCAAAAGGCGCAAAAGGAAGAGCTTGCGCGACTTCAAGAGAGCGCGAAAAGGTCGCGTGACATTCAAGAAAAAATCCTGAGCGAGTACGACTACCTCAAAGATCCAGCCTCTTACCTTGGCAGCATGAGTACGCTCGGGCAGATCGGTACCGCCATCTCGCTTGCGGCTGGAGCGTTTGCTTCCGGCATGACCGGGATGCCTAACTTTGCCCAGAAGATCTACGACAACGCGATTGAGCAGGACTTGCAGGCACAGAAGCGTCGTTCGGACTCGCTCTATCAGCGGCTCGTGAACGCCGGCAGCTCTGTTGAGAACGCTGAGAACATGGTGCGGGCGCAGTTGAAGTTGGTTGGCGCCGCCGAGCAGACTCGACGCGCTGCTGAGATTAAGCTGCCCCAGGTCAAAGCTAAGATTGAGGCCACAGCCGCCAAGTCGGCTTTAGATGCAGCCAACACTATGGAGCGCATCGCCAGAGATCAGGCCAAAGAGGCGCGTGAGTCGGCACTTGCGCCGCTGCGTGAGCGTAAGCTTAAGGCTGAAACCGTCATCGCTGAAGGAACGCCCGCGCGACTCAAGGAAGAGATGCGGCTGCGCCGTGAGAAGGCCGACCTTGATCGCGAACAGGCGGAACAAGCGCGTCAAGATCGGATTGCTGCTACAAAAGACAAGGAAGAGCAGAAACGTATCGCTCGGGGCCTGACGGTAGGAACGACCGAGCTTGAGCTTAAAAGCGAGACGGGCAGCAAGGATGTCCGCGACAACATTGCCGCCCGAGAGCAAGCAATGATGTCAATCCTCAAGCTTGAGTCTCTTTTCAAGAAAGAGGGCTTGGGTATTTACAAGCCGTTCTCTGATGCAAGGACTGAAGCAATTGAAGAGTTGTCTACGTTTATTGAGCAGTACCCTAAAGCCGCCGGCTTCAAGCGTGCAATCAGCCTGAGTGCCGCCAAGCAACTGAAAGAAGGCTTGCAAAACCCTGCTGGCGGCTTTGCATTCGTCAAAAAGATTCTTGGGGCTGATCCAACCGTCGCAATCACCGGCATTCGCAAAGAGGTTCAGCGTTCCTATGCGGACCAGATCCGGTCAGTTGTTCGCAATCCTCAGTCCGATGTTGTAAATGACGCGATTTTGTCGGCGTATGCCAAAGCGGATCAAGAGATCAAGAAATATGAGATGATGCAGACGGCTGACGAGGAACTTTAGGCCAAGGAGCGCAGGGCAATGGCTGATCCGAGTCAGTATTTTGTGCTCAACTCGGGCGACGTTCACGTCGTCAAGCCTGAGAACATTGAAGAGGCCAAGCGTCGTGGCCTGGTGCCGGCCACCGAGGAGCAGCGGCGTCAGTACGACTTGGTGCAAGAGGCCAAGAAAGACCCTTTCGGCGCGGTCAAGGCGGGAGCGCAGGCGCTGGGTGAGGGCGTTGTTGGCATGGTTGGATTGCCTACGGCGGCATTCGGCCTGACGCCAAGCATCCCTGCATTGGTTGAGAAGTATGTTCCGGAGTCAATCAAGCAGGCCGCAATAGAGCAGTTTGGTGAAGCGGGCGCTGCACGCGCTGCCGAAGTCGGAGAGGCTCCGTCGTTGGCTGAGTTGTCTGAGGCCAAGCGCATGCAGATGTTGCGAGGACTAGAAGGCGTGACGCCTACGCTGCCTCGCATCCAGCAGGAACTTGGTCTTCGCACTGCTGAGGAGATCAAGGCTGAGGCTCAAGCGTTCCCTGTCCCTCGCGCTATCGGCACTGTTGCCAGCTTTTTTGTCGGTCCTGCTGTAAGCAAGCTGCTCAAGACAACGGCAACCAAGGTTGTGCCTGTCCTGGCGGCTGAAGAGACGCTTAAGACTACGGGCGCGCTGTCTGACGCGGTTACCAAGGCTGTTGGGCTTGATGCTAAGAACGCTGCATACAGGGCTGCGGAATCGGAACTTGCCGCCGCACAGGCAACACGCGATGCGGTACAGATCGCGGCCAAGCAGGCGGCGTTTGATGAGGCTGCCGCATCAGCGGGCATAGCCGCTGACGATGCCGCCAAGTTGCGAATGGCTCTCCTTGCGGAAGCCGACACTGTTCCAGCAGAGCTTGCTCCGTTGGTGACCAAGGAAGTTCAAGCAGCCAGCAAAACGGCGCTGAAGTCTGCCGAGCGGATGTCGCTAGAAGAGTCGCAGCGGCTGCTGGCTAACGTGCCCAAGTCGCAGCGAGCCGTCGCTGATCGCATCAAGTCGTTGCAGGAAGCGACGATCAGCAGCCCCGCGATCACGTCCAAGATCGGGACTGACGCCGCCAAGGCGATTGAGCAGTCTGCGCTGGCTCGCTTGCAGCGCGCACCCGGATTCAGCACCGCGCTGGCTGAGGCTGATGTGGCAGCGGCCAAGTTGGCGGATGATGCTGCCGTTGGCGCTGAAAAGCTTGTTACGGCAGAACGCCTTAAGCAAGCAAACGAGAGCCTTGCAACGCTGAAGGTCCGGCAGGAGTTGACCGCCAAGGCTATCGGTCTTGGTCTGGGTCGCTCTGCTGAGATGATGATGTTCGGCCTCCAAGGCGTTGCCAACGAGATGGCGTTGGGCGATCCGGCTCTGGTGGCTGAGAGCGCGTATGCTACGCTTGGCTTTGACGCCGGCCTGGGCGCTGGATTTGGCTTGGCTGAGGCATTGGCGCCACCGACTCTGCGTGCTGGTCTGCGTGCCGCCAAGGCCACCGGTAACAAGATCAAAGATGTGGTTGGCAAAGTATACCCGGAGATCGCGTCGTTCATTACGGGCGCAGAGCCCGAAACGATCCGCGCGGTTATGGATGCCAAGGAGGATCTTGCCGCCAAGGGTTTGCGTCGCGTAATTGAGGAATCTACGCCGATGCCAGTGCGGCCTGCTATGCCGCCTGAGATTGCGCCTCCGGTGGTTCCTCCTCCTGTTCCCAAGCCGCCGCCGATGGGCAAGCCGGTAATGCCGCCTCCCGTGCCGAGGTCGGAGATGCCGCCTCCGGTTCCTCGTCCGTACATTCCCACGTCGCTTGAGCCGGTTGCTGTTGCTGGCACTCCGTTGAAGCCTGTTGATTACGACGCCGTTGCGCGTGAACTTCGCGGCGCTCTTGAGCAGGATATTCGGCAGATTGCTGCTCCTAAAAAAGGCGGGCTGCTTTACGACGCCAATACTGAGTGGCGCAAGGTGCAGATCAATCAGACCATTCGTAATCGGCTTCAGAAGCAGACGGATGAGATGGTCAACGCTCTATACGAAAGCAAGATGGGAGAGCCGTTGACGTTTGCCGACGAGGCGTTTCTCGCACAGATTGAGTCTGGGGAGTTCATTAATACTCCATACAGAAACGCGCTCAAGGATTTGATCGGTCGCGTCAAGTCGGCAAGGCAGGTTGCCAAGACTTACGGCATGACGGGAGAGATGGTTCCATCCGCTCAAGAGGCTGCGTACAAGGTTAATCGAACCTTGGAGGGGCTTGAGGATCGTCTGACGGCGTTTGAAGCCGCCAACCCAACGCCAGAGCAAATCTTCCAAGAGATGAAGTGGGTTGACCAAGAGCTGTTTTACAAGCGCAAGGAGGGAGCGGTTTTTGCGAAAGAACTGGCGTTGTTGCCGCGCCAGGTCAACGCGGCGTACGGTTCCTTGAAGCAAGACTTTAAGAACATGGTGCTGAACAAAGACCTCTGGGGAGATGCAGCCGTTCTTGAGAGCGAGTGGAAGGCAGATGCCCGCCGGTATTACGCAGGGCTTAAAAACCTTAAGAAGGCCGCGCCCAAGTTGGTTGACATTATTGACGATCCTGTAACCGGCTTGCCGACCGAGTTGATTGTAGACGCCAAAAAACTTAAGTCTATTGTCAAGAACATTAACGCTGATGAGTCGGCTCGGTTTAGGGATGCGCTCGGGCAGTATTTTGAGGGGCGTCGCGCACTTGTTGATCGCATTGTATCTGTCTCTGACTATGTAAAGGCTAATGTTGACAAGGGCGCAGTTGTAGACCGCATGGCCGCGACTGAGCGTGCGTATGATCGCGCCATCCAGAATGCGGTTAACGATGCGTCTAATGCCGCAATTGAAGAGTCCAATGCGCTTGCCGCTGGCATGACCAAGGATCAGATCAAAGCCGCAAGAAAAGCCAAGATTGAAGAGATCAAGGCTGTGTATGCCCAGCAGAAGGCAGATCGACAGATGGAGGTCGAGGAGCTTCGTGGCGCATATGCTGAAGCCAAAGAGGCGCGTCGTGCCGAGGTTGAGCAGATAAAGTCTGCTTTTGAGGAGGCTAAGGAGGCGCAAAAGATTGAGTTTGAAGCCGCCAAAGAAGCACGAGCCGCAGACATCTTGGCTGCTAAACAAACGTTTGAGCAACAGGTAAAGGCCCGTGATGAGATTGTTGCGGCATTGAAGGAAGAGTACTCCAAGGCCACGGCGGCACGACAACAGCAGATTGTTGAGCAGATTAATCTGTTGCGTTCTGCGTCAACGAGCGGATCATTGGCGTCTGTGATCAAGTTTGCGGTTAAGGCTGGCGCTCCGGTCTTGGGCGGCGCAACTCTTGGCCCGCTGGGTGCGCTTGGTGGTGCGGCCCTGAGTGCTGCATCATCTCCTGTTACTACCGCCAAGACGCTTGCAAAGCTGAACAAGGCGATGATCACGGTCAGCGACAAAGTTGGTGGCGTTGCCAACATGCTGACCGGAACGGGTGCGGTGGCCGTCAAGACGGGCGAGGCGCTTGGAAGTTTTGCCACGCGCAAGAAGTTGGATGAGGAGTACAAGAAAGTCGAGCGTCGCGTGCGTGAACTCACCGCCGACAACGATGCGCTGATGGATCAGCAGGACGCCATGCTTGCCAATCTCGCAGACGACGCCCCTAATATCGCGGACGCCACCAAGACCGTAAACGCTACGGCGCTTCAATACCTCACAAGCAAGAAGCCGCAGCCGCCCGCAACCTTGGCCCCGATGCAGTTGATCGCCTGGGAACCGGTGGACGCTGACAAGCGCAAGTTCCTGCGGATCACTGATGCCGTTATGAACCCGCTTGAGACGTTGGAGTTGGCAGGCAAGGGTGCGCTCCTTCCCGAGCAGATCGACGCCTTGAACGCGGTGTATCCGTCGCTCATGGCGGACGTGCGATCCAAGTTGCTTGAGCGTATTGAGCAGACCGGCAAGGTGCCCGAGAAGCATCGGATGATGGTGTCCATGCTGCTTGGCAAGGACATCGACGGGCGGATGCAGGCGGCAAAGATTGTCCCGGCTCAGTCGGTCTACGGCCAGCAGCGCCAGGTGGACGCGCAGAAGCAGGCCCAAGCGCAGATGCCTATGACTCGAGCGCAGCGGCTGAACCTTGCGGAGCGTGCAGAGTACGAAGGATCGGCACGTCGGAATGCACAGTTGAAGTAGAAAACGGAGTCGGATAACGTGTGCTCGCCCTCAGTGACGGCACACCAGCAGGTGGTCATCAACTAGGCCCGAGTGGCCGTTACGGAGAGGCTCATGCCCTACAAGTCGCAAGCGCAGCGTCGTCTGTTCCACTGGCTCGTTGGTCAAGGAAAGCTGGCCCCTGAGACTGCCCACGAGTACGACGTGGCGTCCAAGGGGAAGAAGCTGCCCGAGTACGTTGGCGCCAAGAAGAAGGCGTTTGGCGGTCAGGTTGAGGCGAAGAGCGGCACGCGCTGCCCTGCCTGCGACTACGCGCTGGACGCGATCCCGGTAGCGATGGATGCCGGCGAGGGTTGCCCGCGCTGTGGCTACGGCGACGCCAAGGACGTGCCGCAGAAGGCGCGCGGTGGCGAGATGATGCCGAAGCAGGGCGACGAGGTCATGGAGCCGACGACCTACCGCGCTCGGGGCGGCGAGATGCAGTGTGCGCACTGCGGCAGCGTCTCCTTTGTCCCGCTGAAGGCGATGGGCGGCGAGGTGGGTGGCCCGCTGCACGGCGACATGAAGGAGCTCTACCCGTCGAAGAAGTCTGGTGGCGCGACCCTGGACGACGGCAAGATCCATCCGTTTGGCAAGCTGTTTGCCTCGGCGCTCAAGCGCGGGAGGGGCTAAATGCCGCTGCGTAACTTTACCGCCAAGCTGGTTGGCGCGACCGATGGAAGCCTCGCGAGCGATTGGTTCCCGATTGGGGAGATGCTGAAGTTCAGCGCGATCTCCAACGTGGCCGGCGACAACACGGCTGCGGGGACCGTGACGTTCCAGGTGTCGAACGACACGTCGAACGGCGGCGGCTCCATGATGAGCTTCACGCCGACGATCAGCGCGACGCTGGCCTCGCCGCAGATCACGGTGGCGGGCAACACGACGCTGATCACCAGCGTGACGGACATCTGCTTCCAGTGGATGCGGATCGTCTACACGCGCTCGGCGGGCACTGGCGGCGTCCTGACGGTCACCGTTTCCGGTCACGACTAGCGAGGTTGCCATGCCGGCGATGACGATGGATTGTCCTGCGTGCTGGGGCAAGAAGAAGACTTGCGCCAAGTGCAAGGGCGCCGGCAAGGTGCCTGACCGCTACCTCTCGCCCAACTTCAAGCTGTCTGAACTTGTGGGCAGCAATACGGCGAAGGCCAAGGGGCTTGCGAACGATCCGACGCCTGAGATTGAGGAGGCGCTGGAGGATCTCTGCAAGGAGGCCCTCGAGCCGATCCGCGCCCTCGTCGGCCCGCTCAAGGTGAACAGCGGCTACCGTAGCGAGGCGGTCAACAAGTCGGTGGGCGGGAACAAGGCGAGCGCGCACTGCCACGGCCACGCGGCGGATGTCGTGCCGCTCAAGTGCACTTGGAAGGAGGCGATGGACAAGGTGGTCGCCTCTGAGATTGAGCTTGACCAGTTGATCTATGAGCACACTTGGCTGCACGTCGGCCATGTGCATCCGAAGACGGGCGACAAGCGCGGTGACGTGCTGGCGATGTTCAAGAAGAACGGCAAGCCAACGTACGAAGAGTACGACCCTGACGACGAAAGGATCGCGTGATGGACAGCGAGATCGTTGCGTGGGCAGGGCTTGCGACCTCGGCTGGCTCCGTTGTGGTGGCGGTGTTGAAGGCGCGCGATTGGGTTGAGAGCGTGGCGCTGGCAGCGTTGAAGTCCGGCGCCGGTCGAGCGGCCGTGGCCGAGGTGCTCCACGAGCGACAGTCGAGGGCCGAGGACAAGATGGACGCCTTGGCGAAGTCGCTTGAGAGCGTGGCCGACAGGCTGGAGACGCGGATTGAGGCGCTGGCGACTCGCATGGAGGCGCGACTCGACCGCCTCGACCGGGACACGCATGCCATCGACGTGCGGTTGAGCGTGATTGAGAGCGCCGACAAGTGAGCGACGCGGGACGCCCAGCGTGCAAAATGCACGAGGGAATGTCCTTTACGGAGTTCCTGGCGGCTGGTCGCGAGGACTGCGTTTACGACTTTGGCGATGCAGGATCTCGCACGTTCAACGTGTCGATGGATGACGATGTTGTGGAGAAGAAGATGGGACATCACGCCAAGAAGACGCCGACGCCCGAGCCTGAGCACAAGTCTGAGCCAGAGCCGGCGCCGACCGCGACGACGATCACGATGCCGCCGATTGTGGGGCAGATGACGGCCAGTGTGGGCGTGCCTGACAACGCGATTGCCGACGTGAAGAGTCTCGTGCCGGCGAGCGGCGATGCCAGCATGACGACGGTCGCGCTCGCGGTTGTCGGCGTGGCGGGCGGCGGTGCGGCGATCAAGCTTTACCAGAACATGGTGAAGAGCAAGCACGACCAGAAGATGAAGGAACTGGAGATCGAAGAGCGGCGCACCGAGAAGCAGGACGACAAGCACCAGGCTTGCGCGGCGGAGCGGGTGGCGCTCGAGGCCAAGGTCGCGGCGCTGGGTGCGAAGGTGGAAGAGCTTGCTGCCAAGCAGCCCTCGACGGGTTCGTCGTTTGATTTGGGCGACTTCGATCCGGAGGAAATTGAGGAGCGGCTGAAGAAGATTGAGGCGGCGCTGAAGCCGGCGAAGGGGAAGAAGCGATGACGCCTGAGCAGAAGTTGGAGCACGTTCTTGCGTTCCTTGGAGCGCTCGTGCCGCTGATGTCGGCGCTGGCCTCGCTGATCAATCATGTCGTGCGCGAGAAGCAGGCGAAGGGCGAGGACGTGTCGTCGGTGCTGCTCCAGGGCGGCGCGCTTCTGAACGTGGGAGCGATCAACCTCGACAAGGCCGTGCAGCTCGCCAACCTCGCGAAGGAGAGGCGCCGTGCGAAGTAATCTGATGTGGCTGCTGATGTTTCTCGGGGCGTTCTTTGCGCCGCTGCTCAAGCTTTTTCAAGGTCGCGGGCACCGGGACGCGGAAGTCGAAAAAAAGGGCGAGGCGCTCAAGGCGAAGGTGGCCGAGGTCAAGGCCGAGCGGGACGCGCGCAAGGAGGCGACGGATGCTGCCGTGGCACAAGTGGATGAAGCCGCTCAGGTGGAGGCCAAGCGCGATCCTGTGGCTGTCGCTAATGATCTTATTTGGGACGCCAAGGGCGGTGGCGATCCCGTCACCAAGGGATGAGGCTCCCTGCCGGAACGAGGCGGATGGTCGCGTCTCGTGCAGCGGCGAGGGTTTCAAGGTGCTGACTGATTTGGTGATCCAGCACCGCGCGCGGGCCGACAAGTGTGAGATCAAGCTGGGGGACGCCGTGAAGACGCAGCAGGAGTCGGACGGGTTGTTGGCGCAGTGCCAGACCTCACTGACGACGATCCCGCCGTGCCCGCCTCCTAAATCGCCGGCAATGGCCCTGCTGGGCCTCGGAGCGGGCGTGCTTGGGTCTTTCCTCATCTCAGGTGCGTTCGTCGCTCCTGTGCCCGATAGCGCCCGTTTCCCGGTGGCTCTCGTTGGCATGAGCCTGATCGGCGGCGGCGTCGTGCTGGTGTGGCCGTAGGAGGAAGCGATGGCGAACGTCCCAACCAACAAGCGGCTGTACGAACAGATCAAGAGCAAGATCAAGGATCGGTACTCGACGTGGCCCTCGGCGTACGCAAGCGCTGCGCTGGTTAAGGAGTACAAGGCCGCTGGCGGCAAGTACCGCACGATGGCTCGGGGCGGGCTGACCAAGTGGTTTGAGGAGAAGTGGGTCGACCTGTCACGCCCCAAGCCTGGTGGCGGCTACGAGGAGTGCGGTCGCAGCGAGGCCAAGGGCGAGGACTATCCCAAGTGCGTGCCGGCGGCGAAGGCTGCGTCGATGACGGCGAGCGAGCGTCGCAGCGCGATCAAGCGCAAGCGCGAGGCTCAGGGCGGGCGGCTGCACCGCGAGGCGGTTCACGTCAAGACGTTTGCGGATGCGCTGAAGCGTAGAAAGAAGCCCGCACCGTAAACCGCAGGCCGCGAAATGCGACCTGTCTCCCCGGCACTCACGATGCGGGCTTACTGGTAGGCGCGGTCGGAGTTGAACCGACAATTCCTCAAGAGGAAACAGGTTTTGAGTCTGCCGTGTATCCCAGTTCCACCACGCGCCCGTGATCTACTTGCCGCGCTTGCGTTCAATCTTGTTGAGTTGCGACAGCGCCCACCGACGACCAGCGGTGCCGCCCCAGAGGCGCCAAGCGATGCTGGCCGCGCTGGACTTGTCGTCCTTGGGATCAACGCTGTGACGGGCAAAGAACGACTTCATGCGCTTCAGCGTAGACTCGCTCATGCCCTTGCCGTTGGCGAGGTCGCGTGCGCGTGCGACTCCAACCTCAGTACCGCCGCGACCATGCTTCTTGCGGTCCTCGAGCGCCTTGCGAGCGATCTGCTGAACAACTGACGGCGGCTTAGGGTTTTCCATCGGCAGACTCCTTTGGCGCAGCATACACGGCGGCGAGGTTGTTGGCGATCCAGTTGGCGACGTTGACGGTAACAGCGTTGCCGAGTTGCCGGTAGCGGGGCGCGTCTGCCATCTGGATGCGCTTGCCGGTCTTGTCGATGCCCTCTGATGTCCAGTTGCGCGGGAAACCCTGCAAAAACTCACACTCCCTGACGGTCAAACGCCTCACAACTGACTTGCCCGACGCAAACGTTGAAGATGCATCGCGCAGTAATTCTTTGCATGGTATGGCTTCAAACACCCTGACACACTGCATGACTTGATCGGATTGTTCTCCGACTCCAATCGAGCAGGCACAAAGCCGTTGTCCTTGACCATCAGTGGATTGCCCCATTTCTGGAACCGTTGATAGTGAAGGTCGCAGTACCCAAGCCCCTTTTGACGCCGACCGCAGATCGCGCAGGACTTGGCTGGCCTGTGCTCCCGGTTGTGACAGCCTCTGCAAATACGTTGCAAGTTGCAACGCTCGTTGTTCATGTGGTTGCCATCGACATGATGGACATCCCTTGCGCCCGTCCTGCCACATTTCACGCACAAACCTGATGGCACCAGCTTCCTTGCTTTCGCGTGCGTAGCCGACCAGCTCATAGCAGCGGACTCCTTGCTTGCAAAACCCGCTGCCATGCAACGCCTGTTGCAGTATTTCCTCTTCAAAAAATGAAGCAAGGACTCCAAATCCCCACTCGGTAAACGCTTCCGCTCCAATGCTGTTGAGCAAGTCTCGCAGTGCTTTAACGGCGTCGGTTTCCTTGGCATCGGCATAGCCACCAATGGTATCAGAAGGCGAACCATTGGTCAATGCCACCGCCAACGTCTGGTGAGTACGCACCGGAGGCTCGCCTCCGGTATCGGCGTTGCTCATGCCTAGCGAACCTCTCGGCCCCTCCTGCCAATTGAAGGCGACCGCTCCCATGCCGACGCCATCTCGTCCGCCACTTTGGGCACGCAACGAGTTAGCGGTTCCGTCTTGTCTGTATTCTAGCGTTCTCTCCCCCTCGCGTCCTCGCACTTCCAGCGTGTATGGAATGGCCGTAAACCCATCCGCCCGCGAATAATCGTGATTGGTTGTCTCCAAGCACGCGGCCTTGGGCGGGACGTGCGTGGCTACGAGGTTGTAGTGCTCGTCACCGGCTGGCCCCCCCCCCTTGGCCCACTTGCTGGTGACTGCGCCACTTGTTCTAGGGCTGTAGCCAGCGCCAGCGGCAGTTCCTTCCCGCGCTTTTCGGCCCTTCGGAGTATCCCCGCCGCCGCTTTCGCGGAAAGCCAATACCTGCTCGGCGCGTTCGCCTCCAAAATCTGCGACAAGGAACACTCGACGACGACGCTGGGCGACTCCGAAGAAGCGGCTGTCCAAGACTCGCCACGCAAGGTCAGTCGCCCCGATGTCTGCCAACGCTTGGAGGACAGCAGCAAAGTCTCGGCCTTGATTGCTTGAGAAGGCTCCTGGGACGTTTTCCCAGATGGCGAAGTCTGGCTTGCCGTGCTGGGCGCGAAGTTCGCGAATAATTCTAACTGCCTCATGGAAGAGCCCGCTCCTTTCGCCGGCAAGGCCAGCACGTTTGCCCGCAACGCTGAGATCCTGGCAGGGCGAGCCAAAGGTCACCACGTCCACCGGCTCGAGGTTGTGTGCGCCGATCTGGCACACGTCGTCGTGCAGCTTGGCGTCAGGGAACCGGAGGCGCAGGACCGATTGCGCTTTCTGGTCGATCTCGCACGCCCAGGTGGTTTTGAATCCGGCACGCTCAAAGCCAAGATCAAAGCCGCCGATGCCGGCGAACAGGGAGCCGATGGTTTTGCCTATTGGTGGCGCAACCACAGTGTCAGGCATCAGACATCCTTGGGGGGGGGTATGTAGAACAACTGCTGCGTGAGCTGCGTTGTCGCGAGCCAGCGTATGACATGGATCTCCCGGTGACCTGTTCTGCCGATTGATCGGCGCGGTGATCTGAAACAAGTCGTACGGGATGGGCTTCATGTTACTTGCGCGTCCGCAACCGCTCGCGCACGGCGTCTGCCACCCAGCGGGAGATGGTCTTGGCGTCGTCGCCTGCCGCCTGCTTCAGCGCCTCGCGCTCCATGTCGTTGAGGTCGTACAGCACGATGCGCCGCTTGTACGCGGGCCGCGATCCGGTCTTCTGCTTGCCACCCATATGCACCTCCAAAAGGCACGCACCGGAACGGGTCCACTCAGCATGATGCCGAGGTTTCGCAAGCCGCAACCCGTCCGGTGAGTGATGCCGTCCGAGCACCATTGCCCGACTCGACACTCCCGCCTTATAGCGTCACCAACGACGCCACGTCAACAGGAAAAGAGAAGGGCGCCCCGGTTGCCCGAGACGCCCCTCGTCGTGCGCTTGTGCTGGTCTAGAACGGATCGATGTCGTCGGCCGGCGCGGGGCGGGAGCCAAACTGGCTGTTGCCCTGGGGCTCGCCGGTCTGGAACGCCTGCACGCTGTGAGCGTTCATCTCGAGCGAGGTGCCCTTCTGGCCCTTGGACTCATACTCGCGCAGCTCGATCTCGCCGGACGCGGCCACGAGCGAGCCCTTCTTCACGTACTGCTCGACGAAGTCGGCGGTCTTGCCCCACGCGGTGATGCGCACCCAGGTTGTCGGCTTGTCGCGCCCCTTGCTGACAGGGATTGAGAACCCCACCGCCTTGCCGTTGGCCTTGCGCTCCGGGTCCTTTGCCAGCTTGCCCACCACCGTACCGCTAAACGATCCAGCCATGTCTCACTCCACGCAGCCTCTATTGGCCGCTTTTAGCCGGCGTTGTGCCGGCATCCTTGAGGCCCGCCGCTTCCTTGATCCAGTGCGGCAGGCGGTCATATTCCCATCGGTGCAGCGCGCCCAAGCGGCGCAGTTCACTCATCGCTTCCGGCTTGTGCATCTGGCTCGCCAGCTCGCACAGCCTTGCATACACAAGCTTGCTCTCGTCCATCACTGACGACCTCGCGCAGCAGCCGCTCCGCTGCCAGTAGCTCGCGCCTGGGTGCCCCGCGTCGTTGCGCCCGCACCCACTGTTGAGCGGCCTTCCAAAGTCGACTGTGCATTGGAGGGACCACAGTACCACACCGCCTTGCGCTTGTTCCACTTTTCCGGCTTGCGCCCAGGGCAGGGCTTCCAAGTGGCCGGATCGTAGCCCTCAGTGACGGCGGGCTCAGGGAACACATAGTCCAGCGTGGCCTCGCCTACGATGACGCCTAGCGCGACTGCGGTCAGGACGGCTCGGAACATTGGCGAACCTCCTCCAGTAGTCGGCGGATTTCGTTCAGCAGGGCCCGCACAGTGATGGCATCCGGGCCGATCCGCGTTTCGTAGGCTTCCTCGATGCGCTCCAGTTCTTCCTCGGTCACGGCTTGTCCTCGGGCACCGGCAGGTCGTCGATCAACTCAGCAAGGTTCTTGATGTCGGTCCTCGTTGTTTCGTTGTCCTTTGACCATCCATAGAACGCAAAAACTTCCTTTGCCGCCGCGTGGCGCATCGCCTCGGCTCCTCGCTTGTAAGCCTTGATGGCGTCCCACTTCCATGTCCCGCGCAACCGCTCGATCTCGGCCCGCGCTTCGTCGCGTTCGCGCTCCATCTTTGCGTAGGACACCGACATCGCATCACAAGTCGTGCAAACAGACACCGGCTCCGCGAGCGCGGCGTCGATGCGCTGCCGGAGTTCGCAGCACGTCCCGCTCCAGCACCACTTCGACAACAAACCCCGCGCCTCCGCGAGCAGCGCCCGCAGTTTTTCGACCTCGGTCACGGCTCGCCTACCTGCATCTGCATGACCCGATCCGACATGGCATTGCGCTGGCGGCGCATCTCCTCTTCGATCACGCCCTGCGGCATCACGTCATCCGGCCAGCGGATCACGCGGGCGATCATGTCGCGCACCTGGATGGATCGCTGACGCAGGCGCAGGTTCTCGGCGGCGAGGTACTGCGCGAGGTCAAGCGCCTCCTCGAGCGCCATCTGGTTCCAATCGTAGGCGTCGCGATGCTCCAAGCCGCGCCCGTAAGTCTCGCGGCCCTTGCGGCGACGCTGGGCGATCAGCCCGTCGAAGTGGAGTTCCGCGTCGGTGCGCGCTCTGTTGATCACTTGCCGCCCCGCTTGAACTTCTTGAGGTTCTCAGGCGTGCGCGCCTCGGGCATGAGGTAGCTGAAGCGGCGGTGCGTGTTGAGGACGCCGGTCACGGGGCAGGGCTTTGCTTGGGCCTTGGCACCGGGCTTGGGGCCGCGCATCTTGGTGGGCTCGCTGACGGCATCTGCGGGCGCCTCGCGCACCATCGCGCTGACCTGGCGTCGCACCTCGGCGTCGATCACGTTCTTGAGGGCGGTCTGGAACTGGTTCATCACAACGCTAATCTCATCCATGTCGCTTCTCTTTCTTGCGAAGGCTTCTCGTGGGCTCCGTCGCTAGGTGCCGCTCACCCTTGAGCGGCTTGTTCTTGAGGGCCTCGCGCTTGGCGAGGGTTCGTTCGCAAACTCCGCACATGGTGCGGTTGGGAGCGATGGGATTACCGTCGCAGGCCACGCGCGCTGGACAGGTGTCCCAGATGGCGCGGTAGCGGCTCATTTCGCGGTCATGCGGGCGAGCACGTCAGCCATGATCAGCCGCGCGATCTTTTGGGCGTCGGTGGGCTTGGGCTTGGCAGATCTCTTGGCCTTGGGCGCGGCCGGCGTCGGCTTGCACTGGATCTCGGGCGGCGGCGCGATGCGGTAGACCCAACTGTCGCCAACGTATTTCTTCTCGATGGTGAACCCGCCGTGCTTCTTGTCGCGCAGCTGGCGCATGAGCGACGACACGCTGTCGAGCTTGCCGCCGGTCATGGTGGCGACGTAGTCCAACGTGTGGAACTGGTGGTCGAGCATCAGCTTGCGAACACGGTCGATCAGCCTGTCCATCACTCCACCTCCCGGTAAGCGTCCACGGTCGTCACGCGAGTCGCGCCCGCTGCGCGTAGCTCGCTCATCACGTCGTCGATCTTCTGCTTGAGTTCTCGGCCCTTGAGACCCTGGGCCTTGAGTTCGCGCTCGATCCCGGCCTTGCTGACGACGATCTTGGGCTCGAGGGCCCGCTCGGCGCCGGCCATGCTGATGATGGCGATGCCCAGAGCGTTGGCATCTCCGTTGAGATTGATCGACTCGCGGTCCACGCCGACGCGGACCCAACGCTTGCCAGTGGGGAGCCGGATGCCCTCGGCCATCTTGTTGGCGGCGTACAGCTTCAACGAGCCCTCAAGCTGCTCGCACGCAGCTTGCACCTGGCGCAGCTTCATCAGAAGCGCCCCGGCGTTGTCGTCGGTGATCTCCAGCTTCACGGGCTCAGGAGGCGCGATGGCGGTCGTCGCGGCGTTGGTCGTGGGGCAGACGGCGACGGCGCGGCAGCGGTGACAGTGCGAGCCCTGCTGCGGGAGCGCAGTAGGCACAGCGTCAACGAGCCGCTTCACCTCGTGGGCGACCGCGTCAATCTCAAATGCGTCCAGCGTGTGCGACGTGGAGGTGACGCCGTTGGGCGTGATGCGAACCACGTGGATCGTCACACTGTCGATTCGGTGCGCGCGAGCGACCATCAAGGCGTAGAGACGCAGTTGCCAGTTGTCGTTGGCGTCGGCGGGACCGGCGCCGAAACCGCTGGTCGTCTTCCAGTCGATGATCTCTGCGTGATCGTCGCCAATCGCCAGGGCGTCGATGGTGCCGGGGATCTCAGTGGTGCTCACCTGATAGCCGCGACCGACGTTGGTGCCGATGAAGCGTGCGGCGTCGCGCTGCACGTCATAGGCATAAGCGGCCTCGGCCGTCCACTCATCGACCGACAGCGGCGAGGTGCTCCACCACTGCTGCCATTCGTGGAACAGGTCGCGCGCGTCGTCGGTGTGTAGCTCGACCTTGCGCCCGATCAGCATGCTTTCGATGGCGGCATGAACCTCGGTGCCGATCAGCATGGCATCGCTGGGCGGCAGCGCGGGCGGCGCCTGCACGTCCTCGCGTGCCCACCACTGGCACCTGCGGAGGACCGGGAGCGTTGAGCCGGTGATCTTCACGACAGAACCTCGTGGCGGTGAGCCTCAAGAAACGCCTTGAACAGAGGCGCAAGGTCATCGGCGGGCATGGAAATCTCAGCGGTTGACCCACACTTGCCACACGCGAATGAAAACCCGTTCTCGGTCATGTACCTGCCGACGTGCGCCATGCCAAGCGGATCAGGAGTGGCGGGCCTCACCTTGACAAATCGCTTGGACATTACGCGACCTCCTGGCGGCGAGCGTTGTAGCGGGTGCGGAGGTCCGCCTGCTCCTGTGTGCTCAGGTGCTCCTTGGCGGCGCTGATGTTGCCGGCGACGCGCTTGAGCGCGTCCAGCGTGCTGGCCTCTGCGATGGCGTTGACGGCGGCGGTGTACGCGGCGCTGACGGTGGAGACGGTGGGGAACTCGATGCCGTCATCCTGCGGCTGCACGACGACGACGGGGCGCTCGACAGGACGCTCGTCACGCTGGGCCTGATCCATCTCCTCGGCGGCGTACAGGCCGGACAGGTCGCTGCTGAATGCGCGTCGCAGGGCTCGAGCCTCGGCGCACTTCGCGAGCATCACGCGGGGCATCTTCTTCCAGATGGGGCTGCTACCGCGGTACTCCTCGTAGAACGCGGACTCCTCCACGTCGAACCAGGTGCCGTTGACGAACTTCTTGACGCTGACGAACGCGGCGACGAGGTTCTTCTGGTCGTCGTATTCGTAGCGAGTGGCGCCGGGGGCGTAGCAGTTGGTGCGTTCAGCGATGGCCCTCAGACCGTCGATGCTGACGATGATGCCCTGCGGCGTGTAGTAGACCTGCTTGGTGAACGGGTCGAGGTTGCGGCTGCGGCAGACCTGGAGGAACAGCGCGAGCTGCGCGTCGTTCGCTCCACGGGCGACGGTCTGCTTGATGGTGTCGATCTGCTCGCGCGAAAAGTTTGACGTGGTGATGGCGGTGGTCATCTGTGTCCTCAGTTCAGATTGCTGCGGTTGGCGGCGTCGATGGTCAGGTCGTGCAGGAGAACCCGGCGGGAAAGGCAGGCGTGGCCGTAGCGGCAGACGAAACCCGCAAACTCCTCCTCGTCCATGTCGCCGTCGTAGCGGGCCTGCGCCGCCTGCAACAACTGGATGCCGCGCAGTTGCTCCTCGCGCTTGGCCTGCTCCAACACGCCGTCCGGGTCGATGGCGGAAACCTTACGCATCGTTCACCTCGCTCTCGAGGATGGAGCGGAGTTCGCGCGCCCACTTGAGCGCCATCTCGCCCACGAGGTTCGGGTGCTCGTCCGCCTGCCGGATCATCAGATCGGCTACCAACGTAGCCAAGGCGTTCTTGCGGGTTTCGCGTTGCTGCTCGGTCACTGTGTCTCTCCTTGGTCGCTCACTGCGACGGGATGCACTCTAGCCATGTCCGCTTGTCGCGTCAAAATAAATCGACATGGTGGACGCAAGTGCTTGATTTTGCGGGCATCCATGCCGTCGAGATCTAAAGGCGTCACGCCACACTTGACGACGGCGGCTGCGCTGGTGTACCTCGCCGGCAGGAGGTCATGCATGACGCTGGCAGAGTGGATCAAGCGGGAGCGGTCGTCGCAGAGCGAGGTGGCTCGCCGCCTGGGCGTGAAGCGCCAAGCTGTGCAGCAGTGGTGCGCCAAGACGACGACGCCGACGCTCTACTACGCGCTGGCGCTGTGCGCGATCACTGGAGGCGAGGTGCCGCCGGACTCGTGGCTGGACGCCAAGGAGCGTGCGGCGTTGCGGGGCCTGACGGCGTGACGGTCCTCGAGGTCGTGCTCGCGGTCGTGGCCGTGGCGCTGTGGCTTGCGATGATACGGTTGCACGCCGAGGTCGTGGTGCTGCGCCGGGAACGCGATGACATGGCGCGTCACATGAAGGCGCTCACAACCGTGTACCGCAGAGGAGTTGACAAGCGCGGCGACCATCGGTAGTCTGCTCTCGCTTGACCCGCTGTAGCCGCAGCGGCTCCTCATAGTCTCAGGGCGAACCCCCCACGCCCCGGAGAGCGTGTTCGATGGCGGCTACCATCGGATGCGCTCTCTGTCTTTTGGTGACCCATGCATCACGTTCAACGCTGGAGGCTCTTATGAGTCTCCCTTGGATCAGGATCTACAACGACCTGCCGGATCATCCCAAGAGTGACCACTTGGCGGCACTGCTCAACGAGCCTCGCGCCTGGACTCACGTTGTTGAGTTGTGGCTCTGGGTGTCTCGCGTGCGCCCGGATGGGAGCCTGACGGGCCTGCATCCGGTCGTCATCGCCCGTCGAGCCGGCTGGGGCGGCGATCCGATTACGTTCGTTGACGCCATGCGTCAGGCAGGATTTATCGACGGCGACCAGATCCACGCATGGGTGGAATATCAGGGCGCGCACGCAAAAAAGCTGGAAAAAGATCGCACCCGCATCCGTCAACTACGCGACACAAATAAAAATGTCGCCGCGACACTCCCTGCGACACCCTCCGCGACAGTCGTCGCGACACTCCCTGCGAGCGTCGCGGGGAGCGTCCCCCCGTTAGAGGAGATGAGAGGAGAAGAGAAGATAAAGAACAACAACCTTGCGCTTTTCGAAAATCGAAAAGACGCGGCGCCGGTCGAGGAGGTCAAGCCCCGTCGAGGACGCCCGCCGAAGGACAAGTCCCCGGAGGCTGAGGCCGAGCGCGTGGCTGAGAAGGCAGACGGCGACCGCTGGATGGACGCCGCTCGCAAGCTCACCGGCCTGACCGCCGACGAGCTTCGCTGGAACACCGGGGCGTGGATGGGCTTCCGGAGGCAGCGCAAGGCGCGGGGCATGGATCAACTCATGCGGGCGCTCGAGGGCCTGGAAGCCGATGCTTTCGCCAAGACCGCCGGCCTTGGCTACCTCGTCAGCGACAACGGGATCACCAAGGGCCTCGCCAAGTGGAACAAGGGCGCATCGGGCGTCCATGTCAGCCGTACGGTTCACGTCGTTGGCAACGGCGAGTCGTTCGACAAGTTTCTTTAGGAGGCAGAGATGCGTAAACTTTCAGTGATGGACGAAAAGACCCTGCAAGGATTTAAGGACCGTGCGACCGTGGCGCTGGACATCATCAAGTCCACGAGGCGCAACGACTGCCCGCGTTGCCCGAGCGCCGACAGCGAGGTCGCGGCTGCTTGCACCTCCAAGCTTGACCCGGACACCGAAACGCATGGCTTTGGCGACGGCCCGATGTGCAAGCACGTTGAGGAGAAGGCTCGCCAAGCGGCCGACGAGGAACTGACCAAGCGCCGAGCCTACCGGATGAAGCACGCGGGCGTCCCTGACCCGGAGATGATTAAGTACCTCGCCCCGCTGCGCACGATGCCTCGCCCGCCTCGTTCATGGTTCGGTCCCGATCAGGGCCAGCGCACCGGCTCCGAGCAGATCATCGAAGGCGTTGAGTCTTGGATCGCCTACCCCGGATGCCACACCCTGCTCATCGTTGGCGACGTGGGCTGCGGCAAGAGCACCGCCGCTGCTTGGGCGGTCGCCTGCACGCAGGACAATGCCCTGTGGCTGTCGGCACGCATGGTGGACGACCTCGACCGCTGGAAGACCGTGAGCGAGCTAGCGTACCGCGTGGGCCTCCTCGTGATCGACGATCTGGGCACCGAGCGCGTGACCGAGAGCGGATGGGGAACCGAGACACTTGGCTCCCTGTGGGTGGACCGCATCGACTCCTGCAAGCGAACCCTCGTGACGACCAACTTAGGGCCAGAGGGGATCATCAAGCGGTACGGCGACCGGCTGCGCTCGCGGCTCAACCGGCGCCCCCAGGCGGGCTTCATCGAAGGTGGTGCGACCGATCTTCGTCGGCTCAAGCGGGACTACCAGCAGCGCATCGGTGAGGCGCGGGACTTTCGAGGGCAGCGATGACCGAGGCTGAGATCGCGGAACTGGAGGCCGAGTTGCGCTTGCACAAAGAGGAGCGGTTGCGCCTCCGAGCGCTGGAGATGCGCCTCTCGCGGGAGTTGGAAACGACCAAGGCTAAGTTGTCTGAGGCGCTGGACTTCGCGGAAGAGGGCTGGGCGTACGTCGACGAGTTCTACAAGGCCAAGTGGGATTACGCGGGGCGACTTGCCGCCTTGCGAGGGCAGCGATGACCGACACGGGATGGGAGCGATGGAACGACGTGCGCGAGATGCCGGCGCAGGAGCAGTCGGAGATGGCCGACGCCTGCATTGAGCACCTCAAGCGCAAGCCGCAGGCGGCATTCAAACTGAGGACTTACGGCGGCAAGCTGTTCCTCGCCGTGCGCGGTGACGACGGTACGATCTGGGCGTGGCAAACGGACATCCGAGCAGAGAGGCTTGTTTATGCTGACCAGTGAGCAGATTGCGGAGTTGAAGGCGAAGATCAACGGGCGTCGGGTTGTGGCGAGCATCAGCGGCGGCAAAGACTCCGCTGCGATGAGTTTGTACCTGACCGAGCTGGGGATCGAGCACGACCGCGTGTTCATGGACACGGGTTGGGAGCACGACCTGACCTACGCCTACCTGCGCGGGCCGCTGACCGAGAAACTGGGGCCGATCACTTGGTTGGAGCCCAAGCGCAAGATGGAAGAGTTGGTGCTGCACAAGGGGATGTTCCCTTCGCGCCAGCGTCGGTACTGCACACAGGAACTTAAGGTGTTTCCGATGAAGCATCACATCAAAGCCCTACAGGACCGAGGCGACGACGTTGTGAATACCGTTGGCATTCGGGCCGGTGAATCCGAGGCGCGATCCAAGATGCCCGAGTGGGAGTGGCAAGATGGGTTCGATTGCGAGGTTTGGCGTCCGCTCATTCGGTGGAGCGAGCAGGACGTGATTGACATCCACAAGCGCCACGGGTTGACGCCAAATCCGCTTTACTTGCAAGGGGCCGAACGTGTTGGGTGTTGGCCTTGCATTTACGCTCGCAAAGAAGAGGTGCGACTGATTGCCATGATTGACCCGGCACGCATCGACCGTGTGCGCGAGCTTGAGCGTTTGGTTTCTCTGAAGGCTCACGACAGGGCTGCTGCTAAGGGCGAGGTTCTTGATAACAATCCCTCTTGGTTCCAGGCTCGAAATGGCGGGACGGGCGAGTGCTGGCCCATCGATACCGTGGTGCAGTGGAGCAAGACATCGCGTGGCGGCAAGCAGTTTGAGTTGTTCGCCGCTGCCGAGCGTGACGCAGGATGCATGAGGTGGGGCCTGTGCGAAACTCAGGTGGAGAAGAAGGATGAGTAGCCACAAGCCGACGTGTGCATCATGGGGCTACAATCCTTGCGATTGCGGCTCGCTGACGTTTGAAGTCCCCGTGAAGCTAATCTCCGAGGCCAACCAGCGCGAGCATTGGGCGATCAAGAACAAGCGCAAGAAGGCGCAGCAGCGGGCCGTGGAGTTGACCTGGCTCGCCGGCCGCTACCGTGTCGCGCCTCCGGTGTGCATCACGCTCACCCGCGTCGGCGTGCGTCGGCTGGACCCGGACAACCTCGCGGGCAGCTGCAAGCACGTCCAGGACGCGCTCGCCAAGTGCATCGGCGTGGACGACGGCGACTTCCGCAAGGTCCGGTGGATTTACGAGCAGCGCAAGGGCTCGCCCAAGCAGTACCTGCTTGAGGTCTGCATCCAGCCACTGGAGGCCCCGTGACCGGCTACCGCTACGACGACGCGGTCGTCGCCTTGGTGCGCTCCGGTGTCGCAACGATTGATGCGCTGCGTCGAGAGTGCAACATCCCCGGCGGGACGATGAAGATCATCATGCGACGACTGTTGAGAACCGGACAGATCCGCATGGTGACGAAGGGTTGGTACGCCTAATGTTGCGTGATGGACACTACCTGTGCTGGGCCTGCCGGCGTCGCTTGGGCAAGGAGAACCAGACGGGGTACTGCGCCGGATGCGTAGGAAGGGCCTGCCCTTGCGTTATGGCGTCATCGGGATGCCCCGGACGGGTCCATGCCGCTTCCCGGTCCCGAGTGTGCTCTGCGCACGATAGCGGCCTTCGCCGGAAGATGTTGAGTATCGAACATGACTAGGCCGGCGACCGACGATCCCGGCCACGGCTCTCCTGGCCGCGCCCGTAAACGGATCGAGGCGCTGCTCCGAGAAGCATGGGGCGTGCGCGAGGTCGACGGCGGCTGGCTCATCCGCGCCCCGATGGATCAGCACTGGCAACTCTGGCTCCGTCTCGACAAGGAGTGGGCCGCGATGGAGAAGTGGAAAGCTGAGTAGTTACCGCAGCATGCAAAATAAATCCTCTAGGATGTTGACAAGCCATCCTAGACCGTGGCAGTCTGCCCAAACCGTGCCCGTGAGGCCGGATGGAGACTTCGATGCAGTGCGACTCGTGCGACGCGACGGCCGAGAAGACCTACCACACCTACCACCACCGCCTGATGCGCTGGGTCGACGTGCCCGCTTGCGCGGCCTGCGCCGAGCACAACGGCATGACCGAGGAGCCTGAGATCAACGGCTGCATCTGCGAGGTGTGCCGTGTCGACTAGCCGCGTCAAGCCGTGCCCCGTCCACATGTTCCTGAGCAACGACTGCCTGCCATGCTTCAAGGCGCTCTGTGAGGAGTTGAACGGCCGCATCGACCAAGCGGACGCGGAGCGCGGCCAGTTGACCACTGAGGTGCAGCGGCTCACGCAGGAGTTGGAGACCGCCAACGGGTCGCGCCTGAGCGTCGAGCGTGCCGCCTACAAGCGCGGAGCCCACGATATGCGCCACGAGATCGCCCGCGAGATCCAGCGCCTCCTCGACATCAACAAAATCATCTGCGCATCCGACGTGCGCGTCGTTCCCCTGCCCGAGGACAAGCCATGACGACCGACGAAAGCAAGCTCGACTTTGCCGCAAGAATGCAGCGCGAACGAGACGAGGCGAAGGCTGAAGTCGCGGCGGCGTTCCGGCGTGGCGCAGAGGCCATGCGTGAGTCCATCGTCCGCTATGCTCACGACGACTGCGGTTTTCATGCGATGGCGTCTTCCATCAAGCGCATCCCTGTGCCCGAGGACAAGCCATGACCGAGACCGAGATGAAGACCAAGTTGGAGCACGCGGAGGAGCAGACGCACCTGTGGCGCGTGGAGGCGTACGACTACGCGCACCAGATAGCCCGACTGCGCAGCCAAGTCGCGCGCCTGGAGGCCGAGTTGAACCTCGCGCAGGCCAAGCTCGCCCTCGCAGGAGCCCGGTAATGACCGACAAGGAGCGCATTCACCGTTGGATTACGCAGGCGGACCTTGAGCGGATGCTTGATGACGCATTCGCCAAGGGCGCGGAGGCTATGCAAGCCGTAGTGGTTGACGGGTTGTTTTGCGGCGACCAAAAATGCCCTGACTGCGACGCAGAGGAGGCTAACTACGTTCGCGTGCTGCCGCTCCCCAGGAGGCCCGCATGAGCGACCAGCAGGAGCAGGAGCAGGAGCAGCCGATCATTCCCAAGGGCGCCAAGGTCATCGACACCAAGGAGTCTCTGGAACTGACCGACAAGATCCACCGGCTGGTCAGGCGCTTCTCGCGTGAGCTTGCGGAGCTTGTGGCGCAGGAGATCGGCGCGAGAGCGGTCAAAGTGCACAAGAAGCGCGGCCCTCCCAAGGGCCAGCCGATGCCACGGAGCCCGTGCCCTCTGTGCAAGAAAAACCCAAATTCGGGCCGGTGCTATGGCTTTATTTGCAAGGACTGCCGTGCGGGAAAGCCCATCGCCCACAGGCAAAAGGTCAAAGAGGTCTTTCGGGGACACGAGTACAAGAAAAAGGACCGCCTGGGGAAGGACTTTGAGGTCAAAGTACCTGTTCCCAAGCACATCCCGCTCGCGCCCAAGCCTGTCGAGGTCGAGGACGTGGAACCGAGCTTCCTTGACACGCTCGTAGAAGTCATACAGATTGCCAAGCCGGCGGAAACACCGCCACCGGCCAGTAAGCCCCCGCCGAGTGACGACGGGATGGATTTTTTCACATGAGCGAGCGGAACTACAGCATCGTCGAGGGCCTGGGGGACGCAAGATCCCTCATCTTCGCGACCTGGTTGAAGTCCTACCAGAACAGCTCGCTTTTCGCGAAAGGCGTCCCTCGCGAGACGTTTTTCGCCCAGCATCACAAGGTCATCGAACGCATCCTTGAGCGCGCCGAGGTCCGCCTCGCCGTGCTGCCAGATGACCCGTCTGTCGTTTTTGGCTGGTCGGTTACCGAGCCGTGCCAGCGAATTAGTATCGTGGACCGTGATGCGGGCATCGTGCGCGTAACCCCGGAGTCGGTTGTCCATTACGTTTATGTGAAGCCGGATTTTCGCAGGTACGGCATCGCCAAAGCCCTCCTCGCGCACGTTGCCGGCGAGCCCTGGCGCTACTCGCACTCCACCTACATCCTCCGCGATCTCAGGGAGAACAAGGTCATCCCTGATACCGTCATCTATGACCCATACGAGGCTTTCCGATGAGTGAGATTGACGAAATCAAGCAGCAGTACGCTCAGAAATGCGCCCAGCTTGGCGACTTGGTCGTCCAGCAGCGCCGACTCCACTCCGCCGCCGAGCACGTCATCCGCGAGATCGAACAACTGGAACAGGATGCGCGGCAACTCGCTACCACAACCGCAGAACCTACCAACAACTCCCCCGTTGCTGGTACTCAGGAGCCCTAAATGTCCAAGGACACCAAGGAAGTCATCCCCGGCAAGGAAGCCATCCACTCCGTTCGCATCCGCACCGGAGGCGTCCACTACACCGGCGCTCGCATCATCACTACCCTTACCATCGATCCCGCCGCCCAGAACCTTACCGGCTCTAACGTGGTCGTCTGCTCCGACATCCGCTTCCATCCCGCCGGTATCGCCTTCACCGCCGTTCCCTCCGAGAACGCCGGCTCGCACGTCATCCCCTATGCCAACATCGAGGTCATCAACCTCGCCTAACGCACTGCGTTACGGCTACCAAGGTGCGCCTTGAACCGCAAATCTGACGCACTCACTTTGAAACAGGAAAAATTCCTAGAGGAGTACCTCAAGGACAAAAACGGCTTCCAGGCCGCGATCCGTGCCGGTTATTCGCCCAACACCGCGAAAAATGCCGCTGCGCATAATCTGCAAAACGCGATCATCGCCTCTAGGATCGACGCCGCAAATCGCAAATCCATTCAACGGGCGGAGGTCGATGCCGCTTTTGTTATTCGCGAACTAAAGAGGGTCGCGGAGCAGGAAGATGTCGCGCAGTCGACAAAAGTGCGCGCCCTGGAGCTCATCGCCAAGCATCTCGGGATGCTGGAAGACCGCGTTAGCGTCAAGGTGGACGGCCTTACGTCAGAGCAGCGCGCGGAGCGGGTTGCGATACTCCTCGAGCGGGTCAAGTCGCGCGAATAAGTGCGACGGGATGCAGGCTGCGCGTCTGACTTGGAAAGTGCGCGACTGAAAGAGACAGAGATCTCTGTACGAGCCCGCGCGCGATCCCAGAATTACCTCTAGTGCGTAGACACAGTCAAGGGGGGAGAAGTACTTGTGTGTAACCGGCCGGAATCAGGCCGCCAAAAAGTGCGCTATGTCTATGCGTGGACTAAAAAGTGCGCCTCTTGTGGTAGCAAAAGTGCGATCAAAATGAGAAAAACGCACTCCCTGTGTGGGTCTTCCACTGCCAGTTAATGTATGGATAGAGTAAAAACTGCGCCCGTCCGCTACTGGCGCGGCCTTTAGCGGATTGTGCGCCGCAACAAAAGTGCGTTTAGGAGGCTCCGATGCACTGGACCGACGACGACGGCGACGACGTGAGCGAGGCTATCGCGCGGATGCGCGCGGCCGTGGCGTGTCTCGAGGGCGACCTAGCTGCCAAGCGCGCGAGGCCGGCGACCCGTCGTGCCCTGGATGCCGCGATGTCGGCCTTGCTCGCCCTGGACGACGTGTATTTCGAGGATGAGGCGGGCGGGCCGGTACCGGAAGCGTGGCGTCGTGCGCGTGAGCTGCTACGCAAGGCGTAAAAAAGGCCCCGGCCCTAAGACCGGAGCCCGTAAGGTGCGAGCGGGGTAGGCTAGGTGTCCTCCTTGGCGGCGTCGGCGCACGGCTGGCAGACAGGAACCAGGCTCATATCCTCTTCGACGTGCGTCGTGGCGGGCTCGGTCTCGCAGTAGCGGCAACTCATCGTGCTTCCCATTCACGGATCACGTCCGCAAAAATGCGCCGGTCCCGGCGCGTGTTGGTTGTCCACTGTGCGCGCACCAGGGCGCGGGCCTCTAGGCGTGCGCTGCAACTCTCGCACACTGCGCAACCCTCGCGGATAAACTGCGCGGGCTCCTCGGCGCATCGGTCGCAGGGATGATCGGTCACTTGAGCCCCCAGATGTAGCAGCGCTCGCACGTCAACCCGTAGGGCGAAACGTGCACTAGGTCGCGGTCAGATAGGAATTGCGCGCGACAACGGATGCACGCGCCCCAATGGGCCGGATGCGCGCCGTTAAGCGCTTTCCAAATAGGTTTCAGCATATCTACCCCTTGCCCGTCACGCGGGCGGCAAGCGCGGAATGCGCTCGGGAAGACCGGTGCCGCAGGCGCACCGGCAGACCCGAAAGCACTCTAGCGGTTGGTATCGTTCGGCACCTCGAACATTGCGCCGTCGCCTAGAACGAAGGCATACCCGCAAGGGATTGCGCCGCCGCGCCACGTGCCGGACCAACCCATGTGCTCTGCCATCGCCAGCGCCGCCGCTCGGTGATTCTGCTCGGAGTTTAACTCGTATCGGTATGGGTAGTAGTGTCGCAGGCCGCTTTCGGTCGTCGCGCTGATGCGCGAGCCCCGCGTGTTGGTCGGGCCGTGATACTTAGTCGTGATTGCTTGCCGCATGAATTCCATGTTTCACCTCGCCCGTTACGCGGGCCATCCGGGTTAGGTCCCGGTGTCAGTGTCCCTCACGGGGCGCTCACACCGGAACGCGGCAAGAGCCGCGCCCGGACGTGCTACCGCTTGCCCTCCCACCAGCCGTCGTGCCCCACCCACCAGGCGCCGTCCTCGAAAACGCGCTGCGCGTCGTACCGGTGATCCTCGCGCGTCTCGCGGTCCTCGCAGTTGCACCCGCTGTGGTCCGCGAATTCCACGTCGTGCCCGATGGTGCGCGACAGGAGCCTCGCGTATTGCCGCGCCTGTGCGTCGGTCACGTTCCCCAGGTTGTCCCTCCTGACGTAATAGATAGCCATTTACCGCCTCCTGTGCAGCGCGCTATGCGCCGCGTTGATTGACTTGTCTTGTGCCGTCCACACGCACGCCGTCCACGCGGCAAGCTCTGCCGTCAGCACGATCAGTGCCAGTGCCGTTAGGCGTGTCACGACAGCACCGCCCGCCGCACGGGATGCGCCGTCGTGTCCGCCGCCACGCGCTCAAAAATGCGGGTATACTCTTTCGCCGTCATGCGTCCCGTCCGGAGCTGCTCAAAAGCTTCCCGCAGGATCGCCGCCCCGTCCTCTCGCGTCAGTGTTTGCACTGGTCTACTCCGCCGCAGCACCGTGCTGCGATGTGGGCTATCCTAGTGGTGTGGTGCCACGCTGTCAAGCAACCATTTTCGGGTGACACCTAAGCCCTCGAAAACACTGCGAACCGTGCGCGACGAAACTAGGGCGCGGCTCCGATGCCAGGGCGCGGGACGTGCGACGCTGGCGGTCAGGGTCGTGCGGCAGGTGCGCCGTGCGCGGTACCCCGGCGGCAGGCGATGCCCGTCGTGCCGCGATGCGTCAAGCCAGGCCTCGAGCCCTACCCCTACCCCCCCCCCCACCATGCGCGCGCGGGATTACTTCAATATATATACACCCCCCAGAGAGTACCCACCATGCTTGGTGGCGTGATGCTACGCTTATACTACCCCCCACAGAGCAA
>JAGWVT010000236.1 GCA_018970765.1 Actinomycetales bacterium
GCGAGCCTGTCAAGATTTCTGTGTATGTCGGTAGCGGCTGATGGTTAGTTGAGGTGTCCTGCGAAGCGTTCTGGGAATGCGATGACGAGGGCACCGAGGGCTTCGCTCCAGCCTTGCGTGGTGGTGCCTTCGATGAGCTTGCCGTGCGGCGATGCTTCAGCCTTGGTTGCGGCTTTGGCTCGTTCTCTGGCTCGCTTGTCCTCGATGTTGCGGATCGATAGCCACAGCAGCTTCACCACGGCGGTGTCGTTGGGGAAGTGCCCTCGGTTCTTGATGATCTTGCGCAGCTGGTAGTTCAGCGATTCGATCGCGTTCGTTGTGTAGATGACCTTGCGGACCGCGGGAGCGAACTCCAAGAACGGAATGAACCGGTCCCATGCGGCTCGCCAGGTCGTCGCGGTCGCAGGGTATTTGCGGCCCATCTCACAGGCCTCGAATGCTTCGAGCGCGCTCATGGCGGTGTCCTCGTTCACGGCGGTGTAGATGTGCTTCAGGCCAGCAGCAACAGCCCGCCGATCCTTGTAGCTCACGAACCGCATCGAAGCCCGGATCAGGTGCACGACGCATGTTTGGACCACCGTCTTGGGCCAGGTCGCCTCGATGGCCTCAGCGAACCCGGTCAGGCCGTCGACGCACGCGATGACGATGTCGCGCACGCCCCGATTGGCCAATTCGGCACAGACCGTCGCCCAGAACTTCGCGCCTTCGGTCTGCTGGACCCAGATGCCCAGCACGTGCTTGACGCCCTGGCAGTCAACACCGACGGCGATGTGGGCGGCCTTGTTGCGCACCGTGTTGTTCTCCTTGACCTTCACGACCAGCGCGTCCATGAACACCACCGGGTAGATGGCGTCCAGCGGGCGGGTCTGCCATGCCATGACCTCATCCAGGACCGCGTCGGTGATGTTTGAGATCGTCTCCGGCGACAGCTCCGTGCCGATCGTGCAGGCCAGGTGGTGCTGGATGTCCCGGATCGTCATCCCGCCGGCGTACAAGCTGACGATCATCTCGTCCAAGCCATCAAGGCGACGAGCGCCCTTGGGCACCAGCCGAGGCTCGAACGAACCCTGACGGTCCCGCGGGACGTCCAGGGGCACCGGGCCGACCTCGGTGCCCACCGTCTTGGGCGTGAACCCATTACGTGAGTTCGGCGACCCCCGACCAGCCGGATCGCCCTTGACATACCCCAAGTGATCATCAAGCTCCACGGCCAGGCCGCGTTCCAGGACCGCCTTGACCAGCTCAGGCAACAAACCCCCGTCCCCGGTCAACGTGATCCCCTGATCACCGGCCTGCGCGATGACCTCATCAAGCAACGCATCAGACACCATGGCCCGACGCAACTCCCGAGCCGAACCCGGAACAACACCCTCCAGGCCGTACTCATCCCTGGTGTTCATGACAGACATACCTACTCCTTGCCGCCCCGAAGGGCCAGTAACGCCGTCACCCACTTACACAGAGAATCTGACACCCTCCAGGATCACCCTGGCAGAACGCGTTCGTGGAATCCTTCAACGGCAAACTCCGCGACGA
>JAGWVT010000237.1 GCA_018970765.1 Actinomycetales bacterium
GTTCCTCTGGATAAACCGGGGGGTGGAGCCGAAGCCCCACCCCCCAGCTTCCGGGGGTTGCGTCAGGATCAGTACAGCTGAATCGCGCCCGCCGACCACGGGCAGAGCACGTTCAGGCCGCACATGATCTGCGACTTGAGGAACATGGTGTTGCGACGCTCGTCACGCTCCATGTAGGAGGTGAGGCCCGTCGCCTGCACCATGCCGATGGCCGGGCTGCCGGTGTCGGCGCCGCACAGGGCGACCGCCGCGGGGCGGCCGTTGGCCTGGCTGTTGCCGTCAAAGCGACCCTGGTACTTGCCGCCGGTGGTCACGCGACCATCGTAAGCGACCGCCGCGTCCTCACCAGTCAGCGAGCCGCCAGAAAGATCGGCTGCCGGCAGGTGGTTGGTGACGATGACCTTGAACCCCTCGAGCATGCCGATGATGCGGTTGTTCACATCATTGGGGGCGCTGCTGGTGTTGCGGTCGTATGTGCTCGACATGACCGGAACGCTGGTCAGGTTGGTGCCATCGAAGTTGGCCTCAAAGCGCAGCACGGACTTCAGGTACGGGCTGATGAACAGGTAACGGCTCTCCGCCGGCACGTTCTTTTCATCCATGGCCTGAGCCAGAGACGACACGTCCGAACGGAACTGGTACGCGCCACGGGGCGACAGGGGGTAGCCGGTGGCATCGGTGAACAGACCCGTTGAGCCGGGTGCAGTTGCGCCAGACGAGCCGCTCGAGTTGCGCTCGACGAGGTATCCGCCGCCGTGAAGGCCAGACGACGACGAGGTGCGGGCCGCCTTGACCGACAGGATTGCGATCTTCTTGTCGAGAACGCGAGCAATGGAACGGCCGAGCTTGGTCGCGTAAGGGCCAAGCACATCAAAGTGAGCCTGCTCGAGATCGCGGAATGGCACGTCGAGCGCGTTGACGAGGATCTCGTCCACGGCCACCGTGGCTTCGTTGGTCTTGATGCGGGCGACGTTGGTGCCCTGCGTGCTCTGGGCGTTGATGACCTGCCCTGCCGTGTGGTAGCTGGGAGCCGGGTCGTCGCCGAGGATGGGCCACTGGGCGCTGGTCGCACCTTCAATCTGCTTGATGGAGATGAACGTGCTGGAGCGGTCGTAGAACACACTGCTCTGCTGGAACGCCTCGAGCACCATGCCCGAGAAAATCTTTAGTGCCAAGTCGTCGGTGCTGTTCTGACTCGACGACAGGATGAGTTCACGGTTGGTCTGCGACATTGCAAACCTCCTTCTTGGTCAAATGCGGGTGGATCAAACACACGATGCACGGTTATCCGCTCCATGTTCCGGGCCGCTTGCGCGGGTATCCGGCTGGTCACGGGCCGTAGCGATCAAAAAGACCATGCGCCATTTCTGACGCATGGTCCAGGCGAAGTGAACAAAGACCCCTCGGCGGCCGATGGCACACCGAAGGGCGCAGGAGATCAGGTGGTTTCCGTTGATTGCGACTTGCGCTTGGGCGACGATGCCGCCTGGGCTTGAGCAGCCTCCACCATCTCCC
>JAGWVT010000238.1 GCA_018970765.1 Actinomycetales bacterium
GCTCCGCTGCCAGACCTTCGAACGGGGTATCGTTCCCGGCTGCGAGCGCAGATGCTCGGTTTGCACGTTCGGAATCTGCGAGCGGTGTCACCGTGCACTGCCCCACCCGAACCATCCTCAGTGGACGCCGCAGCAGCGCAAGCATCCCTCCCGGAATCGAAATATCAGAGCACATGAGCCTGTGCTCTGCGACGCTCACCTCAAGCTGGTCAACTCGCGTGGCCCCTAGCGGTGACAATACCAAACCTGTCACCAGCGTCGTTCTGCCCGTTCGGTCAGATGCGTAGCTGGACACCCAGCCATCCAGCTGGCGCTGCACCCAGAAAACACTCGCCACGCACGCAGTCATGAGCAGCGCCATGACCACCAGCGTCCTTAACCAGACGCGCTTGCTTGAACCACCAGTCACGGGTGAGTTTCCATTGCAGACCGTTTGCGCGGTCTTTGCCCATTGTGCAGCGGTGTGCAAGCCGGAACGAACGGGGCGTGGCCGGTGCACAAGGGCACGCACGCGGGTTCGGAATTATGACCCTGACAGCACGCCGTAGTCCCGTGCAACCCGCTCGATAACACCGAGCGCCTCTTCGAGGATCGCGCGGTCGTGGGCTGCCGAATATGAGGTGCGAATCATGCACGCATTTCGCGGGGTCGCAGGCGGAAGAAAGAGGTTGGTGTAGACGCCTGCGCTCAGGAGAGCCTCCCAGAAGAGCACCGTCGGCGTCTGCTCTCCAATGATCAGCGCGACGATCGGACTGTCGCCGGATGCGACGTTGAACCCCATTTGTGTGAACCGTTCGCGCATGAACCGCGCATTCTCCCAGAGCTGTTGCCGCAGCTGAGGGCGTTCCTGAATGAGCTGAAGCGCACGACGCACGCTGGCGATTGAAGACGGTGTTCCGCTTGCAGTGAACATGTACGCGCGTGCGCAATAATGCAGGTACGGAAACACATCATGATCGCTCGCCGCGAAACCACCCACGCCGGCAAGCGACTTCGAGAAGGTGCCCGTAATGAAATCGATGTCCCTTTCGAGGCCGAAGTGCTCGCCGGCTCCGCGGCCGTGTTCTCCGAAGACACCAAAGCTATGGGCCTCATCGACCAGAATATAGGCATTGTGCTTCTTCTTTACCTCGATCATCTCGGGTAGCGGCGCCAGATCGCCAGCCATGGAGTAACATCCCTCGACCAGAATCAGCTTGTTTCGGGCGTCCCCGTCCAGACGCGCGAGTTTCTTCTCGAGGTCTTCGGGGCTGTTGTGACGAAAGCGGATGATCTGCGACCCCGTCAGCTTGACCGCATCCCAGATGGATGCGTGGTTATCAGCGTCCATGAGGATGTAATCGTCGGGGCCGGCGAGCGTTCCGATGACCGCCAGATTGGACTGGGCGCCCGTCGTAAACACCATGGTGTGCTTACGCTGCAGAAATGCACCCAGCTCATGCTCGAGCGCAACGTGCGGCTCGAAGTTACCGTTTGCCATGCGCGAGCCCGTGGTACCGACGCCGAACTCGGACG
>JAGWVT010000078.1 GCA_018970765.1 Actinomycetales bacterium
TCTCGAGGGAGTAACCGGAACTTGCTATCAACAACTGGAAGCCGTGCTCCCGCAACCCATCCGCAAGACCGTCAACCGTCTCCGCAAAGATTGTGTTGCGCAGCGTTGGCACGATGGCAGCGACCACCCGCGAGCGTTGCGATTTCAGTGTGCCTGCCGCCAAGTTAGGCACGTAGCCCGTGGCCTGCATCGCTGCCATGACACGTTCACGCACCTCGAGCGACACGCGCTCGGGTGTGCGTAGCACCCGTGACACAGTGATCGTTCCGACTCCGGCACGCCTGGCAACATCCACCATACGCACGCGGCTACCGGAGCTCAGGGTTGCCAACGGTCCGCCAACGTAGGGAAGAACGCCGTCAGCCTGGAAGCTGGATTAACAGCAAGTCGCCCTCTACTCGCACCGCGTAGGTGCGCAGCGGTTCGCAGGCCGGTGGCCCGTCCACCTGTCCAGTGGGAATGTGGAAGCGGCCGTTGTGCATAGGACATTCGATGATGTCATCAAGCACGAAACCCTCGGACAGTCGCGCAACGCCATGGGTGCACAGGCCATCCGTGACATAGTGACGCCCGGACAGCCGGTAGGCACAGTATACGTGGCCATCATGCTGGACTTCCAGCACATCTTCGTCGGGTACTTCACTCGTGCTGCATAGTGTAATCCACACGGTTCAATCCTCTTGAATCAGTTGCGAGCGGGCAACTGAGCTGCGCCAGCCGTGGAGGGCAGAGGGTGCGAGGCTGTCGCGCCAGGATTGCTGCGCTGAGCCAGGATAACGCGCACGATCTCCACGTGGGCAGCGATCAGCCCCGGGCTGGGCTCGGGCAACTGGTTGCGGATTGCGTCATTGAGGGCCGGCAGTGCGTGGAAGGGCACTGAGGGGTAGATGTGGTGCTCTATGTGAAAGTTCATGTTCCAGTACAGCACCCGGCTGAGCCAACCGTTACTCATGGAGCGGGTGCACAGCCGATGGTCATGGACGTCCTGCGCCATTGCCATGTGTTGTGTTGTGATGAAGGCATAGACCGCGAAGGCGCCCGCGAAACGCGGGATGAAGAAGTAGAGGATCGGCACCCAGGACTGACCGATCATGGCCCAGGCCAAAAGGGCGATGTAACCAGTCATCAGCAGTCGCGCCTCTCGGATGACGATGCGCTCTTGGCCAGCGGGGAGATAGACCCTCTCGCGATCGACGATTCGGCCGATCGCATGGCGAGCCATCAGCTTCGCGCGTGGCCAGAACTCCAACAGTCCGATCACATCACCGAACCAAGTGCGCAAGCGCACCGGGTTGGTGTAACCCATCTGAGCATCCACCGTCCAATGCCAAGTATGCGTATGGTGGTGGGAGTGGGCGAAGCGGCGATGAGTCGGCGACTCGCCCCAGATGAAGGAACTGACCCAAAGCACCAGTTCGTTGAGCCATCGCGAGCGGAATGCGGTGCCATGCGCGCACTCGTGTGACGGGGCGTAAGCAAATCCAAGGACGACGCCGTAGGCCACGACGGTTGGAATCAACCAAAGGGTCTCGCGGGCCAGATGTATCCCCCATCCAGCAGCAACGAGCAACGCACCCCAGACTGCTAGGAAGTAAAGCCCCGGACCGTCTGCGCGCTTCATCAGACTCTTCAGGACAGTCCGGTCGATCTTCGGTTCCCACCAGGCGCTGCGAAGGGTCTGCACGGGAGAGTCTGCGGACATTGGTTGGGCTCCTGGGCCGGTTCGGGCAGATTGACTGCCTGTTACAGGCCCGTCTTAGAAGGCCGACATGGCCTACCGCTTATGTATGTATGGTATCGATACCATCGACTCGTGTCAACCAAACGAACTGCAGGTCGCTCTCTTTAGCCACGGTACCTGTGAAGGCACGGCGATCGCATTGACAGCCCGCGCTATCGTCAACGATCATCGGTGCTGTCAAGATCGCCACTGGGCGGTGAAAGGTATGAAGATGGATGTCAAGGCAGCGGTGTCATATGCAGCGGGTCAGCCCCTGGTCATCGAGACGGTGCAACTCGAGGGCCCCAAGGCCCTGGAGGTGATGGTGGAGATCAAGGCCAGTGGCGTGTGTCACACCGACGAGTTCACCCGCTCCGGCGCCGACCCCGAGGGTCTTTTCCCTGCCATCTTCGGGCATGAGGGCGCGGGCGTCGTGGTCGAGGTGGGCACTGGCGTGACGACCCTCAAGAAGGGTGACCATGTCATCCCGTTGTACACGCCCGAATGCCGCCAGTGCAAGTCCTGTCTTTCGCGCAAGACCAATCTGTGTACAGCCATTCGGACCACCCAAGGCAAAGGGGTAATGCCAGACGGCACGAGCAGGTTTTCAATTGGTGGGCGCCCCGTTCACCATTACATGGGCTGTTCCACCTTCGCGAATTACACCGTGCTGCCCGAGATCGCGCTGGCTAAAGTGCGGGAAGACGCCCCGTTTGACAAAATCTGCTACATCGGCTGCGGGGTAACGACGGGGATTGGCGCGGTCATCAACACGGCCAAGGTCGAGCCCGGGGCGAATGTCGTCGTCTTCGGCTTGGGGGGCATTGGCCTAAATGTGATTCAGGGCGCGCGAATGGTGGGCGCAAATATGATCATCGGCGTCGATCTCAACCCTGGTCGCAAAGCGATCGCCGAGAAATTCGGCATGACACACTTCGTCAACCCCGAGGAGGTGGGCGGCGATCTTGTGGCGCACCTGGTCGAGCTCACCGGGGGCGGTGCCGACTACTCCTTCGAGTGCATCGGCAACGTCGAGGTGATGCGCCAGGCGCTTGAGTGCTGCCACCGTGGCTGGGGCGTGAGCGTAATCATCGGCGTCGCTGGCTCGGGCCAGGAGATCAAGACGCGGCCTTTCCAGCTCGTGACCGGCCGCGTCTGGAAGGGCACGGCCTTTGGTGGTGCGCGCGGCCGCACCGACGTGCCCAAGATCGTCGACTGGTACATGGACGGCAAGATAGACATCGACAGCCTGATCACGCACGTGATGCCTGTTGAGCGCATCAACGAGGCCTTCGACCTGATGCACCAGGGCACATCGATCCGCTCGGTGGTGACGTTCTGATGGCCTTGAAGAAGGTCTCCGACAGCCGCAGCTTTGGCGGTGTGCAGCAGGTGTGGTCGCACGAGTCCGAGGCGACCGGCTGCACGATGCGCTTCGGTCTGTACCTGCCTCCCCAAGCGGCGCACGGCCACGTGCCGGTGCTGTGGTGGTTGTCCGGGCTGACCTGCACCGAGGAGAACTTTATTGTCAAGGCGGGGGCCCAACGCGTCGCCGCCGAGCTTGGCATGGCGTTGGTGGCGCCAGACACCAGCCCGCGCGGCATCGCGTTGCCTGGGGACCGTGAGGCGTGGGACTTTGGTGTCGGCGCCAGTTTCTATGTCGATGCGACGCGTGAGCCCTGGTCGCGGCATTACCAGATGCGCCGCTACATCACGGAAGAATTACGCGGCCTGGTCGCGGCGGAATTCCCACTGGACGACAGCCGCACTGCGATGTCAGGTCACTCGATGGGGGGACATGGCGCGTTGACGATCGCGCTAACCTGCCCTAACTGGATCCGCAGCTTATCGGCCTTCGCGCCGATCAGCTCGCCCATGCGCTGCCCCTGGGGCGAGAAGGCCTTGAAGGGCTACCTGGGCGAGGACCGGTCCTCTTGGGCGACCAGCGACGCAACCGCCCTGCTCATTTCGAAGGGGTGGTCAGGCCCGCCAATCCTGGTGGATCAAGGCGAGGCCGACCCCTTTATGGCCACACAACTGCGCCCCGAACTGCTGGAGGCGGCCTGCGCTGTGGCTCAGGTGCCGCTGCAACTGCGCCGGCAGCCGGGTTACGATCACGGCTACTTCTTCGTCTCAAGCTTCATCGAAGACCACCTCAGGTACCACCGCTCGCAGCTCTGAAACGCACTGCGGGTGGCATCACTTCAGGATCCGGGGCAGCCATAACGACAGGTCGGGCCAGTAGGTAATCATCACCAGGGCGACAGCCAGTGGAACGTAGAAGGGCAGAATCGCGCGCACGACCGCACCGAAGCTCACCTTAGCGATGTCCTGCACGATGAACAGCAACACCCCGAAGGGTGGGGTGGTCGCGCCGATCAACAGGTTCAGAATGATCACCAGCCCGAAGTGAATGGGGTCGATGCCCAACTGCAGTATCAGCGGCAGGAAGGTGGGCACGGCGATTAGCAGGATGGCCGTGGTCTCCATAAAGCAGCCGATCACAAGCAGCAGCACGTTGATCATAGCCAGGATCAGCCATTTGTTCGCGGTGATCTCCAGCAGCCACGCCGACAGATGGGCCGGCACGTTGTTGACCGCGATGGCCCAGCCGAAGGGCACGGCTGCGGCCATGATAAAGACCAGCACACCGCTGGTTACAAAGGTCTCTCCTAGACAGGCATACAGGCGCCGCCACGTCAGCTCGCGGTAGGCGAAACCGAGTACCACTGCATAGACCACGGTGATCGCACCCAGCTCGGTGGGGGTCGCTACACCGGAAAGCAGCCCGAAGACCAAGATGACCGGTGCCATTAACGGCGGAATCGCGCGCACGAAGGTGCGACCCAGCGTCCTGGCAGTGGCACGTGGTTGCACGGGCGCGTAGGCACGGCCAGTGGCGACCAGGAACCACACGGTCAGCATGAGAAGGCCGCCGATCAGGAATCCTGGCACTAGCCCTGCTAGGAACAGGTCGCTGATCGACACCTGCGCCAACACGCCGTAGACCACCATGATGACCGAGGGTGGAATGATGGGTCCGACGATGGCCGAGGCCGCGCTGCAGGCAGCGGCGAAGGCGGCATCGAAACCCTCCTTCTTCATTGCCTTGATCTCCACCGTGCCGAGACCGGCCGCGTCGGCTTGCGCCACGCCGGACATGCCGGCAAAGATCAGGCTGGCAAAGATGTTGACCTGCGCCAAGCCGCCGCGCAGGTGGCCCACCAGGGCGACGGCGAATTCGAAAATGCGCGCGGCAATGCCGCCGACATTCATCAGATTGCCTGCAAGCACGAACAAGGGGATCGCCAGCAGTGGAAAGCTGTCGATGCCCGAGGACATGCGCTGTACCACCAGGGACATCGGCACGGGTGAGGCGAACTGCAGCCAGGCCAATGCAGCCACGACGAGCGCAAAGGCCACCGGCAGCTCGATGGCGATCAAGCAGAACATCACCAGGAACATCGGTAGCACGTTCAACGGGTGTCCCCCACGCGTTGGGCTGTCTCCGCTGCCACAGTCGCAGCACGCGCGCCGATGGCAATGCGCTCGGCGATCGCGTCGGCCTCTGCATCGGCTTCAGCAGCAGCCAATTCGCGCGCCTGTCGTGCCTGTTCGGCGTCAACTGGCCTTGCATGGACGGCGCGCGTGAGTTCGGCACACACTAGGTACAGGCCGGTAAAGGCAATGGAGACCGTGCAAACGAAAAGCGGCGTGGAATAGAACAGGTGGCGCGGCAGGTCCACCGGCAGCGACATCGTGCGGCTGCGCGACTCCACGTCCATGATGTCCCAGGCCTGCACCGCGATGATCAAGCAGCAGGCGGTGAGGATGCCACAGGTGAGTGCCCGCCACAGCGCCTGCGGCCGTGCCGACAACCTCGAGACAAAGGTGTCGATGCGGATGTGACGCAGCTCCTTCATCCCCACCGCGGCCCCGAGGAACACGCCCCAGAGAAAACAGTAACCCGCCAGCTCCTCGACCCAGACCAGCGGCTGGCCGAAGAAGTAGCGGGTGATCACCTGCACGGTGATCGCCACGACGATCGTTGAAAGCAGCATGACGCCGATGAGGCGCTCCAGCCTGCCGATCAGCTCCAGCAGCCGCCACCAGCGGGCAAGCGTTATATCCATGAGGTGGATTCCTTGCTCAAGGAGTAACGCGCTACCCGGCGACAGGCCGAGTGCTCCATGGAGGGTGACTCAGCGGATGTCACGGATACGCTGATACAGACCGGTCGACCAGGCGCCATCCTGCTCCATGCCCTTGACCGCGGACAGCGCGCGGTCGGCAAACGGCGCGCGGTTCACGGTGATGACCCTAGCCCCTTCGGCAGCCATCTTCTTGGCCAGGTCGGCCGTCTCGGCCTCGGCCTCTTTACGTCCCCATGCGATGGCCTCTCGCGCCGCATCGACCATGATCTTCTGCACGTCCGGCGACAGCGCCTGGTAGGCTTTCTCGTTGATCGTGATGTGCTGCGACGAGACCAGGTGGTCGGTCAGCATCACATTGGTGGCCGCCTGGTGGAACTTCTGCGCATAGGCCGATCCGATGGGGCCTTCGGCTGCGTCGACGACCCCCGTCTTGAGCCCGAGGAAGACTTCAGCCCAAGCCACGCGCGCCGGCTTGGTGCCCATCGCCTGCCACAGGTTCAAATAGGTCTTGATTTCTGGAACCCGCATCTTCACGTCCTTCAGGTCGTCGGGCGTGTTGACCGGCTTCTTGGCGAACAGGATGCGCGGCTGGGTGGGCGCCGAGGCCAGGATGCGCAGCCCCTGCTTGGTGCGCAATTCCTCGGCCATCGCCGTGAAGGTGGGTGAGTCGAGGAACTTCTGGAAGTGATCGTTGTCGCGGAAGGTAAAGCCCCAGGCCAGTACCGAGAAGTCCTTTACCCAGTTGGCGTACCAATCCAGCACGTCGCCATATAGCGCGACCGAGCCCTTCATCATCTGCTCGATCACCTGGACGTCGCTTCCCAGCTGCTCGCCCTGGATGAAGTTGACGCGCACCTTGCCAGCCGCCCTTTCGTTGACGAGCTTGGTGAACATCGCGTTGGTGCGATCGATCACGGTGCCGATAGCGTCCGATCCGCCAAAGGTCAGGGTAGGCTGCGCCTGCACTGCGGGCATGGCCAACATGAAGGCGCTCAGCGCTAGAGCCTTGAACCAATTTCTACTCATCTTTCGTCTCCTCGCGGGCGTAAGCCCTTTTTGCTGGTGGACCGCGCACGGGCGACAGGAAGCCCGCCGCGGGATTGGTTGCCCTCAGCGGGCGACATCAAAAAAGCGTTGCGCCATGTACTTCTGTGACTGGTAGAGCGAAGCCGACTCCGGCGCCTTCGGGAAGGGCATGCGCACGGGTACCGTCGTCATCCGCGGCTCCAGCGTGGGCTCGCCGCAGAGCATGCGGGCGTTGAACTCATCAAGGCCGCCGAAAAGGCCGCCCGCCAGCGGCCAGGCGTCTGCCGCCATGGCCTCGTAAAGCAGGAAGGAACGCGGCCGACGCGAGGTGTTCAGCGCCGAGCCATGAATGAGCCGGGCGTGGTGCAGGGTGACCGATCCCGCCTTGGCGATCAGGGGAACCGCCCTGTCGATATCGTCAGTGATCCGACGCGGATCGATGGCACCGACGAACACACCCTGGTGGTGATGGTCGTGGATCGGCCCGCGATGGGTGCCAGGAACAACCATCATTGGACCGTTGTCAGGGGTGAAGTCGTCAAGCAACACCCCGAGCGCCAGCACGTCGTCGTTGGTGTGCGGGTAGAAGGCCCAGTCCTGGTGCCACTCCACCGGCGCACCGAAGTCGGCAGATTTCAAATTAAGCTTGGAGGTATGCATCCTCACTGAAGGTCCAAGAATCGGCGTCATTAGGCTAAGCAGCTTGGGGCTTCGGATCAGTTCGTGGAATGCGGGGTGATGCTGGTGCGGCAGCTTCAGGCGACGTACTCGCGGCTGTTCGGCGGTGTGTGAGTCTTCAAGGTCGAACAGGGCGGTATGCCCAGACACGGCCGAGGCTCCAGCCAGCAACTCCTTCATGGCCGCGCGCATACGTCCAAGGTCGTCGGGGTCCAGCACGTCGTGGACAACCACGTAACCATCTTGGCGATACGCCTCCAATTGCTGCGGTGTGAGTCCCATAAGTTTGGATCCTGTTCGGAATATTGACTCGCTGGGTTTTGCAGACGTTTTTTGTTAGCGCTAACAATTCCTCGTGAGTTTGCGTTAGTCTTTGAGGCATGTCAAGGCGTACACAAGACTCACCGGAAACACATGGAGGCTCCCGCAGAACCACCGCGGTGCGCCTACTCGACGTGGCTCGGCTGGCCCGCGTGTCCACAATGACGGTGTCGCGAGCATTACGACATCCGGAACAGGTAGCCGTATCGACTTTGCGCGCAGTGCAGGTCGCAATCGCACAGTTGGGCTATCTGCCCGACAGCGCCGCAAGCGCCCTGGCCACCGGCCGCAGTCGAATCGTTGCTGCCATCGTGCCAACGCTCATGAACTCGGTTTATGCCAGCACGGTGCACGGCCTAGCCTCAGTGCTGCGTCGGGCTGGCTACGAGCTTATGCTCGGAGACAGCGGCTACCATGCGCCGACCGAGGCTGCATTGGTGCGCAGTTTTCTCGGCCGCCGTGTTGACGCTCTGGTACTTACTGGGGTGGAGCACGACAACGCCACACGCGAATTGCTGGCACGGCGAGAAGTACCAGTTGTCGAGATCTGGGATCTGACGACCAAGCCCATCGACACGGTGGTCGGCTTCTCCAATGTGGCCGCTGGACGAGAGGTGGGCCGATACTTCCAGGCCCATGGTCGAAGCCGGTGGGCCTTCGTCGGTACAAGTCCGGAACGCGAAAGCCGCTCTGGCAAACGTTTGCTTGGCCTTCGTGAGGCCGCTCGCCAAGCCGGGCTGGACGCCCCACTTACCGCCTTCGTCACTGATGGGATGAGCCCGGCCGCAGGCCATGCGGCGGTGCTGGACCTGCTTCGCCTTCAACCGGTGCCGGACGCACTTTTTTGCGCCAACGACGCACTGGCCACTGCCGCATTGCGTGCGGCGGCTGATAGGGGCCTGAGTGTGCCGAGACACATCGCCGTACTCGGGTTTGGTGACTTTGATGTAGCCGCCCACACTTCGCCGGCCCTGTCGACCGTCAGGATACCGGGACGGGTGATAGGAGAGAGGGCCGCGAAGGCCCTACTCGCCCGGTTAGAGGGGTCCGGAGCGGGTGATCGACGGATCGACGTGGGCTTTGAGATCGTCGTGCGCGAGTCGGCCTGACCCGCCGCACTGCAGGTGGTACCGCTTCATCGTGCAAGGTGGGTATCTGGCAAAACGATTAATCGGGCCAAGTGTTTCTAAGTGTTGTCCGAAATCCGAAATTCCAGCACATCCGAAGTCTAAAAATCCAACGGGAGATGGTGCCAAAGCGCCAGGATGCTGGTAACGTTGTGAAGATCGCGTGTTTAACCCATCTGGAAAAAGATATGTGCATGCTAAGGAAGTTATTTATATCTGTGTTGGCAAGCCTCGTTTCTACTCTGGCAATCGCGCAGGGCGTGACCAAAGACGAAATCCTAATTGGCGCCTTCGGCCCTACCACCGGCCCTGCGGCGTATAT
>JAGWVT010000015.1 GCA_018970765.1 Actinomycetales bacterium
GAGAAAATCCGCCCACATAATCTCGACAACTGGTCGGCACCCTTCGATCGCGGCACCAACTGCAGACCCGAGGATCGCTGACTCAGCGATCGGAGTGTCAAAGATTCGAGCATCCCCGAAGTCTTTCTGCAGACTCCGAGTGACTCCGAAGATGCCTCCTGCAAACCCGACATCTTCGCCGTAGATAACGACTTCAGGCCTAGTCTCTAACTCATGGCGCAACGCTTGGTTGATTGCCCGTTGGTAGGTCATCTCCTTGGCGCCAGATTCCAACTCATGTTGCTGCTGATCCGGAACGGCGCCGAACATATGGTCCAAAACCGACGAAGGGTCTGGCGCAGGTCCAGCGAGGGCAGCCTGCACTACCGCCTCTACGAGTTCCGATACTTCTTCCGAAATTGCGGCTGCCGCATCTGCTGTCAGCGCATCGCCGGCGCTTGAGGCCAGACGAGTAAGGGGATCGGCAGCGGCGGCGGCATCCTTGTCTTCTTGCGACCTGTAGTGCTCAATATCCTTGTTGTAGTGACCTTTAAGACGAGCCGTCTTACATTCGAGAAACACCGGACCCTGACCACGGCGACACGCCTCCGCCGCATGGTGAACTGCCTCCCGAACGGCAAATGGATCATTGCCATCGACCACATGGCTTTCGATCCCGAGTGCGCGACTTCGGTCGGCTAAATCAAACCCTCGAGTGGTGACAGTGATCGGTGTCATTTCCGACCAGCCATTGTTTTCGCAAATGACGATCACGGGTAGATTTCTTGCGGCTGCAAGTGCCAGGCCTTCCATCACAGAACCTTGGTTCATGGCGCCATCGCCAATGGAAACGAGCACCACTCGGTTCGTCCCAAGGACCACAGAGGCCAGGCCAACGCCGGCGGCAATAGGGACGCCCGCCCCGACAATTGAATTCTCGCCGACAAATCCCACCGTGTAATCACTGAGCAACGGCGATCCGGCTCGACCGTTGTTAAGGCCACTTTCCCGCTGACAAATCTCGGCCATGACGGCAGTTGGATCGGATCGACAGGCGAGGGCCCACCCGTGACCACGGTAGGTAGCGATGACGCGATCATCCGAGCGCAGGCCCGCCAACGCCCCGACGGGAATCGCCTCCTGCCCGAAGCACAGGTGAATGGACCCAGCGATCTCGCCGGCGAGTGACAACTCAAAGGCTCGCTCCTCGAACCGACGGATGAAAGCCATCCTTCGGTACGCGCTTGATGCCGTCAGATCTCCACTGAATACCTCATTGCCCACCGTTGTCATCGCTCCTCAGGTCGCTTTGCGTGATTTGAACTGAAAGACCCACCCCAGGTTTGCCTTTGTGCAGCCTCACCACAGAGCCAGTGCTGTCATGATTTCACTATTTGTAATGTATTTCATATTAGGCCATTTCTACACGGTCCCGCGGAAACGGTCAAGGTGCACAAACGGCCTTGAGCCACCTATGTCGCGCAGTAAGGTCACCTCCTCAGGTGGCAGGATCCACCTATGAGAGTGATGGCTTGGCTTGCGCTAACGCTCGGTGTGGCGGGGCTTCTCGTGGCGCCGCTACCTATATTCATCGCGCTGGTTGCGCCGGAAGATTCCGGGTGGATGCAGGCAGGATGGGCCTTCATGTTCGTGACCGTGCCGGTCGGACTGCTGCTGCTCGGAGTCTCGGTGATTCTGACGATCACTCTCGGCATACGAGGGTTGATGAGGGGTCCAGTTCGTTTGGCAAGCAGCCTGGCCCTTATTGGTGCCGTGGGGTGCGTAGCGATGCTGGCCCTCCTCGTTTCACTCATGGTGGTAGGTACCGACTCTTCGGCGGAACTCGCTCTCGGCCTCGTCGGTGCAAGCACCGTGCTGTTCATCGTAGGTATCGTCGCCGGCTTCTTCGCAAGCCGATCCACAACGTCCACTGCCGACCTGGCAATCAACGAGATCACCACCTAGCGTCACCACACCGCCTGCCCCACCGTGACGGCGCAATCCAGTGCGCTGCCACGGCAGGAAAGGAGGTGATGCGATGGATCGTGCCAGGCGCGGTCCAGGGAAGCGGACGGCCCTGGCACTCGTCGAAGCAGCAACCGCGCTGCTGCGACTGGCCAGGGCCATCGCGGAACTCATCCAGACCCTTTGAGGTTTGGTTGACCGCATCGGGGCGTCAACGGCAGGACCCGTTGGCGCCCTCCCACCATAGGCAGGGGAAACGCACTTAGCAAGAGGCGTTATCCACAGATAGTTACGTGACGAAGCAGGGTTGGTGCTAGTCGCAGACCGCTCCCTTAGATGCGGAGCCGACGAGCCGGGCGTACTTGGCCAGGACGCCACGTTCGTATCGTGGCGGCAACGGCGTGAAGTTGGCGCGACGCTGAATCAGTTCCGCCTCATCGACGAGCAGGTCAAGGCGGCGAGCAGGGATATCGATGCGCACGAGATCGCCCTCGTTGACCAAACCGATCGGACCACCGTCCACCGCTTCCGGAGCAACATGGCCCACGCACAACCCGGTGGTGCCGCCGGAAAAGCGTCCGTCAGTGATGAGCAGGACATCCTTGCCGAGCCCCGCGCCTTTGATCGCGCCGGTGATCATCAGCATCTCTCGCATACCTGGACCACCCTTGGGTCCTTCATAGCGGATGATGATGACGTCACCCTTCTGGATGGTGCCATCTTCCAGCGCAGCCATTGCAGACTGCTCTCGCTCGAACACGCGAGCGCGTCCTTCAAAGGTGGTAACCGGGACACCGGCGTTCTTGACGACTGCGCCCTCGGGAGCAAGCGATCCACCCAAGATCGTGATGCCACCTGTTGCGGCCAGGGGTTCTTGCGATGCCCGCAGAATGTCCCCATCAGGATCCGGCGGAGCCAGCGCAGCCAGGTTTTCCGCGACGGTCTTGCCGGTTACGGTCAAGCAGTCGCCATTGAGCAGGCCTGCGTCTAGGAGCGCGCGCATAATGACGGGAACGCCACCGACGCGATCCACGTCGCTCATGACGTAGCGACCGAAGGGCTTGACATCGGCAAGTAACGGGACCTTAGAGCCGATGCGGTGGAAGTCCTCCATCGATAGTTCAACGTGCGCCTCATGGGCAATCGCGAGGAGGTGCAGAACCGCATTCGTTGATCCCCCGAAGGCCATCAGAACAGAGATAGCGTTTTCCAACGAGGCCCGAGTGATGATGTCCCGCGTGGTGATGCCCTCACGAATGAGATTGACAACTGCTTCACCCGAGCGGCGGGCGATCCCATCACGTCGTCGGTCCACGGCCGGTGGCGCGGCAGATCCCGGTAGCGACATGCCCATAGCCTCGGCCGCGCTGGCCATGGTGTTGGCGGTATACATGCCGCCACATGCACCCTCGCCCGGACAAATTGCGCGCTCGATCGCGTCGACGTCTTCGCGGGACATCAGGCCACGCGCGCAGGCCCCAACCGCTTCGAAGGCGTCAATAATTGTTACTTCGCGTTCAGAACCGTCCGACATGCGAGCGAAGCCAGGCAGGATGGATCCGGCATAAACGAACACCGACGCGACGTCTAGGCGGGCTGCCGCCATCAACATTCCGGGTAGTGACTTATCGCAGCCCGCAAAGGTGACCATGCCATCGAGGCGCTCGGCTTCCATGACCGCCTCGACGGAGTCGGCGATGATCTCTCGGGATACCAACGAGAAATGCATCCCTTCATGGCCCATCGAGATGCCGTCAGAAACTGAGATGGTGCCAAACTGCATCGGGAAACCGCCCGCCGCATGGACGCCTTCCTTAGCCGCTTTCGCCAGGCGCTCAAGCGAGAGATTGCAGGGGGTGATCTCGTTCCAACTGGAAGCAATGCCAATCTGCGGCTTGACGAAGTCCTCGTCGGTCATGCCAACTGCGCGGAGCATGCCGCGGGCTGGCGCTCGCTCCAGTCCGTCGGTTACCTCGGTACTGCGCGGCTTCATAGGTGAGTTCGGCGCCATATTGCGACTCTATAAGACCTCATCATCCGAGCGGGCTTGGGCTACGCGGAAGTGATGACGTTGCGCAGTGGATCACCGGCACGCCACGCCCTGACCTGGTCCACGACCAGTGCTCGGACCAAACGTGGGAAGGCGTCGGTATGGCCGCCCACGTGCGGGGTTATCAGCACATTCGGGCATGCCCAGAGCGGATGCGCAGGTGGCAAGGGCTCCGGGTCAGTAACGTCCACGGCTGCGCGGATCCGTCCGGATTGCAGGGCAGTGACAAGTGCATCGGTGTCGACCACCGGGCCGCGTGCGACATTGATCAGTAGCGCCCCGTCAGCAAGTTGACCGAGGAAACGGGCATCAGCCATGCCTTGAGTGCTCGGCACATGCGGGACCGCCAGGATCACGATCTCGGCACGCGGCAGCAGCAGCGGCAGATCGGCGGCCGCCCGAACACCCTCACGCGCCGTGGTGGCCACCATGGTGATCTCACAGCCAAAGGCGGTGAACCGCTCGGCAATGCAGCGGCCTACCGGCCCGGCTCCAATGATGAGCACTCGCTTGCTGGCTAACGAACTTCCACGGCGGTGATCCCAGGTCTGCCTCTCTTGGTCACGTGCTGCAACATCGATGCGCCGACCCATCGCAATGGCCAATCCGATTGCTAATTCGGCGGTACTGGCCTCATGCACGCCGGTGGCATTGCAGAGGGTGACGTGCCGACCGGTATCACGTAACGCGCGCACAGCGGGGAGCACATGGTCGAAACCAATAGTTGGCAACTGCAGGACCTTTAGGTCGGGCATCGCGGTGATGAGTGCGAGGTTGCTCGCCGGCCCCATATATAGAGGAACGTAGAACCCAATGCCGGCGAGGGGCTCGGCAGGCAGCAACCCCAAGGCCTCGCGCGGGTCCTGGTCGTACACCACGCAGGCCGGGTCATCCTCGATTGCCCCGACAACCTGCGGAACAAGAGCCTGCAGCATGCGCTACTCGGTAACGCCGAGACGTTCCATGAGCAGGGCACGCACCCGTCCGGCATCTGCCTGGCCTTTGGTGGCCTTCATCACCGAGCCCACGATCGCACCAGCTGCCTGGACCTTGCCGCCCTTGATCTTTTCCGCCACGTCCGGCTGTTCGGCCAACGCCGCATCGATGGCAGCCAACAGCGGTCCGTCATCACTGACCACGGCCAGGCCTCGGGCAGCCACCACCGCGTCGACGTCGCCCTGCCCAGCAAGCACGCCCTCGATGACCTGACGAGCCAGCTTGTCGTTCAGTGCACCTTCGGCGATGAGCGCTTCTATGCGGGCAAGGTCCGCCGGTGTGATCGCCAGATCGGCCAGCTCGACTCCCTGATCATTGGCAACGCGAAGGAGTTCACCGGTCCACCACTTGCGCGCAGCAGCAGGACTGACACCGGCCGCAATCGTGTTGGCTACCAACTCGACAGCGCCTGCGTTCAGCAGGGTCTGCATTTCGTGATCGGTCAGTGACCATTCCTCGCGCAGCCGTGCACGTCGCACGGACGGTAACTCGGGCAAGGTGCCGCGCAGCTGTTCGATCCACTGCGCACTCGGCGCGATGGGAACCAGGTCCGGTTCGGGGAAGTAGCGGTAGTCCTCGGCATGCTCCTTGGAACGCCCCGAGGTCGAGCGCCCGGTGTCTTCGTGGAAGTGCCTCGTTTCTTGGACGACGCGTCCACCGGCATCCAGGACCGCAGCTTGGCGCTCGATCTCCGAGCGCACGGCGCGCTCGACGCTCCGCAGGGAATTAACGTTTTTCGTCTCACTGCGCGTGCCCCAGGAATCCCCGGGTCGGTTCAACGAGAGGTTGGCATCGCAGCGCAGGGATCCCTCTTCCATGCGAACGTCGGATACGCCCAGGGCGCGCATCAGGTCGCGCAGCTCAGTGACGTAAGCACGTGCCACCTCTGGTGCCAGTGCTCCGGTGCCCACCACTGGCTTGGTGACGATTTCGATCAACGGGATGCCCGCACGGTTGTAATCCACCAGCGAGTAGTCAGCGCCGTGGATCCGACCGGTCGCGCCACCGGCATGTGTGAGCTTGCCGGTGTCTTCCTCCATATGAACGCGCTCGATCTCCACGCGGACCTGGACTGGGCCATCTTCGGATTCCACCGTGACGTCTAGGTAGCCGTTCGTGCACAAGGGTTCGTCGTATTGACTGACCTGGAAGTCCTTCGGCATGTCTGGATAGAAGTAGTTCTTGCGTGCGAACCTGCACCAACTCGCGATCTCACAGTTCAGGGCCAGCCCAATGCGAATCGTTGACTCCACCGCACTTGCATTCACCACCGGCAGAGAACCGGGCAAACCCAAACACACTGGGCACACCTGGGTGTTGGGTGCAGCACCAAACGCTGTTGAGCAGCCACAGAACATCTTGGAGGCGGTTCCGAGTTCAACGTGCACCTCAAGGCCAATCACCGGCTCGTAGCGGGTGATCGCTTCGACGAAGGGGACAATTTGCTCGGTCGCGGTCATGCTCGGCTCCTCATAGCTGCGGTGCCTCATCCAAGAGTGGGTGACCCCATCGATCCAAGAGCGCGGCTTCTAGGGCTGCGCCCACGAGGTAGCAGCGGTCATCCGCCATCGGGGGCGCCATGATCTGCAGGCCAACTGGTAACCCGTCTTCAGGGGCAAGACCGATGGGCAGCGACATCGCGGCGTTACCAGCAAGATTGACGGGAATCGTGGCGATGTCATTCAGGTACATGGCCAGTGGGTCGTCAACTTTGTCGCCGAGCTTGAATGCCGTAGTCGGTGCCGTTGGCGAGATAAGCACGTCCGCTTGCGCGAATGCAGCCGCAAAGTCACGTGAGATGAGGGTTCGCACCTTCTGCGCTTGGCCGTAGTAGGCGTCGTAGTAACCGCTGGACAGCGCGTAGGTGCCCAACATGATGCGTCGTTTTACCTCGGCACCGAAGCCCACCTCACGGGTGGCTCCCATGACCTGCTCCACCGTTCGCGAACCATCATCACCTACCCGCAGGCCGTAACGCATGCCATCAAAACGGGCCAGGTTGCTGGAAGCTTCAGACGGAAGGATCAGGTAATACGCACCGAGGGCAAAGTCGAAACTTGGGCATTGCACTTCGACGATCTGTGCACCAAGATCGGTGAGGATCGCAACCGCTTCATCGAAGCGCGTGCGTACGCCGGCCTGGTAACCCTCGCCGCCGAGTTCGCGAACAAGCCCGATACGCAGTCCGCGCACATCGGCACGTTGAGCCGCAGCCACCACATCGGGCACCGGCGCATTGATCGACGTTGAATCGCGCGGGTCATGGCCGGCAATTGCCGCGTACAGCAGTGCCGAGTCCAGGACATTGCGGGTGCACGGGCCTGCCTGATCCAAGGATGAGGCCAGTGCTACCAACCCGTACCGAGAGACGGCGCCGTAGGTCGGCTTCATGCCGACGGTCCCAGTCACCGCAGCCGGTTGACGAATCGAGCCACCGGTGTCACTGCCGATGGCAAGGGGGGCCTCGAAGGCGGCAAGGGCTGCGGCCGAGCCGCCACCGGAGCCACCGGGAATGCGCGTCAGATCCCAGGGATTATGGGTTGGTCCGTAGGCGGAATGCTCCGTCGAGGACCCCATGGCGAACTCATCCATGTTGGTCTTGCCCAGCATGACGATGTCGGCGGCGCGTAGGCGTTCGACCACCGTGGCGTCGTACGCCGGTCGCCAACCCTGCAAGATGCGGGAGCCGCAGGTGGTCGGTACGCCCTTGGTGGTTAGCACGTCCTTGCAGGCCAATGGCACGCCGGCCAACGGTCCAAGCGTGGCACCACTGGCACGTCGAGCGTCGACATCGGCGGCATGCGCGAGGGCCTGTTCGCCGGTGACCTCGAGGAAGGCATGCACACTGCCGTCAACCGCGGCGATTCGGTCCAGGTGCGCCTGCGTCACCTCAACTGCCGAGACCTCTCCGGTAGCGATCGCGTTGGCGAGAACGCTGGCAGGTTGACGGATGAGATCCGCGTCGGCAAGGGCCATCTCAGACCTCGTCCAGAATTCGAGGGACGCGGAATCGTTCGTCCTGCCAGGCAGGTGCCGCTGCGGAAACCTCGTCAATTGGCAGCGATGCGGTGGCGACATCGGCGCGGAAGACGTTCTCCATCGGAATCGGGTGGGAGGTCGGAGGGATGTCATCCGCAGCAACTTCACTGACGCGTGCCACCGCCTGCAAAATCACGTCAAGCTGCTCGGCATAGTGATCGAGTTCTTCATTCGTCAGCTCCAGGCGCGCCAGGCGCGCTAGGTGCTCGGTTTCCGCACGGGTGATTCCAGCCACTGGTGGATCCTAGGCCTGGGGCCCATCGGTGCGGTTGGCCAGTGCGGCGGGTAGCCCCGATTCCAGCAGCGCCGCGAATCCATCTGGCCCAACTACTGGCACACCGAGACTCAATGCCTTGTCGAGTTTGGATCCAGCACTTTCCCCTGCGACGACTAAATCGGTCTTCTTGGACACAGATCCGGCCGCCTTCCCGCCGCGATCGGTGACGGCGGCCGTCGCCGAGTCCCGGGTGAAGCCGGGCAGTGACCCAGTGATAACAATGGTGAGCCCGTCAAGAAGGCCCGGGCCAGTCTGCACCCGCTCCTCGGTGAGTTGCACGCCGTTGGCGTACCACTTCTCAACAACGGCGCGATGCCAGTCCACCGCAAACCACTCGCGGATGGCCTCGGCAATGACCCCGCCGACACCATCCACCTGCGACAGTTCTGCCGTTTCCGCGTCGGCAATTGCGCGCAAGGAGCCATAGGTACGTGCCAGCGTCTGGGCGGCAGTAGGCCCCACATGTCGAATCGATAGGGCAACCAACACTCGCCAGAGCGGTCTGGTGCGTGCCACATCGATCTGCGCCAACATCGCCTTGGCATTTTCGCTCAACTGCGTCCCGGTCTCACCCTTACTGGGCTCGCGCGTGAAGAACGGGCAGCGCAGCAGGTCCTGCTCAGTCAGCGCAAACAGGTCACCCTCATCCTGGACTAGGCCACAGTCCAACAGCGCGGCCGCAGACTTATCGCCCAGGCCCTCGATATCCATCGCACCACGGGATCCGACGTGCGCCAACCGTTCGCGAAGTTGTGCCGGGCAGCTTCGCGCGTTGGGACACCGGATGTCCTTGTCGCCCGCCTTCTCGGGGCGAAGGGCTGTTCCGCAGTTCGGGCAGGTCGTCGGCATGACGAACGCTCGCTCGTTCCCGGTGCGCACCTCCACGACTGGCCCGAGCACTTCGGGAATGACATCTCCCGCTTTGCGCAGGAAGACCATGTCCCCAATGAGGACGCCCTTGCGAACTACTTCATCGGCGTTGTGCAGGGTCGCCATGCTGACGGTGGATCCGGCCACGCGCACCGGCTCCATCACGGCGAACGGGGTTACCCGCCCAGTGCGACCCACATTGACCGCGATATCCAACAGGCGCGTGCGCACCACCTCAGGCGCGTACTTATAGGCAATCGCCCAACGCGGTGCGCGGGAGGTCTCGCCGAGTTGCGCCTGGACCGCAAGGTCATCGACCTTGACGACAACACCGTCGATCTCATGCTCGACGTCGTGCCGATGCTGCCCGTAATGAGCGATAAAGGCGCGCACACCGGCTGCGTCGGGTACCACCTTGGCGCGCTCGCTGGTGGGTAGGCCCAGGGCGGCCAGCAGGGTGTAACCCTGCGACTGTCGCTGGATCGAGGCGCCATCAATCGCCCCGATGCCATGGACGGTGAATCGAAGTTCGGCCAGCCGGCCGACTGCTAGGTCCAATTCCTTGCGCAGGCGTTCGACCTTGGACTTGCCTCGCTCCCCTGCCTTGGATTCTGCCTCGGCAAGGTCCTGCTGCCGACGATCGATGCGCTGGCGGAGCGATCCGGCCGCGGCGTTGCGGGGATTGGCGAACGGGCTCGCACCCATGGCGAGTTGCTCGACATTGAGTCGATCGAACGCAGCCACCGGGAAGAAGACTTCGCCACGCACCTCGAGTAGTGGTGGCACCTGCTTGACAGACGCTCCCTTAGCGACCGACAGCACCTTTGGCACTGCATCGATGAAGGCGGCGTTATAGGTGACATCTTCACCAACGCGTCCATCGCCGCGCGTGGCTAGGGTACGTAACCGGCCATCGACGTAGACCGCATCGACCGCTAAGCCATCGATCTTCAATTCGCAGAGGAAATCACCGACCTGGCCGGCCCCCTTGGACACGCGCTGCAGCCAGGCCTCTAGCTCATCGTCAGTGAAGGCGTTGTCCAGCGAATACATCCGAACGAGGTGCTCAACGGGCGCAAACATCTCGGCTCGTCGACCCCCAACACTTAGTGAGGGTGAATCACCAGTCTGCAGCTGTGGATAACGCTCCTCGAGTTCCAAGAGTTCGCGAAAGGCCCGGTCGTACTCGTCGTCGGCAATCGTCGGTGCGTCATGCTGGTAGTACGCGTTACGCGCCTCATTGATGACGCTGACCAGCTGCCGCCAGCGATCGCGCGCCTGCTCCGGAATGGCTCCATAGTCATCGTCAGTCATCGTCACTCCCACCTTCGCCACGCTCGTCCAGTAGCGCACGTCTGGCTGATCGGCAGGCAGCGTAGACCGCACGGACTCGATCAGGTGTGAGCGCAGCCATGCCATGTGTCGGTGTGACCAGTACCTGTGCCATGTATCGCTGGTCGTGCAGGCCGAGGCGGTGTGCAGCGTCGCGGATGGCCTGGCTGGCGCGCGTGTCGGTGATTGGCCGGCCATCCAGTGCCCAGGTCGGCTGAACTGAACCGGCAAGTAAGCCCAGTCCCTGTTCCCAGGCCCAGCCCAAGTCCTCATCGGAGACCAGGCGATCAACGAGATCGATCTCTAACCCCTGTGCACCTGCGGCAACCAGGAGTCGGACGGGCACTTGCACCCCCGGGCAACCCGCAATGGTCCAAGCGCCCGCAGCTTGGGCCGCAGCCAGCACGGTGCGCAGCGCACCTTCCATGACGCTGGCTTCGACGGCCCGGTACCGGGACAGTCCACTGGCAGTGCCAATGGTTCCGGTGAGCACCGCCGGCAGCGCAGGCTCGTCAACCTGCAGCAGGACATCGCAGTGCGGGAATCGCCGCTGAAGCTCACCTATATATGTGGTGCAGGCGTCGGCCAGCGCCGCAGCAAGTTCCCGGCAGGCGCCAGGGTCGCGTAGCACCCGCTCACCGCCGGACAGCTCAATGCCCGCGGCAAGTGTCCACGGACCCACGACCTGGGCTTTGATCGGACCCCGGTAGCCCTGGAGCTGCTCCTGAAGTTCGTCCGCGTCCTCATTCCGCAGAGAAACCGCTCGCCGCATGACCTTGGTGTCACCACCGGTAATGCGCCAACCCGTTGGTGTGGTTTCCAGACCGAAGTCAGTCATAGGCAGCAGGCTGCAGGTGCGCCCGATCGGGTCGGCCCCCGGACCGCGATCGGGCAGTTCCGGCAGGTGCGGGCAATCGGTGAGTTCACCGGCAACGATGCGGGCTGCTTCGCGAGGGTCGTTGCCCGGCAGTGCACCAAGCCCCGTCGCCGCGCAGGACGCCCAGCCCATCTCAGGCACGTGACTGCTGACTGACCACGTGAACAGTTTGCGTGCGCTCAATGATTGCTGAGCCCAGTACCCGGTCACCGTCGTACAGCACCACTGATTGGCCCGGAGCCACACCTCGGATGGGCTCGTACAGTGTGACGACAAGCTCTCCAGTCGCGGCATTGAACTGCGCCGACGCAGGAACGGCCGGTGCATGTGCACGCACCTGAGCCGAGCACCGCTGCTCCGTCAACGGTTCATTCGTCCAGGTCACCGACCCACCGTGCAGCACGCTGACATCCAAGAGGGCGGGCGGGCCGGTCAGCACGACGTCGGCGCCACCATGCGCGGCAGAGCGCAATTCGACATCCACGACGTAGCGACGCTGGCCACCCGTGGTGTTCCCCAGGCCACGTCGCTGACCGATGGTGTAAGCGCTCGCGCCGTGATGGATACCAACCTGGTCGCCAGTTTCGATATCGATGATCGGACCAGGCTGCAGGTCCAATCGACGGCGCAGGAAACCGGCTGTGTCACCATCCGGGATGAAGCAGATGTCGTGACTATCCGGTTTCGCAGCCACAAGGAGTCCGCGTTGCTGCGCCTCGGCGCGAATGACTCCCTTATCGTCGGCGCCAAGGGGTAGCAGCGTGTGCTTGAGTTGGTCAACCTGCAGCATGCCCAGGACGTAGGACTGATCCTTCAATGGATCAACACCGCGGAGCAACTGCGGTCCAGTTGGCCCATCAACGATGCGCGCATAGTGCCCCGTGGCAACGGCATCGAAATCCAATGCCAGTGCGCGATCGAGAACCGCGGCGAACTTGATCCGTTCATTGCAGCGCATGCAGGGATTGGGCGTTCGTCCCAAGTCATACGCTGCCAGGAAGTCGTCGATGACTGCCGCGCGGAATTCCGCAGCCATGTCCCAAACGTAGAACGCGATACCCAGGCGATCAGCAACACGTCGCGCATCGCGCGCATCCTCGATGGTGCAACAACCTTTCGAACCACCTGCGCCGGTGGATTTCGGGGCTAGGGCTAGGTGCACGCCGACGACCTCGTGGCCCGCGTCCACCATTCGCGCGGCCGCCACCGAAGAGTCCACGCCACCTGACATGGCGACCAAGACCTTCATCGGCGACTTCCGGCCGCGCGCGAGGCACGCTCGACCGCGCCAGGAAGTACGTCGAGCAGTCGCTCGATGTCGGCAGAGGTCGTCGCTGGGCCGAGACTAAAGCGCAGTGATCCACGTGCGGTGGCCTCATCGGCACCCAGTGCCAGCAGCACGTGGCTGGGCTGCGGGATGCCGGCCGTGCAGGCCGACCCCGTCGAACAGTCGATGCCCGCGGCATCGAGCAGCAACAGCAGGGCGTCCCCCTGACATCCCGGAAAGGTGAAGTGCGCGTTGCCCGGTAGTCGCCCATCGCCCTGCAGGTCTGGGTCACCGTTCAGGATCGCTCCGGGGACACTGGCCAGCACCCCGTTGATCAGCGCGTTGCGCAGATGACGCAACTTTCGCGCATGCTCGGGTTGCGCCGCGACCGCGTGCTGGACGGCAACGGCGAATCCGGCAATAGATGGTGCATCGATCGACCCGGAGCGAAGATCGCGTTCCTGGCCACCGCCGTGCAGCAGTGGTGTTGGCTCCAGAGTCGGATCGAGGATGAGTGCGCCGACTCCCCAGGGCCCACCGATCTTGTGCGAAGTGATGGTGACGGCATCGGCGCCGAGCGCACCAAGGTCCAGCGGCAACTGTCCGAGCACTTGAACTGCATCCGTATGGAACGGCACAGCCCGTTCCCGACAGACTTGCGCGATCTCGGCGACCGGCTGAACCGTGCCAATCTCGTTGTTCGCCCACATCACCGAACACAGTGCCGGTGTCGGCAGGTTGGCGTCGTCTAGTGCGGCGACGACCTCCGAAACATCCACGCGGCCCACGGCGTCAACGCCCAACCAGGTCACGGCGAACCCATCCTGCTCGACGAGCCAGCGCACCGGATCGAGCACCGCATGGTGCTCGATCGCTGACGTCAGGATTCGCATCGGGACTCCGGCAGCGCGACGGCGAGCCCACGCGATGCCCTTGATCGCCAGGTTGTCGGACTCTGTACCACCGGAGGTGAACACGACGGCACTGGGTCGGGTGCGAAGGTCGGCGGCGATCTGTTCGCGCGCCTCTTCCACGACCTGGCGAGCCTGTCGCCCGGAGGCATGCAGTGAGGAAGGGTTGCCAGTCGACAAAGTAGCCCGCAACCACGCATCGCGTGCCGCGGGCAGCATCGCCGTTGTGGAGGCGTTGTCCAAGTAGACCCGAGCCTCGGGTGAGATCACGGGCTGAGCCTACGAGCCCTTGCGGGCCTTGACCTCCTGCGTCAACTGAGGCACCACCTCGAACAGGTCCCCGACCACCCCGAAGTCAGCCAACTCGAAGATTGGCGCCTCCGGATCCTTGTTCACCACCACGATGGTCTTCGAGGTCTGCATGCCAGCACGATGCTGGATCGCACCGCTAATCCCATTCGCGATGTACAACTGAGGGGATACCGTCTTGCCGGTCTGACCCACCTGGAACTGATGCGGATACCAGCCAGCATCGGTGGCGGCCCGGGATGCCCCAACGGCCGCACCAAGACTGTCAGCAAGGGCCTCAATGACGCCGAAGCCGTCGGCGCCGCCAACACCACGGCCCCCGGAGACCACGACAGAAGCCTCGGCAAGTTCTGGGCGCCCGGCCTTGCTGGCGGCAGTGCGATCCACAACACGTGCCAAGCGCGCCGCCTCGGAGACCACAACGGAAACGTCAACACGAGTCGGTGCTGCCTCACCGCCAGGTGTTGGCGGGATCGCGTTGGCGCGGACCGTGATGATCGGAGTGCCGGTGGTGACCGAGGAGTGGACGACCGTGCTGCCACCGAAGACGCTCTGCGTGGCGACCAAGTCCGAAGTTACCTCGACAGCATCAGTAATGATGCCGGACCCGATCTTCACCGCGAGGCGTCCGGCGATCTCTTTACCGTCGGCACTGGATGGGATCAAGACCGCGCGCGGAGCGTGCTCGGCGACGAGCGTCGCAAGGAGTTCCGCCGTGGGTGCCACCGGGTGATCAATAAGTGCCGCGTCAGCAGCGACGTACACCGTCTGCGCCCCGAAGGATCCGAGTTCAACACCCACTGCATCCGAGTAGTTCGGCCCAACCCAGACCGCTGCCGGCTCACCAAGCGTGCGCGCCAGGGTGAGCAGCTCGGTCGTGACTTTCTTGATGCCCCCATCGGCTGTCTCGACGAGGACGAGTACCTGTGCCATGACTATCCCTCCTAGAGGAGCTTCTGCTCGGCGAGGAAGGCGGCAATCTTCGCGCCTCCATCGCCTTCATCCTTGACGACAACGCCAGCCGCCTTCGCGGGCCGAGCGGCAAAATCATCGACCTTGGTCCAAGCAGCACCAAGCCCCACGCCCGCCGGCTCCAGTCCGAGCGCTGCAATATCCAGTGTTTCCACCGGCTTCTTCTTGGCGGCCATGATGCCCTTGAACGAGGGGTACCGCGGTTCGTTGATCTTCTCCACGACACTCACAACCGCGGGCAAGGTCGCCTCGACGGTGTCATAGCCAGACTCAGTGACTCGCTGTGTTTGCACGGTCGAGCCGGAGATCGTCACCTGCTGAGCGAAGGTCAACTGCGCAATGCCCAAGCGCTCAGCGACCATTGCCGGCACCACACTCATCCGCGCATCCGTTGACTCCGAGCCGAACAGGATCACGTCGAACCCACGTCCTTCAAGGGCGCGGGCCAAGGCCGCGGAAGTTGCCAGAGCATCGGAACCATGCAGCGCATCGTCCACAATGTGCAGTCCGCCGTCAGCGCCCATGCTCAGTGCTTTGCGAATGGTTTCCGCGGCACGCTCTGGACCCATGGTGACGATGACAACTTCCGCACTGCCACCACCGGCGATCTGTGCCTCAGCTAATCGCAGCCCTTCCTCGACCGCGTATTCATCAAGTTCATTCATGACGCCATCGGCAGCTTCACGGTCGAGCGTGGCATCCTGCTCACGCAGCCGCTTCTCCGCCCAGGTGTCGGGCACCTGCTTCACGCACACTGCGATCTTCACCGCATCCTCCGAACGACGGCCGAGTCATCAACGTGGAAGTTACCCATCAGTAGGGTAACAGCGGGTCACGCACTCGGCTCGCTCGTCTTTGAGTGGTGAATGTGACCCAGACCACCGGGCGAAGGGGACGGGATGGCTACGGTCCCGATCGGGCACCCGCCAACGACTCACCCGCTCGCGCTCACGGGTGAACGCACCGTCCCCGATATCGCCCACGAGCACTACTGGTTCACCCGACATCTGGCCGCCTACGAATGGGCCCGTTCATTCACCCACGGGAGGGTCCTCGACGCCGGTTCGGGCGAAGGGTACGGCGCGGCAGTGCTATCGGAGGTCGCCGACCTGACCATCGCGCTGGATCTCGATCAGCCCACCTGCGCCCACGCCCGGCGGCGTTACCCCGGCATTCAGCCAGTGGCCGGCAACCTCTCGTGCTGGCCCTTGGCATCGCACAGCTTGGACATGGTCATCAGCCTGCAAGTGATGGAGCATCTGTGGGATCCGGGGAGTTTCCTGACTGAAGCCAGACGCTGCCTGCGCCCAGGCGGTCTCCTGCTCGTCAGTACCCCGAATCGACTTACGTTTTCTCCTGGACTTGGCCGGGGCGAGCGGCCACTGAATCCCTTTCACGTCCAGGAATTCGATGGCGAGCAGTTGGTGGCTCTGCTGGCTGACCGTGGGTTTCACACGATCACGCTGTCTGCGGTGCTGGACGGCTCGGGTGCGGAACTCGATCAACAACTCATAGGTCACACCAGTCCAGACCAGTGGCCGGCGACACTTCACCAAGCCGTTGCGCGCACCACCACCGCGGACTTCCCGATCACTGATCGCCCGAATGCCCTTGGTTCCGAACATCGCGTGTTGGATCTCATCGTGACGGCGCGCCCTTCTAATGACGACATGCGATGAGTGGCGTCGAAGTCGGTGGAAAGCTTGGCACCTTCTGCCTCGTCCTCCATTCACATCTGCCATGGGTCGCTCATCACGGAACGTGGCCCGTTGGTGAAGAGTGGCTGCACCAGGCGTGGGCAGCGTCCTACATCCCCATCACAGCACTGCTGACTGAACTTGCTGAACTAGGGCGAACTGACGTCCTGACCCTCGGAGTCACCCCGATACTCGCCGCTCAACTCGACGATCCGTACTGCGTTGCCGAACAACATCGCTGGCTGCATGACTGGCAGTTGCGGGCCAGCGGGATGGCAGCAAGTGCCGATGCTCACGTGCGGCGCAGTGGCTCTCGCGAATTTACGCAGGCGCGTTGGACGATCGCTGAATTCGAGTCCCGCTGGTCACGTGGCGGCTCGGCTCCGCTGCGGCAACTCATCGATGCAAACACCATCGAACTGCTAGGCGGTCCGGCAACTCACCCCTTTCTCCCACTGCAGGAACCTAACTGGCGTCAAGTAGCACTGCAGATCGGTTCCGATGACGCGGAACTTCGTTGGGGTCACCGCCCAACGGGCCTTTGGGCCCCGGAGTGCGGCTACCTACCGGGCCTGGAGCAGGACTACGCGGCAATCGGTGTCGATCACTTCCTAGTTGATGGGCCCACCCTGCAATCGGTCGGTCGCTCTACGGCTGCTGCTTGGCAGCTTGCTGGCTCAGACACGCGCATTCTCGCGCGTGATCTTGAAGTGACCTACCGAGTTTGGTCCCCGCGCCGCGGGTATCCGGGAGGACGGTGGTACCGCGACTTTCACACCTTCGACCACGAGTGGGGAGTGCGCACTGCTCGAGTGACCGGCAAGCAGATTGCACCCCAGGACAAGGCACCCTACGACGAACAGGCTGCTGCAGGTGCCGTCCAGCAGGATGCTGAAGATTTCGTGCAGGTCGTCTGCAATCGCTTGATCGAACAGCGGCAGAGCGCGCAGGGTCATCCGATCGTCGTTGCCGCGTACGACACCGAACTCTTCGGACACTGGTGGCATGAGGGTCCGCAGTTCCTGCGCGCAATTCTTGACCTGCTTCCCCAGGCTGGCGTTGAGGTCACGACCCTGCGGCAGGCACTGGAGCGCCATGGCGTGGCCGGGCATGTGGAACTGCCTGCCGGATCATGGGGTTCGGGCAAGGATTGGCGGGTCTGGGACGGCGAGCAGGTGGCCGATGTCGTGCGCACAAATCAGCAGGTTCGCGCCGCAACCGAGCAGGCGCTGCGCTACCGATGGGCGCATGGCTCACTCCACCGCGATCGCGTTCTTGATCAACTACTGCAGTCCGCCCTGTTGGCCCAGGCCAGCGACTGGGCATTCATGATCACTAAAGACAGTGCTGCGGACTATGCCCGCAACCGCATCAGCGAACACCACTCACACGTTCTCGCACTGGCCGAGGCCGTGCTGGCAAACAACCTCGAACGGGCTGACCAACTCGCCGCACGCAGCCGGGCCATGGACAGCCCCTTTGGACATCTGGACGCTCGATCGCTGTCAGCGCCGAGCGGCGCTCGGATCCGCTAGCCTGATTACATGTCTATAGCCAGAGTCGTTCGGCGGAAGCCAATGGCTCGGCCCGACGTTGATTTTTGGGCGCAGCAATCACCAATTGCTCGGATAGCCGCCCTGGTGGAATTGCGACGGGAATTTGAGGGTTGGACCGTTGAAACTGAACCGAGACTTCCACGAGTTGCTCGAGTGCTTCGACAGACATGAGGTTCGGTACCTCATCATTGGTGGTTGGGCTCTGGCGATGCACGGCATCGTGCGCATGACCAAGGATTTGGATGTTTGGATTCTGCCAGAGCCGTCCAATGCCGAGGCAATTCTGCTCGCACTATCTGACTTTGGATTTGGGAATCTTGGGCTAGCCACTGAGGACTTCTTGGAACCGGATACCGTGATCCAACTCGGCTACCCACCGAATCGTGTGGACCTGCTTACGACCCCGAGTGGAGTTGACTTTGAGACGTGTTGGGATGAGCGCGTCGAAGTGATGCTTGACGAACTGTGCGTGCCGTTTATTGGTCGCGAGGGGCTAATCAAGAACAAGGTGTCGTCAGGCCGACCGCAGGACCTTCTCGATGCGAAAGACTTGAAGAGTCAGGCCGACTAGAAATCTTGCCTGCGCAGGTGCCTCACGAATCCAATCGGTGGCGGTCGCCCAGTACCTCACACGTTCTCGCACCGGCCGAGGCCGTGCTGGCAAACGACCTCAAACGGGCTGACCAACTCGCCGCACACAGCAGGGCCATGGACAGCCCCTTTGGACAACTGGACGCTCGATCGCTGTCAGCGCCGAGCAGCGCGCGGACTCGTTTCGAATATGCGCAGGAGCTCCCCGATGCTTTGCATCGCTTCGGAGGGATGCCGAAAGGCTAGGTCGGTATCAATCCGGTACTCATTTCGCCGACCCACCTTGACCTTGGAAACGTAGCCACCCTGCTCGAGATCGACGAGGATGGCCTGCACGGCTCGCTCGGTGATTCCCACCTCAACGGCGATATCTCGAATTCGTATTTGCGGATCGCGATGCAAGCAGATGAGCACGTGTCCGTGATTGGTCAAGAAGGTCCACGGCCTACCAGTAATCGTCGCCATCCCTGCCTCCGGTGCGGACGCTAGCGGACTGCGCATGGTTCGATGCGGATCTACGGATTGCAGGCGTGGCATCGTGATGGATCCTCGAACTGACGATCAGCGGGCACTTCTACGCGCTCCGCACATCTTGCGCAGCCAAGGAGCACGCCGCGCTGAGCTCTCGGCAGCCACATACCGCAGTCCTGGCAGGTGAGTCCGCGCAGCAGATCGACCTGCCCCCAGCCCGGCACGCTACAAGATGGGCACTGCGAGGCCAGTCTCCGGGCAAGGGCCTCGGCCGCCTGATTGATCACGCGTCGCCGACTCGGCGAGCAGTGTGCGCGAAGATCTGACTCCACACGTGCCTGCCCCACGGGCGAAGCAGCGATGCAGCGCTCCACGGCCGCGCGCAGGGAGCCCTCATCCGCGATCGCCTTGACGAGGAGGTCCGGGGGCAGATCAACGATCGGTAACCCTTCAGGGCGAACGATAAGTAGGTGCGCGGGAAAGTCCGCTCGGATAAGCAGCGGCAGCACCCCCTGCCAGTCCGTGACGGTCTCTGAAACTGCCGTGATGGAGAAATCACGAACAACTTCGGAGACGACGACTCCCAGTTCAGCGTCAACCAGCGAAATCATCTCGATGTCGCAGAGCAGCATCCCCGTGACTGGATCCGGCGCAACGGTCCCCTCGGAGGCAAGGCCAATGGAGCAGCCTTGACTCTCCATCCCCAGACGCGCTTTGGCTATCGCCGCCTGACCCATGGAGAGCGTTCGCGGAACCTCGCCTGCGAACGTGCCTAAGGCATCCGTGTCGACCTCGCAGCCAACCACCTCAAGTCCGACCTCACGCCACAGTGGCGGTGCGATCAGTGGCAACTTGTCATGCTTGCTCGCGAGCACGGCATGACGTCCGCGGTACGGGTGCGAGATCGTTGGGTTCAGTTCTCGCCCTGCGCCTTCGTAAAGCTCGGCTCACCGTCCATGTTCTCGAGCTTCTCGACATGCATCCAGCGGTAAACCCGCCCGACACGCTGCAGCAGTTCGAGGATCGACTCCTGGTGCCATTTCGCGGTGTCAGTGATGACAAATCGGCACCGGAAGTGGTCAATGCAACTGGTCGAGCCACCCGTACTCGGCCACACGACGGTCCCGCGGCAGGAAATCATTTTGAGCGTGTAGGGGGTGCCCACGGCCAACTCGGCAAGGCGCGCTGCAATGCGATCGGGTTCTTCGTAGGCCTCTATGAAGACATCCGCACCGACCTTGGTGCGCGATGCCGGTTCAACCCGCGCATCCTCACGTGAAATTCGGGGCAACTTCAAGGGCTGGCGCTTCCGGGGTGCCAGAGACGACACTTGCCCAATGCGAGCCTCAATGGCCTCCGTGAATGCTTGCGTACCAACTGGGTCCCCCACCCGTACGTCTTTGGTATGTATTCCGTCCTCCAGCGTGCGAAGTACTGCCTGTTCCAAGCGATCGCCTGCTTCAAATTGTTCAAGGTGCCTCAGCATCATGACGGCCGAGAAGATCACCGCACATGGGTTGGCGACGTCCTGACCTGCGTACTTGGGGGCCGAACCATGGACCGCCTCGAAGATTGCCACTTCAGTACCAAGATTGGCTGAGGGTGCAAAGCCCAGACCACCGACAAGCGCACTGGTCAGGTCACTGAGAATGTCACCGTTCATATTCGTCGTCACGATGACCTCGAATTGCTCCGGCGCTTTGACCAGTTGATGTGCCGCGTTATCGACGATGACATGCCAGGTTTCCAGGTCTGGGTAATCCACGGCTGCATCGGCGAATTCCCGCTTGAGCATGCCCTCAGTGAGCTTCATGATGTTCGCTTTGGTTGCCACCGCGACATTCGTGCGATTCTCCGAGCGGGCAAACTCCAGCGCCGTTCGAGCGATGCGCTGGCTTCCCAGTCGGGAAATGATTTTGAGGCACTGCGCGACATCCGGTGTCTGCATGTGCTCGATCCCGGCATACAGATCTTCGACGTTTTCCCGAACGATGACTAGGTCGATACCCCGACCGCTAAACGCAGTGGGTACGCCCGGCATCTCACGAACCGGTCTGATGTTCGCGAAGGTTTCGAAGAGCTTGCGCAATGTGACGTTTGCACTTTTCTCACCGAATCCAACCGGCGTTTCCAGCGGACCTTTGAGCACGGTGCGGGTGCTTGAGATGGAGGCAATCGTCTCCTCAGGAACGCCGCTGGGAATCCCGCGCTTGAAAACCTCGGCCCCTGCGTCCGCGTATTCCCACGCGATGCGGCCACCTGCGGCATCCACGAGCCGGACCGCTGACGCAACGACCTCTGGGCCAATTCCATCGCCGGGAATCACGGTGACGCGGGGTGCTGAGCTGCTTGATTCGGGTGAGTTGGTAGACATACGAATTACAATACCTGTATTGTGACTCATGTCAAAACGATCAGGGAGGGTCCATGGCGGTAGCCGAACTCGAAGTCACCCCAGATGACGTGCTGGACCACCTAGAGGCTGAAGCCATCACGATCCTGCGAGAAACGGCCTCGGCCTTCCGCAACCCGGTCCTGCTGTACTCCATAGGCAAGGACTCATCGGTGCTGCTTCACCTCGCGCAGAAGGCGTTCTACCCTGCCCCAATCCCATTTCCACTCATGCACGTGGACAGCCAGTGGGAATTCGCCGAAATGATCGCCCATCGGGATCGCATGGCACAGGAGATTGGCTTCACCCTGCTCGTAGCGAAAAACGACGAAGGGATCGCCGAGGGCGTCAGTCCGCTCACCCACGGTATTCATGAGTACACGCGCATCATGCGCACGGTGCCACTCTTGGAAGCACTCGACGAGCACCAGTTCGATGCTGCTATCGGCGGCGGTCGCCGCGACGAGGAGCGGAGTCGAGCCAAGGAACGGGTTTTCAGTTTGCGCGAATCTGGTCAACGGTGGAATCCACGAAACCAGCGCCCCGAACTATGGCGGACTGTTAACACCAAGCTGGTTGATGGTCAGACCATGCGCGTTTTCCCTATCTCTAACTGGACTGAGTTGGACGTCTGGCGCTACATCAGGCGCGAACAGATCCCGGTCGTGAGCCTGTACTTCACCCGCAAGCGGCCCGTGGTGGAAAGGGACGGCACGCTCATCGTCGTCGATGACGATCGAATGCCCCTTGAACCAGGGGAAGCCCCCCAGGTGCGCGAGGTTCGATTCCGGACATTGGGCTGCTGGCCGGTTACCGGAGCGACGGATACACCGGCACATGATCTAGACGAGCTCGTGCTCGATATGGAGCAGGTGCGCTACAGCGAGCGGGCCGGTCGTCTCGTTGACGGCGATCGCGGTGACTCCATGGAGGCCAAGAAGCGAGCCGGCTACTTCTAGGGAAGCGTTCGAACTACGTCGTCCAGGGCTCGTCGGGTCTTGCGTTCGATATCCGCCAACGCAGCTCGACGTGTGGCCGTTGCCGCGTACGTAGCTCGGCGATCCTTGATCGGCTTCGCTGGAACGCCCGCAGCAATGGCGTATTCAGGGATAGACCCATGCACCACGGCATGCGCGGCAATTACCGCTCCGCGACCAATGGTGCTACCGCGTAGCACCGTGGCCTTGACACCAAGCCAGGTATCCGGACCTATGCGCACCGGAGACTTCACAATGCCTTGGTCCTTGATTGGTAGGTGGATGTCTTCGGTGACGTGGTCGAAGTCGCAGACGTAGACCCAGTCCGCAATGAGCGTGGATGCGCCAATCTCAATGTCAAGATATCCGTTGATCGTGTTCTGCTGGCCCATCACCACTTTGTCGCCGATACTCAGACAGCCCTCATGGCAGCGCAGGCGCGTGCCGTCACCCAGGTGCACCCAGCGCCCGATGATGATGCGGCCATAACCCCGGCGTGCCTCAATCTGCACACCGCGACCCAGAAACACCATGCCGCGCAGGATGACCTGCGGGTGGCGAATGCGCAGTCGTGCCAGGCGCGCGTAGCGAACCAGGTACCACCAGGTCCAAGCGCGATGCCGCATCACCCACCGAAGCGAGGCAAGGGTGAGAAAGCGTGCCTGCCGAGGATCACGTGCCACGTCTACGCCGATGCCTAGGCCAACGCACCGGTGAAGAGGTTGCCCGGGCGAACGATGGGACGCGTGGGGCCCACGCGGTCAGCGACACCCCTTCGCTGGGCTGCGCGATAGACAGCCTCCGTGCGTTGGGCGATGACAGGCCAACCAAAGTCACGCTCCACTCGTTGACGGGCGAGGCGTGCGCGACTTCGAGCGCGTTGCGGATGCGTTAAGGCATCCGTTAGCGCCACCGCGAGATCGGCAGCATCACCGGGCTCGAAGGTCCACCCGGTACGCCCGTCAGCAACGATCTCGGTCAAACCCCCGGTGCGCGCCACCACCAGCGGTGCACCCAGTACGGCCGCTTCCAATGCCACGATGCCGAATGGCTCGTAGATGCTGGGTACCACGACGGCGTCAGCAGCTGACACCAGTGAGCGCAGCGCATCCTGCGGCATCCAACCGGCGAACGAGATCTGTCGCCCCAATCGCTTGGTGCGCACCTGGTCGCGAAGTCGCTGTTCTGCGCCGCCGCGTCCGGCGACTACGAGCCGTGCGCCTGGCACCGCGCGACGCACCGAAGGCAGTGCGTCGATCAGGGTATGCACGCCCTTCTCCCACTCCAGTCGCCCGGTGAAAACGATCAGTGGCCCTGGATGACGCTCCCGAGCCTGACGGCGCTGTTGGGTGCTGACTTGCCAGCCCTGCGGGTCGATGCCATTGGGAATGACATCGATGTGCTCCTCAGGGGTCTCGAAGAGACGATGCACCTCACTGCGCATATGGGCGCTACAGCAGATGACACGAGCGGCTTCACGGCAGGACCACCACTCGATGCCGTGAATCGTCTTCGATAGTTCGCTGGGCAACCAGCCCTGGTGGCGGCCAGCCTCGGTCGCATGCATAGTGCTGACGTAGGGGACCGCGGCGGCGTCACGCAGCAGCACTCCCGCATGAGCGACCAGCCAGTCGTGACCGTGGACCACTTCGGGGCGCCAGGTGCGCAGCAACTGCACGCCTGCGCGAGCAATGCCACTGTTGAACCCCATTACCCAATCAACAAGGTGTGCTTCATCAAGCGCGACGAACGGGGCATCACTGGGCACCCGAAGGACGCGCACGCCGTCAACAATGTCGTCACCAGGAAGACCTTCGGCGGCTTGCGTCAGCACCGCAACGTCGTGGCCGAGTTCGGCCTGAGTACGGGTCAGTGCATGGACATGCCGACCCAGACCGCCGTAGACCACCGGCGGGTACTCCCAGGACAGGTGCAGGATCCGCACCCTGCGAGTGTAGGAGTCCGGCTAGGGCCGTCGTCCGGTAACGCAGACGTTGTAGAACCACTCATCCGGTACGACCTGCGACCACAGATGCTCGTCGAGCCAGCTCAGTCGCTGCCAACCGCGGTAGGCGAAGTTGGCCCAACCCCAGCCCAGCACCCCGGGAGCCACCGCTGCCTCGAAGGTACGCACCGGCCAACCGAACCAGGATGCGGTCAGTTCTTCGGTGACCGTGTGAACGTCGATTGCCCCAGCGCGCATGCAGGTCGCCGCGAGCCGATCCGGATCGAAGGTGTGTAGATCCACTAATGCCTCCAAAGCAGCGGCCTGCGAGGAGGCGTCAAGTTCAGCCTTCGGTCGAGCCCACCGAGCGCGCAGTGCGGGCAGGTGCGTGATCTTCTTGGTCGTCCACCAGGTCAATCGCGAAAGTCGCCGAGCAACGAAGTCGCCATGCTCCGTGGGTTCGCCACAGAACACGAATCGCCCACCCGGCACCAGTACCCGCAGAACTTCGCGCAGGGCCTGCTCGACATCGGGAATGTGATGCAACACCGCATGGCCGACCACCAGATCAAATGAGCCATCCGAGAATGGCAACTGCTCGGCATCGGCGCTGCGGCCATCAACCGTAAGACCGAGTGCGCGCCCATTGCGCACTGCAACATCGACCATGCCTGGCGAGATGTCGGTCAAGGTGCCCTGTTGCGCAACACCAGCCTGCATCAGGTTGAGCAGAAAGAATCCCGTTCCCGAGCCCAATTCCAGTGCACGCACATAGGGCCCATCAGCTTGATCACCAGCACTGCTGGCATCGACGACATGACGGTAGCGATCATGGGCATAATCGATACAGCGCTGATCGTAGGAGATGCTCCACTTCGCGTCGTAACTACCGGCTTCCCAATCGTGGTAGAGCACATTGGCCAGTTTTGGATCAGATCGCGCGCGGTCCAGATCCTGCTGCGAGGGTGGCTGGTACTGCGCGCCGCTGGGCGACATCTGCTCAGCGACCGGTGAACTCGGCTTTGCCGGGGCCGTGATCGACGAATGAGGCCATGCCAATGGCGCGATCCTCGGTAGCGAACAACGCGGCGAAATGCGCACGTTCGATCTGCAACCCAGTCTCCAGATCGGTCTCCAGGCCTCGGTCGATGGCCTCCTTGGCCGCGCGCAGCGCCAGTGCCGGTCCACGAGCCAACTGCTCTGCCCAGGTCAGGGCATCGGTGAAGACGTCATCGGGCAGCACGACGCGATCGACGAGCCCGATGGCCAACGCCTCATCGGCGTTCACGAACCGCCCGCTGAACACCAGGTCTTTTGCTCGCGACGGGCCGATGAGTCTCGGAAGTCGTTGTGTGCCACCCGCTCCCGGGATGATGCCGAGCAGGATTTCAGGTTGACCCAATCGCGCGTTATCACCGCAGACGCGAAGGTCGCAGCACAGGGCAAGCTCGCAGCCGCCACCAAGGGCGTAGCCGGTGATCGCCGCGATGGTCGGCTGCGGAATGCGCGCGATAGCGGTGAAGGCGGCCTGCAGGCCCACACCGGCGTGCACCATGTCCTGGTAGCTCATGGCGACCATTTCCTTGATGTCCGCGCCCGCGGCGAAAACCTTCGGCCCCCCGTAGACCACGACAGCGCCCAGCTGCGGTCGCCGAGCAACCTGCGCTGCGGCCTCGGCCAGCTCCGCCTGCACCTGAAGCGAGAGCGCATTCATCGGGGGTCGGTCCAGCCGAATGACCGCAACACTGCCCGCACGCGCGACCGACGGAACTTCGACCCGCACGAACTCCCCGGCCCAGAGCAATTCGCCGTCTGCACCGCGCACTGTGTCGGCCATTGCGCCTCCCGTCAGCCCACGAACATCTTGTCCGATGGCAGTCAACCACCCATGGGCTATGCCGTCGCCTGCAGCCCCAACTCCGCCGAATTGGCCAGGTGCTCATGAATAGGCAGGATGCGCACGGTGGCACCGATCGGGCCGTTACGTTCCAGCACCAGTTTGCCCTCGTACCGCCATCGGTTACCGTCGAAGGACTCCTGAACCTGCAATTCGGTGACCTGCGGGTCGATCAGCTCATCATCGTCTTGGACTCGACCAACGAGTGCTTGTACCTGCACATCCGCAGGGCTCAGCCCTGCTAGGACGACGTACGCCTGGACTGTGACGCTGTCACCCAGGTGCGTCGCCGCACCGAGGCCGTCAACAGCGACATGCTCGACGCGTACGGCCGGCCACTGTTCGCGAACATTCGCTGACCAAGCGTGCAATGTGCGAGCTGCCGCCAACCCGTCCGCCTGAACGACCGCACTTGCCTGCGCGGCCGGTAGGTAGAGGCGTTCGACGTATTCACGGACCATGCGGGAGGCCAGGACTTTAGGTCCCAGCGTGCGCAGGGTGTGACGTATGCGAGCGAGCCACTGATCAGGGATGCCCGCAACCCCGCGGTCATAGAAGAGCGGCGCAACCTGGGTGCGCAGGCAGGTATAGAGCGCCGCGGCCTCCAAGTCGTCGCGCCGTTCGGCATCGTGCACACCATCAGCCGACGGGATCGCCCAGCCATTCTGGTCGTCGAACCACTCATCCCACCAACCATCGAGGATGGACAGGTTCAGCGCTCCGTTGAGTGCGGCTTTCATTCCCGAGGTACCACTTGCCTCAAGGGGTCGAATGGGATTGTTCAGCCAAACATCGCAGCCAGCCACTAGATCGGCCGCCATGGCCATGTCGTAATCGGGAAGAAAAACGATGCGATGACGGATCTGCGGATCATCGGCAAAGGTCACCAGTTGCTGAATCAGGCCCTTACCACCATCGTCAGCCGGATGTGCCTTGCCCGCAATCACCAATTGGATGGGGTGCTGCTCGTCCAGCAGGAGTTCACGAAGGGCCTGCGAGTCACGCAGCATCAGGGTCAACCGCTTGTATGAGGGCACGCGGCGCGCAAAACCGATCGTCAGCACATTGGGGTCAAGCACGCCGTCGATCCAGTCCAGGTCGCGTTCGGCGACCCCGCGGGCCAGCCAGGATGCGCGAAGTCGCGCGCGGGCCTCATTGATCAGCCGCTGACGCAACTGCGTTCGGACCTGCCAGAGCTGTCCACCATCAAGATCGGCCAGGAGCGGCCAAGCGTTTGGATCATCGATATGTGTCCCACAGTCGTTGGCCGCATCCTGCAGAGGTCGGGCAACCCAGGTTGGCGCATGCACACCGTTGGTGATCGCGATGATCGGTACGTCGGCCGCGTCGAAACCGGGCCACAGGCCAGCAAACATGCTGCGTGACACGGCGCCATGGAGCTGACTGACGCCGTTCGCGCGCTGCCCAAGCCGCAGACCCATCACCGCCATGTTGAACACAGCTGGGTCACCGCCCGTGTAGCTCTCCGCGCCGAGGGCCAAGACTTCGTCGATGGGTAGCAGGGACCAACCCGCGCCACTGGAACTGGTGGCACTGAAGTACTGCTGCACCAGGTCGCGCGGAAAGCGATCGATGCCGGCCGGCACTGGCGTATGCGTGGTGAACACCGTGCTGGCGCGCACCACCTGCAGTGCCTCACCGAAACTCAGCCCCTCATCACCGGATACAAGTTCGCGAATGCGCTCAACTCCCTGGAACCCGGCATGCCCCTCATTGGTGTGGTACACCTCAGGCGCAACCCGTCCGGTGAGCCGGCAGTAAGCGCGCAGCGCCCGAACACCACCAACGCCCAGGAGTAACTCCTGCTGAAGGCGATATTCGCCCCCGCCGCCATACAGGCGATCGGTCACTTCGCGATCGGCAACCGAGTTCTCCTCAATATTCGTGTCGAGCAGCAACAGCGGTACGCGCCCGACTTCAGCCACCCAGACGCCCGCGGTCAACTGTCGCTCACCAGGTAGGTCGATGCGAATACGAACCGGGGTGCCGTCCGCCTCGCGGAGCAACGTCACCGGTGCGCTCTCCGGATCGCTCACCGGGTAGCTCTCCACCTGCCAGCCGTCCCGGGATAGGGACTGACGGAAGTAGCCGGCTCGGTAGTACAAACCGATGCCGATGATCGGCACGCCGAGGTCACTGGCGGCTTTGAGGTGATCGCCGGCCAAGATGCCCAATCCACCGGAGTACTGGGGCATTGCCGCGGTAATGCCGAATTCTGGCGAGAAGTACGCGACACCGCTCAAACTCACGTCAGTGCCGGCCTGGAAATCCCAGCGCGGCCCTTGCAGGTATTCCCGCAATTGCACAACCTGCTCGTCCAACCAGCCAAGGAAGTTCTGATCGGTCGCAAGTTCGGCCAGGCGCTCGGCGGAAACCTCACCCAGCAGACGTACGGGGTCCCTACCGCAGCGCTCCCACAGGGCGGGGTCGATGGCCGCAAAGAGATCCTGAGTGCGCGGGGACCAAGCCCAGCGCAGGTTCATGGCCAAGAGCTGCAGGCCCTGAAGTTCGGGAGCCAGAACCGCACGGACCGTGAACCGCCGGGTTGCCTTCACTCGGCACACGCTAGCGACTGCCATGTCAACGTTTGCATAGGCCCTATCCCGGGGCTGCCCGGTTCACTAGGCTCCCCGGGTAGCACCCGGAACTCCTGGAGGTCAGCACGTGGACATGCGCCAGGAGAGCGTCCCGCCTGCGGTCCAAGCCGAGGCGTTCCCGCCGCCCGCAGTGGTACCGGCCGTACTTGTTGGGCGCATGCCGATCACTGACGTCAGCCCGACCGTCCTTGGGGGGCGTCGGCCGGCAGCCGCCGCGGTAGGTGAAGCAATTCCCATCCGCGCCACCTGCCTGCGGGAGGGCCATGACGCCCTGGGCGCCCACGCGGTCTTGATTGATCCAACCGGCCGCGAACACTCCCGGGTGCGGATGACCGCGGTACTCGATGGGTTGGATACCTGGCAGGGATTGGTTCGCCCGGACAGCATCGGCCTTTGGCAATTCGTCGTCGAATCCTGGAATGACCCGTGGGCGAGTTGGCTGCACCGAGCACTCGTGAAGATTCCCGCCGGGCTTGACGAGGACGTTGAACTCTTGGACGGTGCCGCCGTGCTGGCCCGCGCCGCGGCGCTGTGCCCGGACGCACCATCCGCCGAACTGCTCGGACAATCCGTCGTCACCATGCGCACTGCCACCCTTCCGGCAGAAGTGCGGTTGGCGGCGGCCACCGATATTCGCGTCGAGCAGATCATGCAGCGCTGGCCGCTGCGTGAGTTCGTCACCTCCAGCGGGCCGTGGCCACTGCTCGTGCAACGGCGCCGCGCCCTCGTTGGTGCCTGGTACGAGTTCTTTCCCCGCTCAGAGGGTGCGCTCAGCAGCACGGCCGCGATTGACCCCACGAAGTCCGGAACCTTTGCGACGGCCGCCCGACGACTCTCGGCGATCGCCGAAATGGGATTCGACGTCGTCTACCTCCCACCGATCCACCCCATCGGCCGTACCCATCGCAAGGGCGCGAACAACGCGTTGGTTGCTGCTGCCGCCGATCCTGGCTCACCCTGGGCGATAGGCAGTGCTGACGGAGGTCACGACGCGGTCCATCCGGATCTGGGGACGCTTGCGGATTTCGATGCATTTGTCGCGGCCGCCAAAGCACTCGACCTCGAAGTCGCCCTCGACCTTGCCCTGCAGGCATCACCAGATCACCCGTGGGTGCGCACGCACCCGCAGTGGTTCACCACCAGGGCCGACGGGTCGGTGGCATACGCAGAGAATCCACCCAAGAAGTACCAGGACATCTACCCGCTCAACTTCGATAACGATCCAGAGGGGCTCTACCGCGAGGTCGAACGCGTGGTTCGTCACTGGATGGATCACGGCGTGCGCATTTTCCGTGTCGACAACCCGCATACCAAACCACTGTGGGTCTGGGAGCGACTCATCGCGTCCATCAATGCCACCGACCCGGATGTGCTGTTCCTCGCCGAGGCCTTCACCCGACCGCCCATGATGCAGGCGCTAGCGCAGGTGGGATTCCAGCAGTCCTATACCTACTTCACCTGGCGCAATGGGCGGTACGAACTCGAGGAGTACTGTCGGGAACTGGCTGGCCCAGCGGCCTCATACATGCGCCCGAACTTCTTCGCCAACACCCCGGACATCCTGAACGACTACCTGCAGCACGGTGGGCCTGCGGCGTTTTCGATTCGCGCCACTCTGGCCGCGACCCTGTCGCCGACCTATGGCATTTACAGCGGCTTTGAACTTTATGAACACGTAGCACTACGCCCCGGGAGCGAGGAATACCTGGACTCGGAGAAATACCAGTACCGACCGCGGGATTGGGAAGCAGCGCGCCGACAGGGGCGAACCCTGGCCCCGTACCTGGCGCTGCTGAACAGCATTCGTCGTGCGCATCCAGCCCTGCAGGATCTTCGATCCCTGCACTTCCATCAGTCCGACAACCCATCGGTGATCGCATTCGCCAAGCAGGATGGTGACGATTTGCTGCTGGTGGTTTGCTCAGTTGATCCGCATCGCGAACAGGAAGCGACGATCTGGTGGGACATGCCCGCACTGGGCATGGATTGGTCCGCTCGTTTTGTCGCGCGTGACCTGGTATCGCAGACCACCTGGACCTGGTCGCATGGCACATACGTAAGTCTGCGCCCCTGGGAGCACGTGGCACACATTGTCCAGGTCCAACAGTGAATTCGAGTCCAACAATGAACAAGGTGCCGGAATGAAGATGCGGCGCGGGCAAGCCGATGCCCTGTCGGTGACCCTGGATGACCTTGATCGCGTTGTCGACGGCTGGCACCACGATCCGCACGCCATTCTCGGTCCGCACCCAACCGCTGACGGACGCGTGGTGATCCGAGTCTTGCGACCGGATGCTGAGTCGGTGACCTTGGTGAGCGGCTCCGGCGCGCCGCAGGATCGCCTCGAAATGACGCACGAGCATCGCGGCATCTGGCGCATCACGCTCGACACCGAACAGGTGCCGCACTACGCAGTCGATGTCGAGTACGACGGTCAGATCGTCCCCGGCGACGACCCGTACCGATTCTGGCCAACCCTTGGCGAGATGGACCTCTACCTGATTGGTGAAGGTCGACACGAACAGCTCTGGGAAGTGCTCGGTGCGCACCCGCGCAGTTACGAATCGCCCTTTGGCACCCTGCACGGAGTGTCCTTCGCAGTGTGGGCACCGAATGCGCGAGGCGTACGCGTGGTTGGCGACTTCAACCATTGGGACGGCACTGCGCACCCGATGCGCAGCCTGGGCTCGGCCGGCGTATGGGAAGTGTTCGTCCCGGGCATCACCGGAAACCTGCGCTACAAATTCGCCGTCCTGGGCCCGGACGGTCATTGGCGCCAGAAAGCCGACCCCATGGCATTTGCCACCGAAATACCCCCAGCCACGGCCTCTGTGGTCTTCGCCTCGGAATACGCCTGGCAGGACGGCGACTGGTTGGCAGCGCGCGCCGACAGCGACCCACATCGCAAACCCATCAGCATCTACGAGGTGCATCTGGGCTCCTGGCGCCCTGGCCTGAGTTACCAGCAGCTCGCCGGTGAACTCGTGGAGTACGTGGTTGATTCTGGGTTCACGCACGTGGAACTCCTGCCCGTCGCGGAGCACCCGTACGGGCCCAGCTGGGGCTATCAGGTGACCAGCTACTTCGCCCCGACCGCGCGCTTCGGCTCTCCTGACGACCTGCGGCACCTGATCGACGCCCTGCATCAAGCCGGTATCGGCGTGATCATCGACTGGGTTCCTGCGCATTTTCCCAAGGACGACTGGGCCCTGGCTCGATTCGACGGTACCGCGCTGTACGAACATCCCGATCCACGACGTGGGGAGCATCCCGACTGGGGCACCTACGTCTTCGACTTCGGTCGTCGTGAGGTGCGCAATTTCCTGGTTGCGAACGCACTGTTCTGGTTTGAGGAATTCCATGTGGACGGACTCCGGGTGGACGCAGTGGCGTCCATGCTCTACTTGGACTACTCGCGCGCACCTGGACAGTGGGAACCCAACACGTTCGGCGGTCGCGAGAATCTCGACGCAGTGGCGTTCTTACAAGAACTCAACGCCACGATCTATCGGCGGGTGCCCGGTGCCATCACCATTGCCGAGGAATCCACTGCTTGGGGTGGGGTGACACGACCGACCTTTCTCGGCGGATTGGGTTTCGGCTTCAAGTGGAACATGGGCTGGATGCACGACTCCTTGGACTACCTGCGGCACGAACCCATCCACCGCCAGTACCACCACAATCAGATGACCTTCGCGATGATGTACGCCTATAGCGAGCGCTACGTGCTGCCCATCTCGCACGATGAGGTCGTCCACGGCAAAGGGTCGCTCATCGCTCGCATGCCAGGTGATCGCTGGCAGCAGCTGGCCAACCTGCGGGCGTTTCTCGGCTTCATGTGGGCGCACCCGGGTCGCAAGCTGCTGTTCATGGGATCGGAGTTCGCTCAGTCAAGCGAATGGAATGACGAACGTGGCCTGGACTGGTGGTTGCTGCAATTCGAGGAACATGCCGGCATTCTGCGTGTGGTCACTGACCTCAACCGCACGTATCGCTCAGTACCGGCGCTGTGGGAGCTGGACGACGAACCGGCCGGCTTTAGCTGGATTGAGGCAAATGACCACGGCGCAAACGTCTTCAGTTGGCTGCGCTTTGATCGAAGCGGCAACGCCGTGGCCTGCCTGGTGAACCTCTCACCGGTGCCGCGCACCGGCTACCGCATCGGATTACCCGCCGCTGGCGAGTGGACCGAACTGCTCAACACTGATGCGAAGGACTACGGCGGCAGCGGTATGGGGAACCTCGGTGTCGTTCGCGCGGCCGGCTCGCGTGGCTGGCACGGCCAACCCGCATCGGCCGACGTCACGCTGCCACCGCTCGCGACGGTCTACCTCGCCTCACCGCAGGTTTAGTCGCTAGATCACGGATCGGGACGAGATCGAGCCGTCCTTGAAGACAACTCGAGTGACGGTGGCCTCACTGGTGACATCGGCCTTGCTCACCACGGTCCATGATTGAAAACTCGGCTCACCCGCACCGACGTAGCACCCGGTGTCCTTCGGGGAACTCTTCGAGGCCCCGACCGGAATCTTTAGGGTCACTTTGCCGAAGCAGTACATGATTTCATCGTCGAAGGCGTCTTGGAAACGCGCCTCATACTCGACAGCCTTGACTTCCTGAGCGCAATTATTGGTGAAGCGCACCTGGAACTCCACGAAGATTTCACCGCCGAAGCCATAGTCGCCACCGTCTTTATTGATGCGCAGGTTGATGACCTCGCGCTTGAGGCAGTCGGTGGGGTCAGGTAGCGCACTTGGCGTAGGGGTTGCCTCACCGGAGGCAGTAGCCGATGGACTCGGTGACGGTGAGGCTTGGACGTTGCCCTCTTCGTCGGAGGGTCCAAATGGCACCAACGCCCGTAGGTCGCTGAGTTTCGGCAGCGCTGGTCTGGGCAGATTGTCGGGCACCAGCCCACAGCCGCTGACCGCAAGCGTGACGCCACAGACAAGCGTCACCACTGCGATGCGCAGTGCGCGTACCGGCCTAGAAGAGCGCACTGGCCAGCGCCGTTCGAGCAGCTGGCACCGCGGGGTCATCCCCGGCTACCTGGAAGAGCGCGAGCAGATGTGCACGCACCGCATCACGATCGGCACCGCTAGTAGCGCGCACGCATGTAATTAGTCGATCGAAGGCCTGCTGCCAGCGGCCGGCTAGAGCATCGAAGTCCGCGGCGAGCGTTTGGGCCGCGACATCGGTAGGGGCCGCTGCTGCCGCACCCAGTGCACCTGCTTCGTCTGCACTTGACGTTCGACGAAAGAGGCCCACCATTGCCAAACCCGCCTGCGCCTCAGTGTTTCCTGGTTCGGTATCCAAGATCACGCGATAGGCGCGCTCGGCACCGTCCCAATCGGCAGCGTCGATTGCCGTTGCCGCAGCGTCAAAGCGCGGGTCAGCGACCTCCTCGACGACCTCGTGATCGGATTCCGACGCCTCCAGCACGCTGCCTTCAACCCCCTGGCTGGCAGCCACGCGCAGTACCTCGTCCAGCACTGCACGCGCCTGTTGCTCAGGTACTGCGCCTTGGAATAAGGGAATCGGCTGGCCCTTGATGACCGCGAAGACCGAGGGGATGGACTGCACCTGGAAGGCCGCCGCTATGCGCTGCTCGGCGTCTACGTCGACCTTCGCCAGCACCAGTCGACCCCCGTAGGACACCGCGAGGGCCTCCAAAATCGGCGAAAGCTGCTTGCAGGGTGCGCACCAGGTGGCCCACAGGTCAAGGATGACCGGCACAGACATTGAGCGGTCGATGACTTCGGTCTGGAAGGTTGCCTCGGTGACGTCGATTACCAACCCAGCCGGCGCATTGGCCATGGCCGCCGCCGCCTTTGCCTGGTTCTGCCGGGCACTGGCCAGAGCACCGAGATCGACGGCCCCTCGGGCGGTGAAGGACGGTTGTGTCACTCCCCTAGTCTGACGCATCCCCGGTGTCGTTCGGGCATGGGTCAGGGCATGGGTCAGGGCATGGGTCAGGGCATGGGTCAGGGCATGGGTCAGGGCTTGGGTCAGGGCGTGAGTCTGGCGGATAGTTCATCCACTGCTGCATAGGCGTCCAGCCCCCCACTGAGCACACGCTGAGCCAGGGCGTTCAGGTCCGCCTCGCGTTGTTGCGCGGCTTGCACGGTACGGCTGGCCAGCAGAGCGAGGATCTCCTCGCGTACCCGGCGCAGACGTCGCTGCTGTTCCTCACCCGACTGTGACAGCCAGGCTCGATGCGCCTGGATGCCAGCCAAGAGGTCGTCGATGCCGTCGTCACGGTTGCCAACCGTGAGCACTACCGGTGGGCGCCATCCCGGCCATGTTCCAAGGGCGATCATCTGCTGCACTTCGCGTGCCGTGGTCTGGGCACCGTCACGGTCCGCTTTGTTGACTGCGAAGATGTCGCCGATCTCCAAGATGCCTGCCTTGGCTGCCTGAATTCCGTCGCCCATGCCCGGAGCCAGCAGCACGATGGTCGTGTCTGCGGTGGCAGCCACCTCCACCTCGGACTGCCCGACACCGACGGTCTCAATCAGCACGACATCGAACCCAGCGGCCGCCAGCACGGCGATGACCTGCGGTGTCGTTGCCGCCAACCCACCCAGGTGCCCGCGGGAGGCCATCGATCGGATGTAAACCCCCGGATCGTTTGCATGCTGCTGCATACGAATTCGATCGCCCAGCAGTGCGCCGCCACTGAACGGCGAACTAGGGTCGACAGCCAAGACGGCAACTCGCTTGCCTTCCTTGCGGTACGCACTGACTAGGGCGGCCGTGATGGTTGACTTGCCCACGCCGGGTGAGCCCGTAATGCCGATGACCTGTGGCGAGTGGTCAGCAACCAATGGCGCGATCGCCGCAAGCAACTTGCGTGCCTGAGCCGACTGCGTCTCGACGATGCTGATCGAACGTGCCAAAGTCCGCACGTCGCCTGAGCGCAGGGCGGCGACCTGATCGACAGTTGTCATCGCGACCTTCGCTTCCTCAAACAATCGTGACTTCTCATAGTCCCATCACACGATCGAACTGCCGATCCAGGAGTTCGGATCGCTCCAGGCTTAGCGCTTGGGTGACGTAGCAGGAATCCAACACCTGCGTCGACGGGAATATCCACGGATCGTCGACCAATGCCGGATCAACATCGCGCATAGCCTCTCGAGCGCCACTGACGGGGCAGACGTACTGAATCCACGCCGCCACCTGGGCGGCAATCACCGGGTCGTAGTAGTGGTTCATGAGGTCTTCGGCGCCAGACTTGTTGGGGGCACCGATCGGGATCAGCATTGAATCCGCCCAGACGATGCCACCGGATTCCGGGAGGGCAAACCCCCACTCGTCACCCAGTGCCAGCACATCCCCAGACCAACCAATGGACGTGATGAGATCGCCTGATTGGAGTCCGGCAATGTAGTCATTGCCGGTGACCTGCCTGATGAACCCTCGCTCCACGTACTGGGCCAGGACATCCAGTGTCTGCTCGAACTGGGCATCGGTGAAGTTCGATGGATCGAATCCCTGCCAGGCCAGCATCGGTCCCATGGTGTCCATCGTTTCGCCGAGCACGGAAATGCGGCCCTTGAGGCGCTCATCGAAGAACTGTTCGAACGAGTTCATTTCCGTCCACCCGGTGCGCTCGTTCAACAAGGGGGCATTGAATCCGAATCCAGTGAAGCCGGACTGCCACGGCAGCGTATAGGCGCGATTGGGGTCGAAGGATGCCTGCGCCAAGCGCGGCAGGAGGTTCACGGCATTTGGGATGCGCGCGTAGTCCAACGGCTGCGCGAAGCCCAGTTCAACGAACAACTGCGCAGTTTCTTCGCTGAAGACGACAATGTCTCGATCAATGCCTCGCCCGGATTCCAACTGATCGCGCACCTTGGCATAGAACGTCTGACCGTCGTTGATGTCCTCCTGATAGAGCACCTCGATTCCGGTGCGTTCGGTGAACCGTTCTAACGTGCTTAGCATGCCCGGCTCAGGGACGTCTATGTACATTGGCCAGTTCGAGAACACGACCTGATTCGTCGAGGTCGCCGATCGCGCACAACTGGTCGTGCCACCAAGGGCGATCGCACCGACCAGACTGGCTTGCAGCACCGCCCGGCGATTGGGTCGCAGGCCCAGGACCGGCAACCTGCCTCGGACACGCCTCACCGGCAGGGGAGTTTCGGCGTCCATCACTGTCACGATAGGCGCATGAGTAGTGACTCGCAGGCATTGGGGCCGGATGCATTGGTCGAGGCGATCGACCACATTGGCCTGGCGGTGCCCGATCTAGACGCGGCGATCGCCTTCTACGAGCGAACCTTCGGTCTGAAGGTCACGCATCGAGAAACCAACGAGGAGCAGGGTGTGGTCGAAGCCATGCTGGGCGCCGGCAATGCGTGCGTGCAACTGCTTGCCCCGCTGCGCCCAGACTCCCCCATCGCCAAGTTCCTCGACCGCAATGGTCCAGGCATCCAGCAGATGGCTTACCGAGTCGCCGACGTCGCCGCGGTCAGCACCACCCTGCGCTCCCGAGGTGTGCGCATGCTCTACGACGAGCCCAGGCGAGGCACGGCCGGCTCCTTGATCAACTTCGCTCATCCCAAGGACTGCGGCGGGGTCCTCATCGAGTTCGTCCAAGTTGACGTCGGTCAATCAGCGGCCGCCGAACACTGAGCGCAACTCGATAAGCGACCACATGAACGACCTGATGAGCGACCCCTGGGCAACCTTGACCAACTGGGCCGGTGACGCCAGCCTGCGACCCCTGCTCGCCATCGGGGCAGGCCTACTCGCCGTTCTGTTCGGCACGCTGTTGCTACGTCGGGCCCGCCGAGCAGTTTGGGCCGCCGCTTTCAGCGCCGCGCTGGTCGGCGGATGGTGGTGGGCCAGCCGGACCGGCGCCTGGGCCCAACTTCTGGAACTCATGCCCTAGCGAATCGATGGTCTCGCTGGGAGAGCCTTGGGGGCATTCCGGCTGATAAGGTTGCCTTATGAACTGGGTCGCCGAGTATCAGCAAACTCACCACGCGGAATTCGTTGCCCGTCTCAGGCGAGGCATGGTCCTGCGAGCGATGCTGGCGGCCGGGAGCAGCCAACGAAGCATCGCGCAGGCCCTGGGCGTCACACAGCCAGCGATCAGTCAACAACTCCGGAGCGGGCCGGACACCAGCAAGGTCAATCCAGCCACCCTGCTTGAGGCAGCCACTCCCGTCATCAAGACTATGGCCATCGAACGCGGTTATTCGCGGCTTGCCGTGTTCGGCTCGGTAGCTCGCGGGGATGCGGAACCTGATTCAGACATTGACCTCCTGGTCCAGGCACCAGATGATGCATCCACCTTTGACTTCATTCGCTTCCAGCATGAGGTGACCATGGTTATGGGACGCAAGGTCGACCTGATTGAGTACGGCGGCCTCAAGAGTGGGATGGACGACGATATACGCCGGGATTCCATTCCTCTGTAATGGATCGTCGAGCAGCCAAAGAGATCCTGCATCTCGAAGCATGGCTTGTCCGCGTGACTGAGATTGTGGAACGCGGGCAAGAGGCCTACTTGAACGATGCGATCCTGCAGGAGGCAGGGGATTCCCTCATGATCAAGGTAGGCGAGGCCGCCAATCGACTGAGTCGAATGAGTTCCCTCCCAACCGGTGATTTTGACTGGGCTATCGCCGTGGCAAATCGGAACTTTCTCGTTCATCAGTATGACGAGATCAATCGACATATGACTTGGCTGACCCTGTCCAGGGATCTGGCCAATTGGAGAACTTCAATCCAGGTACTTATTGATCAGGCACTTCAAATCACTTCAGAAGAAACCCCGTAGGCCCCCACATCACGTTCGCAATCACGGTTTGAACCCGCTCAACCGGGGATCCGGCGGCTGACCTATTCCCCAGGGGCGCCTACGATGTGCTGTGGCCGCCGAACAGGTGACCAGCGCTACTCCCTGGAAGATCGATGCCGGGCGACGTGCCGGGGAGATGGGCTACCTGCCCGGCCTGGATGGTATTCGCGCCCTGGCTGTCCTTGGCGTGCTGCTGTATCACGCAGACCTCGTCTGGATTCAGGGCGGCTTCCTGGGAGTCGACGTCTTCTTCGTCCTCAGCGGCTTTCTCATCACCTCCCTGATCCTGGAGGAGTTCGACCGCAGCGGTCGCATCGATTTCAAGCGCTTCTACCTCGGCCGCGCCCGTCGCCTGCTGCCAGCGCTGATCCTCATGCTCGCGGTGGTCGGCACGGCAGTGGCCATCTGGTACCCCGATGCGGCGCGCCAGCTCATCGGCGACACCGTGGCATCGGCGTTCTACGTCAACAACTGGTGGTACGTCCTCGCGGACCAGTCCTATTTCGAATTCACCGGACGACCCCCGCTGCTGAAGCACCTGTGGTCATTGGCTGTCGAGGAACAGTTCTATCTGGTCTGGCCACTTGTCGCGTTTCTTGTGATGCGCCGCATGGGACGTCGGGGAGTTCTCGCGGTGGCGCTAGCCCTGGCTCTGCTTTCCACCATCTGGATGACGGTGCTGTCCGTCAACTCCGGATTTCCTGAACTCGCCGACCCAAGCCGCGCCTACTTCGGGACCGATGCCCACGCGATGGGACTGCTCATTGGCGCCGGGTTTGCCTGTGCCTGGCGGCCGGGACGCCTGCCGGAGACCATTCGCCGCGGCGCGGTCATCACGTTGACCACAACCGGGATTCTGGCGCTGCTGACCATCGTTGGATTCTTTGTGTGGGTCGGTGAGTTCACTCCGTGGCTCTACCAGCGCGGCGGATTCGCGATTCTCGCGCTGGTTGTCACCGTACTGATCGCCACCGCAACGCATCCAGCCGTGCCACTTGGCCGCTGGCTGGGCCGGCAACCGATGAGGTACATCGGCCAGCGTTCCTACGGGCTCTATCTGTGGCACTGGCCGATCTTCATGGTCACTCGGCCCAACCTGGACGTGCCCTTCGACGGTATCGGCCTATTCATATTGCGCATGGTGCTCACCTTCGGCATCGCGGAGCTGAGTTATCGATTCGTGGAGATTCCAATCCGTCGCGGAGCGATTGGCCGGTGGGTCAGCGGTTGGCGTGGTGCACAGGGTGAGGAACGTCGACGCCGCACCCGTCAGGGCATCTTCGCGGTCACGGCCACGGTGCTCGCGGTGGCATTGCTCGGGTTCGGCCTAGGCCGGGCGGCCAGCCAGGCTGCGCCCGTTGCTCAGGACGTCGCCGAGGCGATTGGCGTAGCCGACGGTGGACCGACGGAAGTGACCATTGACGGTGACCAGGGCGCCACCAGCGCGGCCAGCCCTGGTTCGAGTTCCTCGGCAACGCCTTCCAGCGAAGTTGAGGTGGTTGACAACGGCCCCATCAGCCTGATCGGCGACTCCGTGCTCCTAGGCGCACGCAAAACCGTGCAGGAAGTCATTCCCGGCGCACGTGTCGATGCCGCCGTTTCCCGCATGCCCGGTGCATTCGTCGGTCGTGTCAAGAAACTCAAGAAGCGCAACAAACTGGCGCCCATCGTCGTGCTCCATCCCGGTACCAACGGGGTGCTGCCTGCATCAATGCTGCGGGAGATGCTGGATCCGCTCGTGGACACACCGACGGTGATTGTGGTGAATGCCTCCGTTCCACGTACCTGGGAGCAACGCAATAACAAAGTGGTCAATGATGTGATCACGGACTATCCCAATGTCGTGCTAGCGGACTGGAAAACAGCAAGCCAGGATCATCCCGAGTACTTCGTCAGCGATGGCATCCACCTAACGAGCAAGGGTGCAAAGGCCTATGCAGCACTGATTAAGCGGGCGGCTGATCTGTGATTGACGCCAATGTTTGGGATGTCATCGTCGTTGGTGCCGGACCTGCAGGGGCCATGGCAGCGCTGCGGGCAGCGCAAAGCGGGGCGCAGGTACTCCTCCTGGAGCGGGAACGTCTCCCGCGTTACAAATTGTGTGGTGGCGGCCTTATCGGTCTGACTCTGCAGTCCCTACCTGACGGATTCATCGTGCCCAGCCTGAACCAGGCAAAGTCAGCAACCTTCACGATGAATCTTGCCGCCGAGCGCACCCGTACGGCGGAAGAAGTGATCATCCCCATGGTCATGCGCGACACGTTCGATGCACAACTGGTCGACTTCGCTGTCGAGCATGGTGTGCAATTGCGCACCGAAGTTTTAGTCGAGCGTGTAGAACCAGGGCCCGATGAGGTCACGGTGCTGACTAGCGGCGGACCGCTGCGTGCCCGCGTCGTGATTGGTGCCGATGGCAGCACCTCGCGGGTGGCACGTGCTGCCGGTGCGAAGTTCGCGCAGATAGACCTCGGGCTCGAGGTGGAGGTGGAGGTGCCCGATCGCATTCAGCAGCAGTGGGCTGGACGGGTGCTAATCGACTTCGGACGCATCCCGGGCGGATACGCGTGGATCTTTCCCAAAGGTGACCGCCTCACTGTCGGAGCGATCGCGGCCAAGGGATATGCGCAGGAGCAACGGCGCTATGTGCAGGACATGCTGCGACGGTTTGAACTCGAGCTTTATCCACAGGCCGTCTCGGCAGGGCACCTCACGCGATGCCGCACCAATGACTCGCCATTGGCAGCAGATCGACTCCTCCTGGCCGGGGACGCCGCCGGACTCCTGGAACCGTGGACGCGCGAGGGAATTTCTTTCGCCCTACGAAGTGGTCGGTTGGCCGGCGAGGCCGCTGCCGATGTCGCATGTGGGCGACAAACCTGGTCGGTGGCTGCAGCGCACTATCGGGACGCTATCACCGACACCCTGGGAGCGGAGATGACCGTTGGCTTTCGCGCCCTGGCGGCATACGAGCGGCATCCGTCAGCGTTCGCAAAGGCGCTGTCGAGTACCGGAACTGGCTGGCGATCATTCGTGCGCCTGGCCCGCGGCGAGACGACATTGGCCCGTGCTGGCAGGCGACCGCAGGTACGCCTCGCCCTGGCGGCCCTTGCTCGCTGACCCATACGTGGCGATCTACGCCAAGCCCTTCCAGAAAGCATGGATAGTGCGGGCTACCTCAGTCGGCGCCTCAATCGGTGAGAGGTGGCCGGCGCCGTCGATGATCTGTCGATGACCAGAGCGAAGCACTGCGAGCATCTGGTCCTGTTCAACCTGCGGGCTCAATTCGTCCTCGTCGCCGTATACGACGAGCACAGGGCAGGTGAGTTCGGCGAGGGTGGCCAGCGAGTCCGGCCGCTGCGCCATCGCACGCTGGTACCACGCCACCGTGGCCGGGGGTGCCTGCCGGAGCATCGCACGCACTGATTGCGCGACCTCAGGGCGATCGCGCAGCGTGCTCGGCCCAAGGAGCTTTGGCAGTAGTTGATCGACCAGCACCTCGCCGATTGTTGCTGGGTCCTGCTCGGCTCGAAGAGCAGTTGCCAGGCGAACCTCGCGAGCCTGATCCGAATCGGCCGTGGCCTTGGTATCGACGAGCACAAGGCCCGCAAGCAGATCAGGCCGGCGACGTGCCATAGCCATTGCGACATAACCACCGAGCGACACTCCAGCCAGCAGGAACGGTGGCGCATGATCGCCAGCAAGCAGTTGATTCAGAACCGCGTCAGCAACCACAGCGAGGTTCGGCGGTGCATCGGGTAGTGCTGTTCCCTCGAAGCCAGGCAGTGCTGGCACCACGATCGGCATTTCCCCACTGGAATCCGCCGCAAGCTCTGTCACAACCGAGGACCACAGGTTCGGACCGAAGGGAAACGCATGCAACAGCACCAGCGGTGCGTTCACAGGTCACTCCACCGCGTCATCGGGCCAGCCCAATCAGTGGGTAGCGGTGCACGATCTGGCACTACGACCGCTGTCACCGCATCCAGCACAATGCGTACGAATCGCTCCCCCACCCACAGGTGGCGTCCATCGGGTACCACAATCACTTCGGCCTGCGGCACCTGCGCGAAGCGCTCTTGGGCCGGCTCGGCCGGTAGGTAGTCATCGAGTTCCGGCACGATACAGACCAAACGTGCCTGGCTGGTTGACCAGCACTGCAACTCATCGTCGCTGGTGTAACGAAGTGGCGGTGAGAGCAGGATTGCGCCGCGAATATCGTGCAACCGATTCGGATCCGATGCGCCAAACTTCAGGATCACATCGGTGCCGAAGGACCAACCAACAAGCCACGGTGTCGGTAGACCTGCCGCAGCAGCGAACGCAACGGCCGCCGCCAGATCGAGTTGCTCACCTCTTGCCTCGTCGAAATCACCCGTGCTGGTACCCGCGGCGCTGGTGGTGCCCCGTGTGTTGAAGCGCAGAATGGCAACCTGCGCCAGGGCCGGCAGTCGCCACGCCATCTTGCGTAGCAGATGCGAGTCCATCATGCCGCCGTGTGTTGGCAGCGGATGCACGCAGATAATCGTCGCCAACGGCGGTTGATCAGCCGGCAGTGCGAGTTCGCCGACCAGATTCAACCCATCACTGGTACGTATCGTCACAGGTTCACGCCGGGCAGGAAGGACAGAGTTCGCCACGATCGGCGAAGGCTCCTGGTTCACCGACCTGTCCGTCGATCACGGTGGTGGCGTCGCTGCCAGCAGGCACTATGCCAGTGCCGCCGCTGCTCCAATCCGGTGCCACCGCGGCCATCTTCTAGCGGCCAAGCCACCACATGCGGGGTGGCCGGTCGAATCTCATGGTCGCAGCCAGGGCACCGATAGGGCTTGGTCGAGGTAGACCCCGTGATGGACTGCACGACCCAGTCCTCGCCGTCAAAGTCCTCCACCCGCCGATGCTGAGCACTGATCGGGCGCTCATCCGGCTCCGTGCTTTGCCGGCGATTCTTGCGACCCATGATGACCGTCTCGCTCCCAGTGAGATTCCTCAGACTGCGCAAGCCTACGCGTTCAAAAGAGTCGAGCCGATGGATCATCCAGACCCCGCAGCGCGTCGTAGTCCAACACCACGCAGCGAATCCCGCGGTCCTCGGCCAGTGTCCGAGCCTGTGGTCGGATCTCCTGAGCAGCCAAGACTCCAGCTACCGGGGCCAACAGGGGATCGCGGTTAAGCAGCTCGAGATAGCGAGTGAGTTGTTCGACGCCATCGATCTCAGCGCGTCGCTTGATTTCCACCGCGACGCTGCGCCCCGTGGCATCCCGGCAGAGCAGGTCGACCGGCCCGATAGCGGTCGGAAACTCCCGGCGAACCAAGGTCCAGCCGGTTCCCAGGGTCTGGACGTGCAGGGCAAGCAACTGCTGTAAGTGCGCCTCCACGCCGTCCTTCACTAACCCAGGATCCACACCCAGGTCGTGGTTCAGGTCAGCGACGATTTCGTGCAACTGAATGGTCAATGACTCCCCTGCACGATTCGTGACCACCCACTCTTCCTGAGAGGGTGGAGACGCATCACTGCCGGCAACACTGACCTGCAGGGTGCACGGGGGACTCATCCAATTGAGGGGCTTGTAGGAGC
>JAGWVT010000079.1 GCA_018970765.1 Actinomycetales bacterium
AGCGACACCGACGTTGAGTTGGTGAACCTGGAGCCGGAGAAGATGATCGCGGCCTGGCCGGACCTGGCCGGTGCCTTCGTCTGGGATCCCTCCCAGAGCGAGTTGGTTGCCGCAGGGGGCGTGCTCCTGGGCTCGGCCGCCGACACAGCTGCCGCTGGTAACCCGACCTATGACCTGGCAAACGGCGTCAAGTCCTTTGTCGACGCTAACCAGCCGTTCATGACCATGTGGGCGAAGGCGCAGAACTACGCCGTCGACATGATCCTGAATGATCCGGCTGCGGCTGCCGAGAGCATCTCCGCTGAGTTGGCTGTTCCGCCGGCCGACGTGGAAAAGATGTTCGCTGGCTACCAGTACCTGCCGGCCGGTGACCAGGCTTCACCTGATTGGTTGGGTGGCAAGCTTGGGCAGGACTTCTTGAACACCGCGGAATTCCTGCTGGGTCAAGGTGCGATCGACGCAGTCAGCGCACCTGACGTCTACATGGCTGGTGTCACGAACCAGTTCGCAGCGGAGGCGGCAAAGTAAATGCGACACGACAAGAGCCTGGAGATCCAGGGCGTCCAACAGTTCTTCGGGGCCAAGGGCGCCCGGGTCCAGGCCTTGTCGCGCATTGACCTGGTGATTGAGCCGGGGCAGTTCGTGTGTCTTGCCGGCCCTTCGGGGTGCGGCAAGACCACACTGCTCCGGCTCATCGCCGGCTTCATGAGCCCCTCTGAGGGCGCAATCACGATCGAAGGCAAGCCGATCAAAGGTCCCGGCCCGGATCGTGGCATGGTGTTCCAGGCACCGAACCTTTATCCCTGGATGGATGTTCGCGCCAACGTAGAACTCGGTATGAAATACCAGGGCGTCAAGAAGCCCCAGCGCAGGACCCAGTCCGACTACTACCTGCAGATGGTCGGTCTGTCCGACTTTTCAGAGCGTCGCCCCTATGAACTTTCCGGCGGCATGCAGCAGCGCTGTCAGATCGCGCGCGTGCTGGCCAGCGACCCGGAATTCGTCCTGATGGACGAACCCTTTGGCGCCCTTGATGCCCTTACTCGCGAGCGCCTCCAGGAAGAGTTGCTCACGATCTGGCGTGAGACAGGCAAGACCATCATCTTCATCACGCACAGCGTGGAAGAGGCTGTGTTCCTTGGCTCCCGGGTACTGGTGATGAGTCCCCGGCCCGGTGAGATCGTCCTTGACGTCGACTCCAACATCACCCAAGGTGGCGAGCGCCTACCAGTCTCCGAATTGCGCTCGGTGCCGGAATTCATCGCCCTTCGTGACAAGGTGCGCGATGCAATCCAGCACAGTCACCCCTAGTCTGCTGGCCAGCTAGGAGACGCGAATGGACGAGGCGGCTTACACGGCGTTGATGCTGACCATCGCGCAGGGTTTCGAACTCGTTGCCGCAGTTGTGCTGGTGCTCGGTCTAATCTTCGCCATTGGTCTTGCCCTGCGGACTTGGTCGGCGACCAAGAGCGGGGAGCAGGCCTATCGGATCATGCGTCAGGCATTCGGCGGCGTGATTCTGCTCGGCTTGGAGATCCTGGTCGCCGGTGACCTCATCCGAACGGTCGCGGTCTCACCGACCTTGGACAACGTCCTAGTCCTCGGGTTGATCGTGTTGATTCGAACCTTCTTGAGTTTCAGCCTGGAGATCGAAATTGAGGGCGTGCCACCCTGGCGACGAGCACTGGTGAGCGGTGCCTCGGTGATCAGCCGGGCGGCACGTAGCAGTGGTCAATCAGCGAAAGGCTGACCTAGGGTTAAGCGTCGCCGAATGCACCCGCGAGGCATACCTCGACGAGCGTGTCATGGAAGAACGCTGAGCCGTGACCATCGGACGGAATCTGCGCGTTCGTCAGCGCGTTGACGGCACGCCTCTGCGGAGTGTGCTGAAGCCACCAACCGAACGCGGCAGCCACCAGGCCGGGCTGCACATCATCACTGATCTGCGCTACCAGGGTGAGTTCGCCCCTGTCATTGAAGATCCGAACTACATCACCCTCACTAATGCCACGCGCCTGTGCATCGACGGCATGGATCTGCAGGACCGGATGCCCAATTGAGGGGTAGTGGTCTTCGAAGCCTCCGTAGTTTGCGTTCAGAAATTTGGCGTGCTGCTTACGTGTGATGAAGGCCAGTGGATAACGCTGCTCAAGATCCGAACCGCCACCAACGACCTCGTCACCTGTTCCCGGCTCCAGCGCCCCAAGGCGCATTGGTTCATTCGGTACGCCGGGCAGTGCGTCCACATGTGGGCGTGCGTCGCTGGGCACAGCAAGTCGTGCCCAGCCGCGCTCCTGAAGAGTCTCGAAGGTGATACCGGTGAGAAACGGGTGATCGTTGCTGAGCGCCTCGCGGACGAGATCCTCATCGCTGAGGGCCAAGGATGGATCATCAAGCCCGAGCTCTAAGGCCAGTCGTCGGGCAATTTCGGTATTCGGGAGCGCTTCCCCGCGCGGTGTGATGGCCGGTTGGTTTAAGGCTAGGAACAGATGCCCCCAGGAGTCGGCCAGGTCCAGGTGCTCGATCTGCGTGGTTGCTGGTAGCACGATGTCTGCATACCGAGCAGTGTCCGTGATGAATTGATCCACCACCACCGTGAAGAGATCTTCGCGCTGCAAACCCGACAAGACTCGGTTTTGATCCGGCAGCATGACGGCGGGATTGGAGTTGTGCACAAACAGCAGGTCAATCCGGGGCACTTGCGCCGGATTGGTGAGTACCTCACCTAATCGAGCCATATTGACCGCTGGGCGAATCGTCCGACGCGGTTTGGCCAATGCCGTCTGCATCCATACTGCCGTTGAGCGCGCGAGACCACCGCCGACCTGTTGCCAACTCCCGAGTACAGCGGCAAGTGATGCGATCGCACGCGCAATTTCCTCCCCGTTGCGCCGGTGCTCGGATCCGATCAGGGTGCGGATTCCTGTCGGCTGTTCCTGAACCATGCGATGGGCGAGCCATTCGATCTGACTCGCGCTGATGCAGGTAGCCGATTCGCTCTGCTGCGGTGTCCACAGAAGGGCGCTGGCACGCAACTGCGGCCAGCCTTCAGTATGCGCACTTATCCAATCTGCATCAAGGAGCCCATCGCGGTCCAAGACGTGAATCAAACCCAGCACCAAGGCAACATCGGACCCTGGTCGAAGTTGCAGGTGCAGATCGGCAGCTCGGGCCGTGTCAGTACGCACCGGGTCGATGACGATGACCATCGCACCGTCCTGGTGTGCCTGTTCGATCGTTGGCCAAAGATGGCGATTCGTGATTCGAGTGTTCGTCCCCCACAAGACGATGGTGCGCGCGTGGCGCAGTTGCATTGGGTCCATCCCGAAGGGTTGCCTGAGCACGCTCGCCGAACCTTTTCGGCTCGTGACTCCGCAGAGTTCACGATGAACGTCACTGGCACCGATTGCGTCGAAGAGTCGGTCGAGCATTACGCCCATCTGGATTACGCCCTGTGTCCCGGCGAAGGAGAACTGCATGATCGAACTGGCTCGCCCATCGTCAATGAGCCCGCGCATGCGCGACGCGATCTCCCCAAGAGCCGCCGGCCAGGTGATCGGTTCGAACTCGGCAGCACCCTTAGTTCCGGTTCGCCGAAGCGGGGTCAGTACTCGGTCCGGGTGATACACGCGATCGAGGAAGCGGTTGACCTTTGGGCACAGCGTGCCTTGGGTCACCGGGTGATCGGCGGCACCTCGAAGCGCTGTGGCAACGCCATCGACGACGGTCACCTCCCAGGCGCAGGTGTCCGGGCAATCGTGATGACAGGCGCCACGTACCATCTGCACAAGTCGAGACTACGCTGAGCACGCAGTCCGTGGATCGCATTGCGCATAAGATCGCACTGCGCACAACGAGGTGCATGAACTAGGTGAGGGTTTCGTGGACGAGCACGCACGTTCGTGGGCTCGAAGTCACACGTTCACCGCCACGGAGTTCTTGCTAGACGCACTCGTGGGTGCCAAAAGCGATCGGCGGATAAGCGTTGTCATTCCGGCTCGCAATGAGGCTTCCACAGTGGGTCCGATCGTCGAAGCAATACGAGAGCAGTTGATGGACACCCGACCGTTGATTGATGAACTTCTCGTCATCGATAGCGACTCAACCGATGAGACCGCCGCGATTGCGCGACATGCGGGTGCGCAGGTCTATTCCGCGCGGGACATCGCACCGGAATTGGGTTGGCTGCCGGGTAAAGGTGAAGCTATGTGGAAGGCCCTGTTCGTAGCGACCGGTGACGTACTGGTGTTCATCGATGGAGACCTGACCAGCTTCACGCCTGGATACGTCACGGGATTGCTCGGACCACTCCTCACCGATCAACGCATTGTTTTGGTGAAAGCGTTCTATGACCGCGATCTGGGAGTGGAAGCAGCTGGGGTAGGTCAGGGTGGCCGGGTGACCGAACTCATGGCTCGACCGGCGATGAGTCTGTGGTGGCCGCAGTTGGCTGGAGTCATTCAGCCGCTGGCTGGCGAGTGGGCGGCCAGCCGAAGCTTCCTCGAGAGCATTCCTTTTCCTGCCGGCTATGGGGTTGAGTGCGCGGTGCTGATCGACGCCTATCGGCGACATGGGTTGGAAGCCATTGCCCAGGTGGATCTGGGGCAGCGCATGCATAACCATCAGGATCTGGCGAGTCTTGGGGTCATGGCCGCTGAGGTATTGGCGGCAGCAGAACGTCGGCGTGCTTCGTCTACCGACACACTCGGCGAAACGATTTCCCACCCATCGAAGTCAGCGAATGGTGCGGTGTGGACTACCCGCCCAATCAATGACGATGAGCGCCCTGCCTTCACCACGGTTCGGCTGACCGAGCGGCCATGACCCTTCGCCTAGGACGAGGTGAGTTCACCGATAGCGACCTGTTGGTGATGGCCATTGTGAACCGAACCCCGGACTCCTTTTTCGATAGGGGCGCCACGTGGGAAGACAAGGCGGCTATTGAGCGGGTGCATCAAGTGGTGGCCGAAGGCGCCGACATTGTGGACGTTGGCGGTGTGAAGGCAGGTCCGGGTGATTACGTGTCACCTCAGGATGAAGCAGAGCGCGTTGTGCCCTTCATTGCCGCGGTACGCAATGCTTATCCAGACCTGGTCATCAGTGTGGATACCTGGCGCCATGAGGTGGGTCGTGCCGCCTGCGAGGCCGGTGCAGACGTTTTAAATGACGCGTGGGGAGGGGTGGATCCGCTGCTGGCCGAAGTGGCCGCGGAATTCTCCGCCGGACTCATCTGCACGCATACCGGCGGCGCCTCACCACGTACCCGACCCCACCGCGTGGCATATGACGATGTTGTGCAAGACATCATCGACGCCACTACCGGGCTCGCGGAGCGCGCAGTAACGTTGGGTGTACCGCGTTCAGGCGTAGTGATCGACCCGGGCCATGACTTCGGCAAGAACACCTGGCACTCGTTGGAGGCAACCCGACGCACTGCGGAACTCGTTGCTACGGGTTGGCCCGTCCTAGTTTCGACATCGAACAAGGACTTCATCGGCGAGACCCTTGACCGACCGGTGAATGAGCGACTACTCGGCAGCTTGACGGCAGTCGCAGTCACGGCGTTCACTGGCGCCCGCATATTTCGCGTCCACGCAGTTGCGCAAACTCGTGAAGTCCTTGACATGGTGGCCTCCATCCAAGGTGTTCGTGCACCGGCACGCGTCATGCGAGGCCTGGCATGACCGTGGTTTGTGCAGCGATTATTCCGGCAGCTCCGATTCTGATTCCGCAGCTTGGCGGTGCCCAGCACTCAGCCAGCGAAGTTCTCGATGCGGCACTGACGACGCTGAGGGGCCTGCTGCGTGAGCAGCCTGATGAAATCGTCGTTGTCGCCGAGGATGCCCGCGCGGGGGAGTATGACCAGACCAGCCGCTGGGCACTGTCGCGATTCGGTGGTGCACCGGATTTACTCCCAGAGGGTGCCACCCCGCAGGAAGGTGAACTGCGGCAAGCACCGGTGCTACCGCACGCACTTGCCATCGCAGCCGCGTTGTTGCACCAAGCGGGGTGGCGTGGCAGAACGCGATTCCAGGCTTTGGACCCGGATTTGCCAGGCGCGCAGGCTGCAGCGTTTGGCGGCCAGGTGCAGGGGGGAAGGGCTTCGACAGGGTTGTTGTTGCTCGGCAATGGCAGTGCCTGCTGCACGCCGCAGTCACCAGGTGCATTTCGTGAAGACGCCGCTGCCTGCAACGCAGCACTGCTGGACATGATTCGTGATTGTGATGAGCAGGCGATACAGACACTTACTGCAGCTGCCTGCCGGGAGCAGCGCAGTGATATTCGCGTACCGCTACAGGTACTTGCTGGAGCAGTGGAGCCTGCCTCTGCACGAACGGAAATCCTGTACGCCGAAGAGTTCGCCGGCGTTTTCTATCTCTGCGCACTCATGCGCGCATTGAGTGGGTCGACATCGTGACTGCTCTGCAGAGCCGCATCACTATGGCCATCTGCGTGATTGTGGGTCTCTCTCTGCTCACGGCGGCGGGCCTGACATTCCTGGTCGCCCCGATGGCAGACGGCTTGAATCTCTCGGATGGGGATGTCGAGGAAATCCTGGCCATTCCGAGTGTGGGCTCACTGCTGGCGGTGTTCTCGGCCGGCTATCTCGGTGATCGCTTTGGTCAACGTCGCACACTCGCACTTTCGGCCGTCGGGTTCAGTGCGGGTGCCGTCGTGCTGGCAACCGCCAACGGTGCCTTCATGGTCGAGATTGGGCTCGCAATGTGTGCTGCCTCGGCCATCACCCTGCAGATTGTCGGGGTCAGCCTCCTTCAGCGGGCCACCGTTGAGGGTAGGGCGCAGGTCTCAGCGTTCACCACTTACGGGATGATCTTCCCGCTGGCCTTCCTCATCCTGCCGGTTGTAACAGCAGCGGTCCTGGGCTTGGCGAATTGGCGACTGGTGCCACTGCTGTGGGTGCTCGCCGGGGTGTGCATTTGGATTCTGGTGCTTACTCTGCTGCAGCACGATGACCCTGTCGGGGTGCAGGCCGAGTGGGTAACCCCACTGCTCGCTGGCATCGCCTTGGCGGGCAGTGCACGCGCCGTCGCCTAGCTCAGCCATGTAGAAAAGGACCCGCGCACCGTGATCGTCGGAGCAGTGGTTGCCTTAGGTGCTGGGCTGCCCTGTTTGCTTCTCGTGCGATCTCAGCCCCATCCAGGGCTGACGTTTGCGGCAGTCAGTGACCGGACCATGCGTGTGCTGTTGCTGGCCGTCGGCCTGGTCTCATTTGTGGGGCTGCTGACGTTCGTCAGTATTGCCATGGAGTACTTCTATGACATGACGCCATTCCAGGCGTCCTTGGCGGTGATCCCGGCACAGATCGGCGCGATTATCGGTGCCAAGGTGGTAGCGACCTGGGCCATTCGACGTTGGGGTGGTACGCGAGCCAGTCGCGCGTTGCTGTTCATCATCGCCATCGCGATGCTGCCGCTGCTCGGCGTGCAGGCCGATACACCTGCCTGGTACCTGGTGGGCATCGCAGCGATCTTCAGCTGTGCCGGCATGGGTGCACTGACGGTGCTCAATGCCGAAGTGATGCGGCGCGCACCGGCGGCCAGCACCGGAAGCGTCTCGTCATTTCGCACCGCGGCCAGTTCCATCGGTGCGGCCTTCGGCGTTGCAGTCTTTGGAACGCTCATCATCTCTGCTGTTCAGGTTGATGCTGGCATCACTGCAGTGAGCCTGGCCCAGTTGGAGGAACTTGCCGAGCGCCTGCGGATGGTTGGCGCCATCTCTAGTGCTGCCGCACTCCTAGGCGGACTCGCCCTCCTTCGGGTTCTGCGGCGCCAGACGAACTAGTGGCCAGGCATGGGTTTACTCTGCGCCCATGCGCATCGCGATTGGTACCCGCAAAGGCCTGTGGACCGCGAATGGTGATCGAGGTCATTGGACGGTCAGCCAGCCACTGAAGGACATGGCGGAGTTTGCTTCCGTCGCGTGGGTTCCCAGGGGAGACGGGGAAGGTCCGCGACTCCTCGTCGGTGCACGCAGCTGGTTCTGGGGTCCATCGGTTCTGGCCAGTGACGACGATGGAGTTACCTGGTCGGAACGTGAGTCGGGGGCAATCAGCTTTCCAGCCGAGACGGGTGCGGCGTTGGAGCGTGTGTGGACTCTCACTCCTGACCCACGTATTGCCGGGCGGGTGTGGGCCGGAGCCGAACCTCATTCACTCTGGCGATCAGACGACGGCGGCAATACGTTCACGTTGAATAAGGCACTCTGGGATCACCCACATCGAGCAGATTGGGCACCGGGAGCAGGCGGTCCTGCCGTGCACACGATCGTCCCGCGCCCGGATGCCGGCATGACCATTGCAATGAGCACGGGTGGGGTCTATCGCTCTGCTGACAGCGAATCAGGCTGGCGGCCCGCCAACGCTGGCATCACCGTGGTCTTCGGTCCTGATCCATACCCGGAGTACGGGCAGTGCGTGCACCGCATTGCCATGGACGCGCAGGATCCGAACCTCCTGTACGCGCAGAATCACGGCGGTGTGTTTCGCAGTGACGATGGGGGATCTTCCTGGCAATCGATATCTGCGGGCCTGCCAAGCGATTTCGGATTCATCGTGCTCGCGCATCCCACTCGTGGGCGGGTGGCCTGGGTCATTCCCATCGACAGCGCGACGATGTTTCCGCCGGGTGGTCGCTTGCGGCTGTGGCGGACAGATGACGCAGGCGCGACGTGGCAAGAAGTAGGTGCCGGCCTGCCTGATGGGCACTATGCATCTGTCCTTCGTGACGCTGCCCACGTCATTGATCTAGGTGGAACCGCAGCCATTGCCTTTGGCACTCGTAATGGATCGGTGTACGCAAGCCTTGACGAAGGTGAGACCTTCGATGAGGTAGCAACTCGTCTGCCGGATGTTTTGTCGGTTCGAGCCAGTGCGTGAACAATGACGGTGCACATCCGCATTCCGCAGGCACTGGCCGGTGACGTCGCTGGCAGCAGCGAACTGACGGTCGACATCGTGCCCGGCAGCACGCTCGGCGAACTGATGGCAGTCCTGCGCACTCGGTACCCCGCACTTGCCCGTCGACTGTGCGATGAGACCGGGGAACTCCGTAGGTTCGTCAACGTCTACGTCGGTGAGCACGAGTCGCGAAGCCTGCAGGGGCTCGCAACACCCCTGCCCGCAGGCGCCCTGGTCCTTGTAGCGGGCTCTGTCGCTGGAGGCTAGGCCTCTTGGTGTTGCACCCGTCGGCGACCGAAGAGCCAGGTCGCACAGAACCCGATGATCAACGCGAC
>JAGWVT010000016.1 GCA_018970765.1 Actinomycetales bacterium
CGCCCCACTGCCTCATAGTTGACTCGGATGGCGGTAGACCGAGCACGAATCGAAGGGCGAGCAGGTGACGACAACCGACGGGATTCTCGAGTGGGGACCGGATGCGGATGCCGATCCAACAACGCTGACCTACACCTTCGGGGGCGTAGCTCCTGCGGTCACCGTTCGTCCGGGGCAGATTGTGCGCACGTGGACGATGGACGCTTTCGGGGGTCGACTGACGAGTCAAGACGATTTGGCCTCCCAAGTGTGCGATCCGCGCCTGCTGAATCCCCAAACTGGTCCGTTCTTCGTCGAAGGAGCGCGGCCCGGCGACACCTTGGCTGTGCACTTCATTTCCATAGAGCCGCGTAAGACCAGGGGCTTTAGCAGCACCGTGCCGTTCTTCGGCTCGTTGACCTCCACCCCACAAACGGCAACGCTCCAACCGGCGCTCCTTGAGCGCACGTGGGTCTACGAACTTGATCTCGCTGACCGTGTTGTGCGCTACGCGGCGCGCGACACCGATTTCACCGCGGCGCTCCCGCTCGATCCGATGCATGGCACAGTTGGCGTCGCCCCACCATTGGGCGAAGCGCGTTCCTCACTCACGCCCGGTGACTGGGGCGGCAACATGGACACACCGGAGATGCGCAGCGGTGTCACCTGCTACCTCCAGGTGAACGTGCCGGGGGCTTTGTTCAGTCTCGGTGACGGCCATGCCCGCCAGGGTGAAGGCGAAACATGTGGCGTGGCCGTGGAATGTGAGATGGACACCGTCTTCATCCTGGATCGGCTTGTGGGCCGCCCCTGCCCGTGGCCCCGCCTCGAGGACGACCACTTCATCATGACTGCGGGATCTGCGCGGCCCCTCGAAGATGCATTCCGTATCGCGCATCAGCAGATGGTGCTCTGGGTCGCCGAACTCACCGGGCAAAGTGTCATCGACGCCTACCAGTACGTCACACAGGTTGCGCTCACGCCAATCGCTAACGTCGTTGACACCAACTACACGGTTGTCTGCAAGGTGGCGAAGTCCTACCTGCCCGGATGCGTTGCGATGGGTGGGGCACACGAAGCGTTGCGTCGACAAGGCCGCTCATGGGCCGGGTGACGCGGTTTGAGATCACACTCGCCCTTGCCGAGGAGATGACCGCCGCAGCAATAGCCTCGGCCACGAGCGACGATATTGCGGTGTCTATCGCTGTTGTCGATGCCGGCGGCCACCTCGTGAGTTTTGCTCGGATGGACGGCGCGGAAATTGCCGGGCCGACCTTAGCCCGCGACAAGGCCTTTACCGCTGTCGCTCATCGCATCGCCACCGGGGAACTCACCGCGTTGATTGCACCCGGTGGTGAGTTGGCCGGGATGAACGCCGCTGATGGCGGTCGCTACATCGCATTTCCGGGCGGCTTGCCCTGCTGGGACGGTGATCGCGTCATCGGCGCCATTGGCGTCAGCGGCGGCACCGCGGTCCAGGATCAGGCTTGCGCGCAAGCCGGTCTGACGGTCTATCTGCAGGCTCAACAGCTGCCATGAGTGCGTCAAGTGATCAAGCCGTAGGCGTTGGTGCCGATGAGCCGATCGGCCGCTTTCGGTTCATGGACGCTCAGCGTGTCAACCTCGATGGCTTTGCGACCGAAAACGGTGATCTCGGTCTGATCGCCTTCGACGGCCCAGCTGACCCAGCACCGTCCCTAGTGATCCAAGACGGCGTCATCGTCGAACTGGATGGACGGCGTATTGAGCAGTTTGACCTCATCGACGCGTTCATCGCGTCTCATGGAATTGACCAACAGGTCGCGCCCGAGGCAATGGCACTTGGTGAAACCGAATACGCACGCATGCTCGTGGACCCGGCAATCCCACGCGAGATCGTTGTCCGGCTGGCTGCCGGCATGACGCCGGCGAAGCTTGCTCGATGTCTGGCACTGCTGCGTCCTGCTGAACTCGTTATCGCGATGACGAAGTGCCGGGCTCGCCGCACGCCCAGTAATCAGGCGCACGTGACTAATCGGTCTGACGACCCCCTGCTGCTGGCTGCCGATGCGGCAACCGCAGCTGCCTTCGGCTTTCGGGAGATCGAGACCACGGTGCCGGTACTTGGCGACGCGCCTTCCAATGCCATTGCGGTAAGTATTGGAGCAGCAGTCGGCTCCCCCGGTGTCCTCGTGCAGTGCTCGGTCGAGGAAGCACTTGAGCTGGAGATGGGCATGCGGGGGTTGGTCTCCTATGCAGAAACTGTGTCGCTCTACGGCACCGAACAGATCTTCATCGATGGTGACGACACGCCATGGTCGAAAGCATTCCTAACCTCGGCCTACGCCAGTCGCGGAATCAAAATGCGGGTCACCTCCGGCGGGGGCGCCGAGGCACTCATGGGTGGTGCTGAACGCTGCTCGATGTTCTACCTCGAAGCGCGGTGCGTGGCCCTGGCTCGTGCCGTAGGTGCGCAGGGGGTGCAGAACGGCGGTATCGATTCGGCGTCAGTAGCCGGGTCGGTGCCAGGCGGTGTGCGCAGCATGATGGCCGAGAACCTCATGGTCATGCTGCGCAACCTCGAGGCGTGCACCGGTAACGACGCACTGATGAGCGAGTCAGAGGTGCGGCGTACCTCGCGCACACACCCCATCTTTATTGCTGGTACCGACTTCATCTGCAGTGGTTTCGGGTCAATCCAACGCTATGACAACATGTTCGGGCCAAGTCAATGGAATGCCGAGGACATCGACGACTACTTGTGCATGCAACGTGACTGGGGCATCGATGGCGGCCTTCGCACTGCTGATGCAACATCGGTGGCACAACTACGCAAGCGCGCTGTCGCTGCCGTGCGCGACGTCTATTCCATTCTTGGGCTCGGTGACTTCTCCGAGGAGTGGCAGGCCCAGGCAGTCGACGCTGCCGGTTCCAAGGATGTCCCAGCAGCCGATCTGATGCTGCCACTGAGCGCATCGCGAGTGATCCGCGATTCCGGGCTGACGATGCTCGACGTTGTTCGTGCCCTCGACGAAGCCGGCTATGAGAGCGAGGCAGACAGACTCCTGGCGATGCTGCGTGCCCGAGTGTCTGGTGACTACCTACATACTGCGGCAATCTTCACAGAGGACATGCAGGTCCTGTCGCTAATCACTGATCCAAATGACTACACCGGACCAGGAACCGGCTACTACCCCACTGCGCAACGTCAGCAGCAGATTGACCAGATACGTCAGGCCCGCTCCGTCACAGATTTCGCCGACGAGCAGTTGAAGTTCGCTCAAGTCTGCGGGAGCGCCCTTCACGAGGACGGCCCAGCCGATCGCAGTGATGACCCACGGGACGTGGTAATCGGTGTATCGCCGGCTACCGCGCGGGCAATCTGGCGCACGTTGTGCGGCCTGACCGTTGATGAGGCCTTGGACGAACTGATTGCCGGGCTCACTGAGGAGGGCTGCACCGCACGAATCGTGCGATTCCACAATACGGTCGATCTTGGCTTGATCGGACTACAGGCGGCCCGTATGGCCGGCTCCGGCATCGGGATCGGCCTGCAAGCCAAGGGCACCGCGCTCATCCACCGCCGCGACCTGACCCCTTTGGCAAATTTGGAGCTCTATTCCGTGGCGCCATCGTTGGATCGGATGGCGTACCGACAGCTCGGTCTCAATGCTGGACGGCATGCCAAGGGGGCTACGCCGGAACCACAGCGCAATCCCTATTCAGATGAGGCCATCGAAGCGCGCTACCACACCACAGTTGTCGCCCTTGTCGCGATTGAACGCCAATACTGTGATGCCAACCGCCCCCCTGTCACCCTGCGATTGGCGAGGCCATGACACAGGCACGATCCGGTAAGGCATCCAGCGAAATCACGTTGGACGAACTTCGCGCCGGCAACGTCGTGACTGACGATGTTCGAATTCACCCGGACACCCTACGAATTCAGGCCCAAGTTGCCGCCGACCATGGCAATCCCCAGTTGGCAGACAACTTGCTCCGGGCAGCTGAACTAGCGATGCTTGACGATGAGCGCGTGATGGCCATCTACGAGGCCCTGCGGCCAGGTCGCTCAACTCATGAGGACCTTGTCGCCATCACCGCCGAACTCATGACTATCGGCGCAGTACGCACCGCTGCACTCGTCCAGGAAGCACTCGAGACGTACCAGCGTCGAGGCCTACTGCGTTGAGCATCATCGCCGGTGTCGACATCGGCAACGCAACCACAGAGATCGTCATCGTGGATGACCGGCATTATCCGCCGATTCCGATCGCGTGGGATCGAGCGCCCACCCAGGGGCTGAAGGGGTCTGAACAGGCCACAGCCGCAGCGGCCCGCCTACTGCGCCGAATGGAGCGAGCGTTGACGGCCCAACAGGCGGGACTCAGCGTTGATTCCGTGGTTGTCACCAGGCAGTTCGCGGTGCACACGCAAGCACATTCGATCGACCTTCCGCCCGTCGACACTGGGCGACTCATGGTCCTGGGTCATTCCCTGCCCACACCTGCTGGTTCGGGGTTAGGTCTGGGGAGCCCAGTGCCAATCGAAGCCGAACCGGTGCTGGGGAGGCCCGTGGTGCTCATCGCGGCCGACCCACTCGGCTACCGCAGGACCATTCAGCGCGTGCAGTCTTGGGCAGCAGCTGGTGCGGACCTGCAAGCGCTGTTGCTAGCCGGCGATGAAGCGCACATTGTTGGACTTGGGATAGCCGGCATCAGCATGCATCCGCTCCTCGCGGAGCTGCCCATACTGGATCGCATCGACCCGGCATTCGCTCTCAACTGCGAGCAAATCGCTGTCGAAGCACGCGCTACCACCATTCGACAGCTCAGTGATGCCCTGTGGCTGCGCGCATCATTTGGGCTTGATGAACCGGATAACCCGGCATTGCAAGCCGTCACCCAGCTGCTGCGCGGTGCGCAGTGCGCAGCCATTGGCCTGCTGAAGCATGCACCGTCACAGCGGGTGAATTCGGCTCAGGAGAACATGCTCGACCTCGCCGATGGTGCGCGGATACCGATCCTGGGCAGCTCTCAGCTTCTGCGCCATCGCCCCGTCGGCACCGTTCGAGGGGTAACCATGAAGGGCCAGCATCGTGACTGTGAAGACGCTTGGGTCGTGGAGACGGATCAGCTCGTTGCACACCGCTTGGTGGATTCCAAGCAAGGTGGTCGTGAACGTCAACTTGCCATCTCCACACTCCAATCGGCGTTGACGGATTCCGGTGCAAATAGCTTTGCGTCGCTGGCTGCCAACTGGAGCGTCAATGTCGTGGGCTCCGAAACTGAAGCGGCCTACGCCGGGGCCTGCACAACTCCAGGTGCGAACGATCGCACCCAGGTCATTGATTTGGGCGGTGGGACGATCGATGTTGTTGCGCCACAAGACATGCACAACATCGCTACGACGGCGGCCGGATGTGGCCAGTTACTGACGACGGTGACCGCGTCTGTCCTGGGTATCAGTTCCGCCATGGCCGAATGGGTAAAGCGAGGACCTGCACGGCGCGCCGAAGCCCCGCAGCTCATTGCTACTGAGGACGGTCAGCGCAACTTTGCCAGCACACCGTTGCCGGGTGCGAGTATTGGTTGGCTGGTCGTTCCAGGTCCCGCCGGACCCCTACCGTTCACACCCCACCTACCCCTGGGCGAGTGGCGCCGGTTGCGACTGGCACTCAAGGAAGCGGTCATTGGACAAAATCTTGCACGTGCCTTACCGCAGCAGCCTGCTCCCGGCACGCCCGTGGTCTTGGTCGGCGGCCCTGCTGGCGACGACGAGCTATTCGAGTCCCTCGTCGTCCAGCTACCGTGGGCACTGCTGGGCCGAGGGGACGTAGCCGGCAAACTGGGCCATCGATGGGCAGTTGCCTACGGTCTGACCGTATTGAGAGCCGCTCAGTCGTGATGAGTATTCGAGTTTGACCAAGGTGACAGGCATGACCGATGTAAGAATGGTGACGCGCTTCGCGCCGACGCCGAGTGGGTACCTGCACGATGGAAATCTGGTCAACTTGCTACTGGTCTGCTGGCTGCGCGAGCAGCATGAGGGTCAACTCGCTCTCCGGATTGATAGCCACGACACTGCGCGACAGCGCCCTGAATACCTGCAGGACATCTTCGACACGTTGACCTGGCTTCAGGTGCAATGGGATATCGGACCGAAGTCCATTGATGAGGTTGGCAACAAGCAAGATTTCGAGATCTGGCGCAAGCGAGCACTCGACCTGCGCGATCCGGTGAATGCTTATGGCGCAGTGGGCCTTCGGGCATTCGTCTGCACGTGTTCACGACGTGACCTTGCCCAATCCCACAGTCTCACCTGCGTCGCAGACTGCGCTAAATCAGAACTTGAGCTCGTCACGGGCGCAAGCTGCCTGCGCATGGAACTGCCCGTGCAGTATCGAGAACTTGGTCAGCCGGTTCTTTGGCGTCGCGACGGGATTCCTGCGTACCACCTCACTAGCGTCCTAACAGACGAAGAGCTCGGCATCACACACATACTGCGCGGTGCTGACCTGTTGGCAGCCACCCAGATCCAGCTGCTGCTTGCTGAGGCACTCGGTGCCGAGCATGCTCGCCAGGCGACCTACTTGCACCACGGCCTAGTGCGGGACGCCCACGGCAACAAGTTAAGTAAGTCGACGCTTACGCAAGGCCAAGCCGGGCCGAAGTCCGACGAACGCAAGCGGACCCTACGGGGCCTTGCTAGGAACCTCGGTGAACCTTTGGGAATCACTCCACCCTGACGCCACAGTTAGGGCCCATAGCAACGTTGCACTTCAGTCACGATCACGCGGTAGTCGGCGTAGCCATGCTCGCGTCCGAATTCTTGGGCAAGGCGATGTTCTGCGACTAACTTCCATGCGCGCGCGGAAGCCTCGTCGGTGAACACGGCAAGGGTGATGCCGTAGCGAGTCGCCGGATCGCGAACGCTCGTCATGTCAATGAAGCCGGGCTGGCGAGAGATGAGTTCTTGCAGCGCTGCTGCGTGTTCGGCGTATTCGGTATCCCAGTTGGCGTCGCCGCGCAGCGACACAAAGGCAACCAGGCAGGAACCTGTTGGCGTCTGCAGCACTGCGAACTAGTCCTGTGCCGCCAGTCGCTGCTTGAGTGCATCGCGGCGTTCTTCGAAACGCTTCGCGGCCTGCTCAGTGGTGGCTAAAAACTGGGCAAGTTCCTCGCGGGTTCGCTCGCCTTCCGGCCCAAGGTCAGTGCGCTCAAACACATTCCACTTGCGCAGCACCGGCATGACAACCTCATCCAGGTGCTGACGAATGTCATAGATGCCTTCAACAGCAATCTGCAAGGCCTTGCGCGTGAACCCTTCAATGCCATGGCCCGGCATGGCAAAGTCTCGAACGGTCTTCCACACCGCATCCATCGTGGCATCTGGCTCCCGATCGAAAGCCGCGGCCAGCACGTTGCGGTAGAAGACCATGTGCAGGTTTTCGTCTAAGGCGATACGTGCCAGAAGTTGCTCGGCAATTGGGTCTCCGGTGGCGGTCCCGGTGTTGCGGTGAGACACGCGGGTCGCCAATTCTTGGAAGGAGACGTACGCAAGTCCGGAAAGGGTGTCGGGGTGAATGGCTTCGAACCCTGCCTCCATGTGCGTCATCCGGGCGCGCTCGAGGGCCATCGGGTCAACCGCACGTGTCACGAGAAGGTAATCCCGGATTGCCGCACCATGGCGACCCTCTTCTGCGGTCCAACGACCCACCCAGGTCCCCCAGGCACCGTCGCGACCGAACAGGGTGGCGATCTCATGGTGGTAGCTCGGCAGGTTGTCTTCAGTCAACAGGTTGATCACCAGACTGGTGCGCGCTGCCTCGCTGAAGCGCTGCTGCTGGGGAGTCCATGCACTGCCATCCAGAGGTCCTGCGTAATCCCGACCTTCGCTCCATGGGATGTACTCGTGCGGGAACCACTCCTTCGCCTGCGTCAAGTGCCGATTGAGTTCGACCTCGACCACCGGCTCCAGATCGATGAGCAGGCGTTGCACCTGTGGGCCTTCCAGGATCGCGGTCACCCGGCAAGCGTGTCAGATGGGCGCACGGGCAGTCCACTCACCCCCTGGCCAGGTGCCACCATTCGGCAAGCACTGCCGCAGTGGCTTCGGGAGCATCGGCATTTGGCGAATGTCCGCTACCTGAGATGACCCGAACCTGCGCGCCGAGATCTTCAGCCATCGCCTGCTGCATCGCGATCGGCCAAGCATCGTCATGCTCGCCATAGACAATGGCCTTCGCCAGACCGACGCGTCCCTGGTGGCCGCCAACCACCGATGGTTCGGCACACAAGATCTTCGCCTTGGCGCGCAGGCCGACTGGATGGTTTGCCAGCCATCGCTGCCTGCAGAATTCCTCGACGTCTGGGGGTGGATCGTCCTGCCCTGCAGACCGCTCGAGGGCTCGCTTGACCTGCCAAAGGTCCTCCAAGGGAGTCTGTGGCAAGGCTTCGATCAATGCCGGCAGCGGACCCATCCGGCGTTCCGGGAGTGCCCCCGGACCGGTGCACAGACCCGTCCAGCTCGCGACAGGTAAGTCCGCTGCCTGGAGCGCGACTTGGCTCACCAAACCGCCGAAGGAGTGCCCCAGCAGGTGAGGTGGCTCCCTTTGGGGCCGGCGATTACGAGCGAGCCCGACGATGTCGCGAAGGTCAGCCGCCAGGGCAGACAGTGCGTAGTCGGCTTCCTCGGCAGTCCCGGGACTTTGATATTGGCCCAGTTGGTCGAACGTGACCACGCCGATGCCGTCGCGCGCCAAGGGTTCTAACAGGCCGATGAAGTCCTCTTTGCTGCCGGTGAAGCCAGGGACCAAGACCGCCCAGTCCTGAGCTGATGCCAGCCCCATGTGCAGGACCCGCCGCGGCCCCCGCGAGATCTGCCAGGTTTCCACAACGGCCATCGTGGGTAACTTCAGGAATGGCGGCGTGCTCACTTCACGACCTCATTTCCCCAGTACCGACTTGGCCTTTTTCGCAAATTTCCCAGGTTTCATTTCCAAGGTTCCGCGTGTCGCTCGTGACGCGGGGACCGAGGGCCACAATCCTGCAGGGATGGAAGGTGAAACCAAGAAGACAGATAGTACGAGCAAGGACACGGGCCGGCCCCATGCGACGGACGGGCATGACGGACAGCGCAGTCCCCGCAAGACAGTTCCGCGCACCCTGAAGCACCATGCCAAACGTGCGTACCCCGGTCTGCATCACGGCGTACGCATCCTGGCGGGAACTGCGCTGATCATTCTCGTCATGACGCCTACCGGCGAGTTGGCCCGTTACAACGTACAAGGCGCACTGATTGGCGCCCTGGCGCTGCTTGCGGTCCTGCTGGGACTGTTCATCGTGTTCCTGCGATGGCGCTTGACCAAACTCGACGAGGCTCGGTACCCAGGGTGGGCCGCCCTAGAGCTGTACACGCTGGCTGTCGTGATGTTCCTGGCGATCTTCAGCAAGCTCTATCTGATGGTCTCGCTGACGAACCCACAGGCCTTCACCGAACAACTCAATCACTTTACGGCGTATTACTTTGCTTTAACCGTGCTTGCAACGGTTGGCTTCGGTGACATCACCCCGATCACCGTGCTGGCACGATCCCTCACCATGGTGCAGATGGCTTTGGATCTCACCTTCCTGGCTCTACTCGTTCGGCTCGTCTCCACCCATCGTCAGCGCGCCCATGCAGCCAAATCCGCTAGGTCCACTTCCTGATCGTGAAGTACCACACGTAATAGGCACCCAGCGCGGGACCTCCGGCGATCATCAGGTAGGGGACGATGCCGCCTTGACCTCGTGAGATGTATCCCACTGCAGTGATCACCACTGCGACGGCAAGTGCGACGGCGACAACTGCGAAGACCCAGCGCTGAGGAGATCGTGACGACCAAGGCCTGGGATAATTTTCGTCGGACTTGGCATCCTCGACGGCACTCATGTGCTCAGCTCACTTCTCCGAGTTGCCCTCAACCGGTTCCGGCTTGCGTAATTTGCGCACACCACGGCGCACCAACCCACCCATGAGGACGCCGAGGGCGAACGACACGACGACCAGCAGCCATACCCAGACGTCGAAGGACCATCCGAAGTAGGCCACACGTACGGTTTGCAGATTCTGCACGGCGAAAATGAGCAGTAGGACAAGCAGGATGATGGTGACCCAGGTGCGCCAACCGGCACGCTGCTTCTTTTCTTTCGGTCGACCCAATTCGCTCATGACGCCTCCACGTGTCCACCTCCAACGAGGTCGCCCCATCCGAGGCTGACTCATTCTGCCCGAAACACCTCTACCGCGGGGCCGATTGCTGGCCTACGCTCACCTGGTGACGTCGCAGGCCTCCACTGGAGCGGTACTTGGCATTTCGGTCGAGAACAAACCACCAATCGCCACAATTCGGCTCGATCGACCTGAGCGGCTCAACGCCCTACTTCCCGGGGCGGTGGGCCGCTACGCCGAGGCTCTGCGCAGCGCCGATGAGGACCCAGCAGTACGTGCCATCGTTGTAACGGGGGCCGGTCGCGGATTCTGCGCGGGCGCTGATCTGGCGATTCTTAATGCTGGTACCGAAGCCCTGGAACGCTTCATGGACGAACAGCGACAGACGGATGTCCCCACGACCGCGCTCACCATTGGCACTCCGGTCATTACCGCCATCAACGGACCGGCCGTCGGGCTCGGTTTTGTTGTGGCGCTGGCGGCAGACTTCCGCATCGCTGCCCCAACAGCCACCTTTTCATCGGTGTTTTCCCGGCTCGGCCTCGTAGCCGAGTACGGCATCGCCTGGCTCCTTCCTCGATTGGTCGGCCTAGGCGTTGCAACAGACCTATTGCTGACGGGCCGAACGATTAACGCAAACGAGGCACTGGATCTGGGTCTGATCAATGCGATCGCCGACGATCCCTATTCGCAGGCATGCAGATACGCAGAAGACCTGGTAACGAACGTCTCGCCTACCTCGATTCGGACCATGAAGGCGCAACTGCTGGGCGCAACGACCCAGGATCTGCCGACAGCCGTCACGGATTCACTGGACCGGATGCGCGCCGGCTTCGCTAATCCGGACCTGGCCGAAGCATTGACTGCACGCGCCGAGAAGCGTCATCCCCGCTTTCAGGCGTAGCCCGGGTGGCCCTGCCCGCTACAGGAGCAGACCACAGTGGGCCAGTGCCATGCGGACGAGTCGGCCCTGACCCCCAGACATTTCCTCTTGGATCTGCGGAGTCACGGCCTCCTGCGGACTCACCCAAATCAGATCAAGCGCGCTCTGCGAGGGCGCACACTCACCTTCAATGGGCACCACGAAGGCCAAGGACACCGCGTGCTGGCGTGGATCGTGAAAGCCGGTCACATCAGCATTCGGGAAGTACTCGACCACCGTGAATGGTTGTGGCGATGCAGGCACCTTTGGCAGTGCCAACGGACCCAGGTCCTTTTCGAGGTGGCGCAAGAGAGCTTCGCGCACCCGTTCGCCATAGAGCACGCGACCGCTGACGACTGCGCGACTGATGCTGCCATCGGGCATGCCGCGCAGCAGCAGGCCAACGCTCAAAACCAAACCGTGCGCATCGGTACGAACCGGAACCGCATCCACGTACACGATCGGTAGGCGTTCGCGGGCCAGGTGCAGGTCTTCGTCACTGAGCCAGGCGGTGCGGATGTCGACAGAACTGCTCCCTGCGGAGCCGGTTTCCACGGTGTCGCTCAAGCTGCCTCCCGTCTGAGCTGATCACGCCCATCATGCCGTCTCTTCGCCTTCGCGACGACTAAACTTCAGGCGTGGCACGTCAACATTCAACGCCGGCCAGTGACGGACCGGTGCGCCCGGACGGCGCGAACTACGCGGTGGTTCGTAGCGAGGACGAGTGGCAGCAACAACTCAATCCGCTTGAATATCACGTGCTCCGGGAGTCGGGCACCGAAGCCCCGTTCACCGGTGAGTACACCGATACCGAGACACAGGGCGTCTACTCATGTCGTGCCTGTGGAGCCGAACTGTTTCGCAGCGCAGAGAAGTTCCATTCGCACTGCGGGTGGCCCAGCTTCTTCGCACCGGCAGACTCCGCGGCGGTTGTCACGCTGACGGACGACTCCCTGGGCCGCAGCAGAACCGAAGTCAGGTGTGCCTCCTGCGGAGGACACCTTGGACACGTCTTTGAGGGTGAGGGGTACCCCACCCCAACGGATCTGCGCTACTGCATCAATTCGGTCTCCCTGCGACTGGAGACCTCGGCCTAGTAAGGTCCCCCGCTTGTTCGTTCCCCACCCTGATTCACCGGCGCGCCGAGGGGTTTGACGACCGATCTCCGGCCTAACCTGACGGCATGCGGACGATCCATGCGGGTGTGGATGCCTTCGCCACGGCCATGGACCAGGTCGGCAAGGCGGAACTGCGCGCCGAGTTCGTTGTGGAAGAGTGCCCAGCCCCGGCCAGGCTCGCACCGCAGGCCCTGGCGCTGAGTGCCGAGGCAACGGAAGTCTCCGGATTAGATGCCTCTGGGCGGTTTGTGCTGCTCCACGATGCGGACGGCGTCGACGAGTGGGAAGGCACATTTCGAGCAGTCGTGTTCATTCGCGCTGCGATCGAGCCTGACTTGGCCGTGGACCCGATGCTGCATGAGGTCTGCTGGTCGTGGGTCGAAGAGGCCCTGCAGGAGGCCGAGGCACCGGTGCAACTGCTGGGTGGCACAGTGACCGCCACGTCGAGCACGTCATTTGGCAGCCTGACCGACCGGCCTGCGCAGACCATGGTGGAGGTTCGCGCCTCCTGGACGCCGGCCGCTGGAGCCGACGTCGGACCAGAATCGCTGATGGACCGCCACGTGCTCGCCTGGGGCAGCCTGCTCGCCAAGGCAGCCGGACTGATGCCTCTGCCACCTGGTGTTCGCCAGGTCGGCAGCCGACGATCGCCCTAAGTTGTCGCCACGTGGGTGACTCAGATCCCGCAGCACCTTCTGCCTTGACGGACGAACATCCGCTCCCCCTGCTGCAGTTGCGCGATGGTCCACCAACGTTGGTGACCACGGTCGAAGCAATGGACGAGGTGGTCCGTCGATTTCAGGCTGGCCGCGGTCCGATCGCCCTTGACGCTGAGCGCGCCTCCGGCTATCGCTACAGCCAGCGCGCCTACCTCCTGCAACTTCGCCGCGAAGGCTCCGGAACTGCCCTGATCGACCCCATTCGCTGCCCAGATCTGACTGCCCTGGCTGCGACCCTGGCGGAAGCCGAATGGGTACTGCACGCAGCTACCCAAGACCTACCTTGCCTAGCCGAACTGAACCTCATACCCACCAATCTGTTCGACACCGAATTGGCGGGTCGACTCCTGGGCCGGGATCGAGTGGGCCTGGCGGCCCTGGTGGCCAGCGAACTTGGAATGCACCTGGCCAAGGGCCACGGCGCCGCCGACTGGTCACACCGGCCCCTGGCTCCCGAACTCCTGCAGTACGCCGCGCTCGACGTTGAGCTGCTCTTGGAACTTCGCGACGTCCTCATGCAGGCACTGATCGAACAGCAACGGTGGGAGTGGGCGCAGCAGGAGTTCGCCGCCCTGTGCTCGTTTCAACCCAAGAGCCGCGGCGAAGAGCCCTGGCGCAGGACGTCAGGGATTCATCGAGTGCGCAAACCACGAGCTTTGGCCGTGGTGCGCGCGCTCTGGCAGACCCGAGACGGCCTTGCTCAGCGCCTTGATCAGGCACCAGGACGCGTGCTACCGGATGCCGCAATCATCGCCGCGGCCCAAGCACTTCCGGCTGGCACCGATGCTCTAGGAGCGCTGCCGGAGTTCTCCGGACGCGGACAGCAACGGCGCCTGACCACTTGGTGGGCCGCCGTGGCAACTGCCATGGCACTACCCGTCAGCGAACTACCCAAGGGCGCTCCAGAGACCGACGGTCCCCCGCCCCCGCGTCAGTGGGCAGATCGGGACCCGGAAGCGGCCGCCCGACTGGTGTCTGCACGCGCCGCGGTGGTGGACCTATCGATGTCCTTGGGAATCGCCGCCGAAGTCCTTATTTCCCCGGACCTGGTGCGCCGCTACTGCTGGGAACCCCCTGAAGTGCCTGAGACGGAGTCGTACCTCCTCGGCGCTGGCGCTCGCCCCTGGCAGGTCGAGCAGGTCGCGCACCTTCTCGCGGCAGCCCAAGGCTCCACCAACGTTGTTACCGCTGAGTAGCATTGGGGGTAGTCGAGGGAACGCGAGGTTCAGGATGTCCGAACGAGCCGCAGTCAAGTCAGCCAAATCCCCGTCACCGCAGGTCGGTGCGCGATGAGCGGCATGCAGCGCGAACTGCGCAATGTGGTCTTTGTCGATGGATTGCGTACGCCCTTCGGTCGTGCAGGCAGCGCCCTGGGCCAGGTTCGGGCCGACGACCTGATCGTGACCTGCATCAGGGAACTCCTGCGTCGCAATCCCCAGCTTGATCCCGCGCGCATTGACGACGTGAGTGTTGCCGCTGCGACCCAGATCGGGGATCAAGGCTTAACAGTGGGGCGTGTTGCAGCGCTGCTAGCCGGACTACCCAAGAGCGTGCCCGGCTACTCCATTGATCGTATGTGCGCTGGAGCAATGACCGCCGTGACGACACTGTCCGCGTCGATCATGGCCGGCGCCTACGACGTGGCGATCGCTGGCGGCGTGGAGCACATGGGCCGGCACCCAATGGGCGAAGGTGTGGACCCCAACCCGCGATTCCTCGCTGAACGACTGGTCGACCCCGAAGCACTCCTGATGGGCAAGACAGCCGAAAACCTGCATGACCGCTTCCCCCAACTGACAAAACAACGCTGTGATGCATACGCCGTGGGATCTCAGGAGAAGGCTGCCAAGGCATATGCCAACGGACTCATCCAAGAGGATCTGGTTTCGGTGGCCGCACGCGACGCGGAAGGCGCGTGGGGACTGATCGATGCCGATGAACTCCCCCGCCCGGGCACCTCATTAGAGGGGCTCGCCACCCTGCGTACGCCATTTCGTCCCCATGGTCGCGTCACCGCAGGCAACAGTTCGGGACTCACAGATGGCGCAACCGCCTGCCTGCTGGCGGCCGAAGACGTCGCCCGCGAGATGGGACTGACGGCCAAGATGCGAATGGTTGGCTTTGCCTTTGCCGGTGTTGAGCCAGAGGTGATGGGTGTCGGACCGGTGCCAAGTACCGAGAAGGCTCTGCAACGCACTGGTCTGTCTATTGACGAGATTGACATCTTCGAGATCAACGAGGCCTTCGCGGTACAGGTACTGGCCTTCCTTGATCACTTCGGCATTGCCGACGACGATCCACGGGTGAACCCGATGGGTGGCGCCATCGCCCTGGGGCACCCATTGGCGACCAGTGGCATCCGCCTGATGAACCATCTGGCTCGTCAATTCGCATTGAACCCAGCTGCTCGCTACGGCCTGACCACCATGTGTATCGGCTTGGGCATGGGTGGGACGGTCATCTGGGAGCGGATGGACGCCACCAACGCAGCCTCGGCCGCCGCATGAGCGCCAACGTTGAGGTCGTCGATGAGGTCATCACCTCCGCTAAGGTTCGGCTCCTCGAGTTGCCCCTGCACGCCGGACGAATGGCCCTGATCACGTTAGACAACGGGCACGATCACACCCGGCCGAGCACCTTCGGACCGGCAGGCCTGGCAAGTTTGGATGCGGCGCTGGATCAGATCAGCGGCATGAATGACATTGCCGCGGTGGGCATCACCGGCAAGCCGTTCGTATTTGCCGTCGGCGCGGATCTGTCCGGCATCGATCGCGTAACGGACATCCGCGTCGCGCGCGCGGTGACTGAACTCGGTCATGCCGTATTCCGGCGATTCGGCGAATTGGACGTGCCGACGTTCGCGTTCGTCAATGGCGCCGCAATGGGCGGCGGTTTAGAACTAGCACTGCACTGCACCTACCGAACCGTCTCGGCCGGCGCGGCCGCCCTGTCCCTGCCGGAGGTCTTCCTCGGACTCATCCCGGGGTGGGGAGGCACCTGGCTGCTACCCAACCTGGTAGGTCCGTCAGCTGCCATCGAAGTCATCATCACCAACTCCATGGCACAAAACCGGCAGCTCAAACCCAAGCAGGCGCTGTCGATGGGTATCGCCGATGCCATGTTCGAGCCCGCAGAATTCCTGGCCCAGTCACTTCACTGGGCAGCCCAGGTGATGCGTGGCGATCTGGTGGTACCGCGTCCACAGCCCGATCGCGGAAGTTGGGCTGACGTGGTCGCCGGTGCTCGCGCCGCGCTGACTGCCCGACTGCACGAGTGCACACCAGCGCCCTGGATCGCGCTTGATCTCATCGCCGGAGCGGCTACCCGCAGTCGCGATGAAGGCTTTATCGCCGAAGATGAGGCCCTGTCGACCCTCATCATGGGCGACGACCTGCGGGCGAGTCTCTACGCCTTCAACCTGGTGCAAAAGCGCGCCCGCAAACCTGCCGGCGCACCCGATTCCGCACTGGCCCGCCCAGTCACCAAGGTAGGCATTGTCGGAGCCGGCCTGATGGCCAGCCAGCTTGCACTGCTCTTCGCTCGGCGTCTGGAAGTCCCCGTGGTGATGACAGATCTGGATCAGGCCCGCATTGACAAGGGCCTTGCCTACGTGGTGAACGAAATCGATACGTTGGCTGGCAAGGGGCGGATGAGCGCCGATAAGGCCAGCCGCCTGAAGGCATTGGTCAGCGGGAGCACGGACAAGGCAGCATTCGCCGACGCAGAGTTCGTCATCGAAGCGGTATTCGAGGAACTCGCCTTGAAGCAGCGTATTTTCGCCGAGCTCGAGGGCATCGTGTCGCCCACCTGCATCCTGGCAACGAACACCTCGTCGCTTTCGGTAACCGCGATGGCTCAAGACCTGCAGCATCCCGAACGCGTCATCGGCTTTCACTTCTTCAACCCTGTTGCGGTCATGCCCTTGCTTGAGGTCGCACGAGGTGCAGCAACCGATGATGCAACCCTGGCAACCGCGCTGGCTGTTGGCAAGCAACTGAAGAAGAACTGCGTCATCGTCAAAGACGCTCCAGCATTCGTGGTGAACCGCCTGCTGGCTCGATTCCTCGGCGAGATCACCGCCTGCGTTGACGAAGGTACCTCCTTTGCCACGGTCGAAGAGGCGCTCCATCCACTAGGCCTGCCACTGTCGCCCTTTGTTCTGCTGCAGTTGGTCGGTCCTGCCGTGGCCCTACACGTGGCCGAGACCATGGCCGCGGCATTCCCGGACCGCTACTCGGTGTCACCGAACCTGCGACGACTCGTGCAGGCTGGCAAGACCGGCATCTATGTATGGGATGCCCAAGGCCAACCATCCGTCGACCCAGAAGTCCTTGCCCTGTACGAGGTGGCCGGTTCACCCTCGACTGCCGAGCAGGTGCGCACTCGAATCCTGGATGCCCTCGCCGACGAGTCGTCGCGGATGCTCGACGAGCAGGTGGTGGCTGCCGCCGACGACATCGACCTGTGCATGATCCTGGGAGCCGGCTGGCCGTTCTGGATGGGCGGTGTCACGCCCTACCTAGACCGCACGGGAGCAAGCGAACGGGTGCGCGGACGCAGGTTCCAGCCTGCGGGCGTGGCGTCAACTCCTGGTTAACGACCACCAGCACAGGAGTTGTCGAGACTTCGACCCTAACGGACTACGTCAGAGTCAAGCGGGCTGGGCGCGGCAAGGTGACCTGACCGCCCAGCAGCTCCAAGGCGAGCGACAGATTCAACAATGGCCCGTGAGACGTCCTGTGCGGTCAGGCCGATGCGCGCCAACACTTCGGCCCGCTTGCCGTGATCGAGGAATTCGGCAGGAATACCGAAGTTGCGCACTGGCACGTCCACATCGGCATCGCGCAGGAGCTGACTGACAGATCCTCCGACTCCCCCCGTTCGAACGCCGTCCTCCAGCACCACGACCAGGCGAGCATTGCGAGCCAACGGCAACAGCGCCGGTGAGGTGGGTGTCACCCAGCGTGGGTCCACGACCTGCACGCCGATTCCCTGATCGCCCAAGCGCTGTGCCACTTCGATCGCCAGTGCCGCCATAGATCCAACCGACACGATGAGCACCGCGGGAATCTCATCCGCCGGGCAGTCCTCTACCAGGATGTCCATGCCCTCGATACTGCGCAGCGGCGTGAAGTCCTGACCCAACGCTCCCTTCGGGAACCGAATCACTGTCGGAGCATCGCTGACCGCAACCGCCTCTCGCAGCGCCCGCCGCAATGTTGACTCGTCACGCGGAGCCGCAATCCGGATACCCGGGACCACCTGGAGCATGGCCATATCCCACATGCCGTTATGACTGGCTCCGTCATCCCCGGTAACTCCGGCACGATCCAGGACGAAAGTCACCCCTGCCCGGTGCATGGCGCAGTCCATAAGCACCTGGTCGAAGGCGCGGTTCAAGAAGGTCGCATAGACCGCAACGACGGGGTGCAAACCAGTGAATGCTAGCCCTGCTGCACTCGTGGCGGCATGCTGTTCGGCGATCCCCACATCGTAGGTTCGCGTTGGGAATGAGCGTGCGAATCGATCGAGCCCTGTTGGGCCGAGCATTGCTGCGGTGATCGCGACGACATCAGCACGTTCATGTCCGATGCGAACCAGTTCATCGGCGAAGGCTGCCGTCCAGGTCGGACCCGATGTTGCCAACGGCTTTCCGGTGTCGGGGTCGATAATGCCTACTCCATGGAAGCGATCCGCTTCGTCACGCTCGGCTGGCGCGTAGCCACGTCCCTTTTCGGTGATGGCATGCACAAGTACCGGACCGGGGAAATCCTTGGCCCTACGCAGCGCGTGCTCCAACTCGGCGAAGTCATGACCGTCCACCGGGCCGATGTACTTCAGACCCAGGTCTTCGAACAGGCCCTGGGGGGCAACGATGTCCTTGATGCCCTTCTTCATGCCATGCAGGGTCCCGTAGATCGGGTGGCCCACGAAGGGTGTGCGGTTCAAAACGCGCTTGCCCCACGACATCATCTGCTCGTAGCCGCGGGTGGTGCGCAACGTAGCCAGGTGATGGGCCAGGCCCCCGATTGTCGGTGAGTACGAGCGTTCATTGTCGTTGACGACGATGACGACCGGACGGTTCGACGTGGCGATGTTGTTCAGTGCCTCCCACGCCATGCCGCCGGTCAGCGCACCATCACCAATGACGGCGACGACGTGGCGGCTACCCAACATGCCCTGTCGCTCCCAGCCCTTGGCAATGCCGTCCGCGTAGGACAGCGCCGTGGAGGCATGTGAGTTCTCAACAATGTCGTGCGAACTTTCTGCCCTACTGGGATACCCCGAAAGGCCGCCTTGCTGGCGAAGCTTGTCGAAGCCCTCGGAGCGGCCGGTAACGATCTTGTGGACGTAAGCCTGATGCCCGGTGTCCCAGACCACGGCATCGCGTGGCGAATCGAAGACTCGGTGGATAGCCAAGGTCAGTTCGACCACACCGAGATTGGGGCCCAGATGACCGCCGGTGGCCGAGACCTTCTCCACTAAGAAGCCGCGGATTTCTTCGGCCAGCCCCGGCAGAGCCTCGGGCGGTAGGGCACGAAGGTCGCTGGGGCTACTGATGTCGGCCAAACCGCCCATGATCCTCCGCTCCGTCCGGTTGAGGGGAGTCTAGGCCGGATCTGCCCACCCCACAGCGCGGCCCGCCAGGCAGGCCTGAACCACCAGATCGACCTCCCGACGCACCTGCAACAGTCGAGCCCCTTCCGCCTCTAGGGCCTGCAGGGCCCCGTCGATCTGGGCTGGGTCGAGGACATCTCCAAGGTCAGTCCTAAGGCGCGCGTAGGCCGATCGGGCTCCGGAAAGGGTCGCCTCGATGTGGTTCTTGATGACGTAAGCCAGCACCACCGGCTGCGAGCGCAGGGCGCTGGTACGCAGCTCCGCAGGCCCCCGGTCAAGCAGCCACCCAACAACCCGCTCGCCGAATTCCGGATCCTGCGGTGCAGGCAGATCCGGTGGCCAACCGACCGGAGTCACCATCGCCACTAGAGCATGGAGCGCAGCACGTACGGCAGGATCCCGCCATTGCGGTAGTAGTCCGCCTCGCCAGGGGTATCGATGCGGACACGCGCGGTGAACGCCACCGTGCGCCCATCCGCCGCAACTGCTTCGACCTGGAGAGTTCGCGGGGTATTGCCCCCGTTCAACTCGGTGATGCCGCGAATGGTGAACACCTCATCACCCTGCAGGCCTAACGACGCAGCGCTTTGCCCCTCAACGAACTGCAGCGGGAGCACACCCATCCCAATGAGATTCGAGCGGTGGATACGTTCAAAGGACTGCGCGATAACTGCGCGCACTCCGAGCAGGGCCGTGCCCTTCGCCGCCCAGTCACGACTCGAACCCGACCCGTACTCCTCACCGGCAAGGATCACCAGTGGCGTGCCAGCCGCCGCATATGACGTGGCCGCATCAAAGATCGGTACCACGGCGTTGTCAGGTGTTGTGAAGTCCACCGTCATGCCACCCTCAACATCACGCAGCATGAGATTGCGAAGGCGGATATTTGCAAAGGTACCCCGAATCATCACCTCGTGGTTGCCCCGTCGAGACCCGTAGGAATTGAAATCCTTTCGGTCAACTCCATGTGCCAGCAGATACATACCCGCTGGACTGTCCGGCTTGATCGATCCGGCCGGTGAGATGTGGTCTGTGGTGACCGAGTCACCAAGCAGGGCCAAGACTCGCGCACCTTCGATGTCGCAGACGGGGGTGGGTTGGCGACTCATACCGTCGAAATACGGGGGCTTGCGAACGTATGTGCTCGATGGATCCCAGGTGAACAGCTCGCCGGTTGGGGTCGGCAGGTTCTGCCAACGCTCATCACCTGCGAATACGTCGGCATAGTTGCGTTCGAACATCTCGGCGTCGATGGACGCGTCAACCACGGCCTGCACCTCCTGCGCAGTTGGCCAGATGTCCGCCAGCATTACCGGTGCACCACTCGGATCGAACCCGAGTGGCTCGTTCAGCAGGTCTATGTCCATGGTTCCAGCAATCGCGTAGGCAACAACCAGAGGAGGTGACGCGAGGTAATTCATCTTCACGTCTGGGTTGATGCGCCCTTCGAAATTGCGGTTGCCGCTGAGCACTGCAGCGACCGCAAGGCCGGCTTCGTTCACGGCAGCGCTCACCTGTGGGATCAGTGGCCCAGAGTTACCGATACAGGTCGTACAGCCATAACCCACGACATCAAAGCCCAACTTATCCAGATACGGCAGGAGACCGGATCGCTCGTAGTAGTCGGTCACCACGCGTGACCCCGGTGCGAGCGTGGTCTTCACCCAGGGCTTACGCGTCAGCCCGCGCTCGACGGCGTTCTTGGCGAGGAGTCCAGCGCCGATCATCACCGATGGATTCGATGTGTTTGTGCACGAAGTGATCGCAGCGATCGTGACGGCCCCGTGGCCAATCTGAGCAGCCTGGCCATCCAGATCAATCGCAGCGGACGCGGCTGGCTCCTTGGTGTACTGCGGCAATACATCGGCAAACGCCTGCTTTGCCGAGCGAAGAGCAACGCGATCCTGTGGTCGCCGGGGGCCGGCGATGCTTGGCTCTACGGCCCCGAGGTCCAGTTCAAGGGTCACCGAATAGCGCGGCACACGCTGCGGGTCGTGCCAAAGTCCCTGTTCCTTGGCGTAAGCCTCAACCAGCGCCAACTGGTCAGCCGAACGCCCAGTGAGACGCAGATAATCCAGCGTTGCCCCGTCGATCGGGAATATGGCAACCGTGCTCCCGTACTCAGGGCTCATGTTGCCGATCGTGGCTCGATTAGCCAGCGGAACAGACGAAACACCAGGACCAAAGAACTCAACGAACGACCCGACCACACCCTGGGCACGAAGCATCTGAGTAATTGTGAGCACCAGATCGGTTGCCGTTGCGCCAGCAGGCAACTCCCCCTTGAGCTTGAACCCAACGACATGAGGGATCAACATCGACACCGGTTGGCCCAGCATTGCCGCCTCGGCCTCGATGCCACCCACTCCCCAGCCCAGCACGCCAAGCCCGTTCACCATCGTGGTGTGTGAATCGGTACCCACCACGGTGTCTGGGTAGGCCTGGCCCGCGCGAGCCATCACCACTCGTGACAGCGATTCGATATTGACCTGGTGCACGATCCCAGTTCCGGGCGGCACAACTTTGAACTCCTCAAATGCACTCTGCCCCCAGCGCAGGAACTGATAGCGCTCTCGATTGCGTTCGTACTCCAACGCGACATTTCGTTCCTCAGCGTTGGCAGATCCGAAAAAGTCAGCGATCACCGAATGGTCGATCACTAACTCCGCCGGGGCAAGTGGCTCGATGCGCGCAGGATCCCCGCCGAGGTCCCGGACCGCCTCGCGCATGGTCGCGAGGTCGACCACGACTGGGACGCCAGTGAAGTCCTGCATGAGCACACGAGCTGGCGTGAACTGGATCTCCTGGCTCGGCTCGGCAGTCGGATCCCAGGCACTGACGGCGCGGATGGAGTCCGCGGTCACATTGGCGCCATCTTCGGTGCGTAGCAAGTTCTCCACGAGAATTCGATGCGCGAATGGCAGGTCCTCCGCGCCCGGGACCGCATCGATCCGGTAGATCTCGTAGCCATGCCCGCCCACCTGCAACGTAGTGCGCGCTTGAAAACTGTTGTTGCTTGACGCGGACGCGCTTGTCGATCCGGACCCCATACTGGCTTCCTGCCCCATTCGTCGAGCCGGCGGACTGCCTGGCAGCCCAAAGATAGTTCATGCGCAGCGGGCCGCCCGGCCCACAAGGGGGCTAAGGATTCGCTGTCAGCAGGTGAACAGGGCCACGCACTCCAGGTGGTGGGTCATCGGGAATGCGTCAAAGGCCCTCAGGCCCCCAAGCCGGTAGCCCGCCTCAACCAACAGGCGGGCATCGCGGGCCAGAGCCACCGGGTCGCAGGCCACCAGGATGATGCGTTCCGGTGCATTGGCCACCAGCGGTGTGATCACCGTCCCGAGTCCACGACGCGGTGGATCGGCAACCACCCCGTGCGGTCTGGGAGCCGACGATCCGTCCAACCACTCCTCGACACGCTGCTTATGCAGATGGACCTGAGGCAAGTCATGCAGGCTGCGACGCGCCATTCGGTCGGCCTGGGGCGAGCTCTCGACTGCATGCACACTGCCCGTGGCGCCAACAGCGTCGCCGAGAAAGGCACTGAACAGGCCAACCCCCGAATACAGGTCCCACCAACACTGCCCGGCCGCGGGTTGCGCGAACTCCAGCACGGCGTCGACCAGCGCATCGGGCAGGCCCTGATGGGCCTGCCAGAACGCTCCCGGCTGCACCCGCCAGGTGCGATTGCGGACCGACACGGTTGCCCGTTGAGTCGAATCGGGTACGCAGTCTGTGCCTTCCTGGACCTGGATCGCAAGCCGCCCATCAAGGCCTGCCTGTGCGACAACGTCCCTGCCAGGAGGTGCGTCAAGTGCGCCAGGCGTTGCGCGCAGTGCAGACCGCAATGCAGACCGCAGTGCGGGCACCAGTACCGCGCAATCCGGTATCGCGATCAGGTCATGACTGCCAGCACGACGAAAAGCCGGTCGCCCCGCGCTATCGCTACGCCAACGTGCCCGGGTTCGCCAGCCCAATCCAGATTCCAAACCCGGCTCCATGGACTCCACGCTCAGACCAGTCCAGTCCACCTGGGCGGCAACACGACTACCGCCCTGTCGTCGGAATGCGTCTTCCAGCACCATCCGCTTCCACGTGCGTTGCACCGACACGGGCGCGAATTGCCACTCACAGCCGCCGCAGGCACCCAGCCCAAACGATCCGCAGGGCGGTGTGACGCGCTGCGGATCAGCCTCCAGCACATCGACGGCACTGGCGAAGCGAACACTTCCCTTCCGCCGATCGATACGCGCCCGCACTCGTTCCCCCGGCATCGCGTATCGGACAAACACCGTGTGCTCCCCGGCGTGGCCGATGCAATGCCCCCCGTGCACCATCTGCCCTACGGTGATGACCAACTCATCACCCACCGCTAGGGCATCAGTCATCCCGATCAGCCGCCGCTGCCGAGGAATCCAGCTGCCAGGGAACGCTCGTTACCATCACGCCTGGCGTGAACAGCAGACGACTCTTGAGGCGCAATGCAGATTGGTTGTGCAGCAACTGCTCCCACCAGTGACCAACGACGTACTCAGGAATGAAGACTGTCACGAGGTCAAGTGGGCGGCCTGACCTGACCTCCTTGACGTACTGCACAACGGGCCGGGTGATCTCGCGGTAGGGCGAAGCCAGTACCTTCAAAGGGACAGGAATCTCGCGGCGCTCCCAATCCTCCTGCAACCGCTGGGTCTCTGGCGGATCGACATTCACCGTCAGTGCCTCAAGCACCGTGGGTCGAGTCGCTCGCGCATAGGCAAGGGCGCGCATAGTCGGCTTGTGCACCTTGGAAACCAGCACGATTGCATGGACGCGCGCCGGCAAAATCATTCGTTCCGCATCGCCACTGAGTAATTCATTGCGCACGCGTTCATAGTGCTTGTGAATCGCTTGCATGAGCAGGTAGATCAGCGGCATGGCTATCACCACGATCCACGCACCTCGAGTGAACTTCGTCAGAAGGACGATCACCAGAACCGTGCCGGTCAAGGTCAGACCGATCGTGTTGATGATGCGGGCGCGGATCATCGGTCCACGAGCTCGTGTTTCAGTGCGCAGGAGTCTGGTCCAATGGCGCACCATGCCGATCTGACTGAAAGTAAAGGAGACAAAAACTCCGATGATGTACAGCTGGATCAGCGCAGTGGTGTCGGCCTGGTAGATGACCACCAGCGCGATGGCCATCGCTGACAGCGCAAGGATCCCATTGCTGTAAGCCAAGCGGTCCCCGCGCGTATGCAACTGTCGAGGGAGGTACCCGTCTTTAGCAAGAATTGATCCAAGCACGGGAAAGCCATTGAAAGCAGTGTTCGCTGCGAGTGCGAGAATCAGTGCCGTTGCCACGGCTATGACCAGAACGATTACCGGCACCTGAGGGAACACCGCTGCGGCTACCTGGACAATCACCGTCTTTTGTTCCTGCCCGGGTGGCAGGCCAACCAGTTGATCGTTGGAGTCGGTGATCTTGACTCCGGTGACCAGCGCCAGCCAGGTGATCCCTACGAACATCGTCATGGAAATCACGCCAAGGAGCAGCAAGGTTGTCGCCGCATTCTTGGACTTGGGTTGGCGGAACGAGGGCACTCCATTGGCGATGGCCTCAATACCGGTAAGAGCCGTGGTGCCCGACGAGAATGCACGAGCAACAAGGAAGATCAGTGCGAAGCCGGCCAGATCGGTGAATCCAGACTGCGGGTTGATGGTCCAGTCCGCACTCTCGGCGCGCAGGTCAACGCCCATCGCTTCCTGCACCACCGCCCAGATGAGCAAACCGAAGATGCAGACCATGAATGCGTACGTCGGGATCGCGAAGAGTGATCCCGACTCGCGCACACCACGTAGGTTCAGGGCGGTTATTGCCAAGATCGCGCCAACTGCCCACCAGACACTATGTTCCTCAATGAGTGGGATCGTTGAACCGAGATTGGCAACCGCTGCTGAGATCGAGACTGCGACGGTGAGGACATAGTCGATGAGCAGTGCGCTCGCGACGAACACCCCGGCGCGAGGACCGAGATTTGTCGAGACGACCTCATAGTCCCCACCACCGCTGGGGTAGGCCCGCACGTTCTGTCGATACGAAGCGATAACGATGAAAAACACGGTGACCACAGCAGCAGCCACCCAAGGCCCGTACGCGAACAGACTCGTACCACCCAGCGCTAAGACGATGAGGATCTCTTGCGTGGCGTACGCGTTGGAACTCAGTGCATCGGAAGCGAATACCGGAAGGGCAATCCGCTTTGGCAACAGCGTGTCCGCGACTCGCTCGCTGCGCAATGCTCGCCCGACAACAAGGCGCTTCACGACGTCGGTCAGCGGCACGCTGCCCGATGCTACGCCCCTGCGCTATCACGATGCCCCCGCAGTACCGTTACCCAGTGCATTTGGTCATCATGGGCTGTGGCCGCGTGGGCGCACTCCTGGCCAGTGACTTGGACGAATTGGGCCACTCGGTTGCCGTCGTAGATCAGGACCCCAAGGCATTCCGAAAGTTGCCGGCCGATTTCGGCGGAACAACGGTCACCGGAGTTGGCTTTGATCGCGAAACTCTCGAGAGTGCGGGGATCACTCGGGCGCAGGCCTTCGCCGCGGTGAGCAGTGGCGACAACAGCAACATCCTGTCCGCGCGAGTTGCGCGGGAGACCTACGGTGTGGAACGCGTGGTGGCGCGTATCTACGACCCGCGGCGTGCAGGTGTCTATGAGCGATTGGGCATTCCCACGGTCGCCACTGTGGCTTGGACTACCGGACAGATCATGCGACGCTTGCTGCCGCTGGGCGCCCTAGACGAGTATCGGGATCCCAGTGGTCACCTTGCCCTCGCTGAGGTCTACGTCGGCTCGGGCTGGCTGGGGCATCCCGCCGACGAACTCGCGCAGCGCTCTGGGGCGCGCATCGCCTTCATCACGCGCTACGGCGAACCTCTGCTTCCCGCGACCGACGTGCTCATCCAAGAAGGTGACCTCGTACATGCCCTGTACGCGGTGCAGGAGCGTGAAGTCGTTGAACGCATCTTCGCTGACGGTCCCATCGCGCCCAGCGGCCCCAGGGGCCTTCGTGAGGCAAACCGATGAAGGTCGTCATTGCCGGGGCAGGCAAAGTGGGACGCGCCATCGCCCGGGAACTCATCGCCAATCACCATGACGTGCTTCTCGTGGATCGCGATCCACAACTGGCCGTACCGGGCGTGGTGCAGGGTGCCTCAGTGCTCCTTGCGGACGCCTGCGAAGTGTCTTCCCTCGACCAGGCCGATTTGCCCAACTGCCAGGTAGTGGTTGCGGCAACGGGAGACGACAAGGTGAATCTGGTCGTGTCACTGCTCGCAAAAACCGAGTACGGCGTGCCGCGTGTGGTTGCGCGAGTGAACCATCCCAAGAACGAATGGATGTTCGATGAGTCCTGGGGGGTCGACGTAGCCGTCTCGACGCCACGAATGCTCTCTGCACTTGTCGAGGAGGCTGTCACCGTCGGAGACCTGGTCCGTCTGTTTTCCTTCCGGCAGGGCAACGCCAATCTGGTGGAGATGACCCTGGCGTCTGATTCCCCGGTGGTTGGTCAACGGGTAGGCGACCAGGCCTGGCCACCCGATACAGCACTCGTCGCTATCGTGCGTGGTCCGCGAGTGATCACTCCGTCGGCGGATGAACCACTGGATGTAGGCGATGAGCTGCTCTTCGTGGCGGCGCCTGAGCACGAGTACGAACTGCAGGTCATGCTCGGACATGCTTAGTCGTTAGGCGTCGAGTTCGTCCCTGCCAGGTTCCGATGGAGACTGGGCAGCCCGTCGACTCCGGTAAATGGGAGCGAGCACGCGGTAGGTGAAATAGGCCGCACCCAGGAAGAGCGGCCACCCCATCAGAATGTTGACGACTCCCAATGGGGCGACGGCACCAGCGAAATACAGCGGCGCCTGAACGGCCAGCCGCCCGAAAAACAGTCCAACCCAGATCCATGACGCGGCCGCATAAGTGCGGCGCAGTTGCACGTCTTTGCGCCACTTGGTGCCCTCGCCAGTGAGGTAACCCATGGCAATTCCCAGCAGCGGCCAGCGCACCAGGATCGAAATCAGGAAGGTGACGCCGTAGGCAAGGTTGGTCAGCAACCCACGGACGAAGTAGTCCTCTGCGCGACCCGTGCGACTCGCAAACCACGCGGAAATCGCCAAACCGACGAATCCTGCGATCACTTGCTGCAGCGGCTGGCGACGAATGAGACGCCAGATGACCACGATCGCCCCTACGCCAATGGCACACCACAGTGCGGTCCGAAGCGCATTGGCGTTGCTGCCCATAACCACGTAGATGATGACGAAGGTCACCGTCGGTAAGCCTGAATCGATGATGCCCCGCCATCCACCGATCGCTCGTTCGAGAAGGAGGCGCTCGGCTTTGACGTCGGCAACGGTCTCGTGCTCAGATTGCGACTCCGACGATTGGTTAGGTCGATACTCAGGTTGCTTCGCCATCTTGAACTTTGCCATCTTGAACTTCGCCATCAAGAACCTGGTCGCAGGGCGTACTTCGGGTTATACATGCGGTGTCGCCCCTGTCCTCCGGTGAGTCGACCGGTCACGACAATTCGTCGCCCGGCTTCAATTCCGACGATAGCTCGCCGACCTAGCCAAACCAGGTCGATGACTCCGCTTCCGTCATAAAGTTCAGCCTCCAACGCCGGCGTTGCGCCAACCGGCCTGATCGTCAGGGATCGCAGCACACCTGCCAGAGTCACCTCGCATCCGCCGGGACATGATCCAATCAACGAAGCCGCCACCTCGAGAGATTCCTCGCGCAGTTCGTCGGCTTCCACGGCCTCCTGAGTCTTCATCAGCGCGGGTTTCAATCTGGTCATCCTGTGCCTGCTCCTCGACTCAGCGGATTTCGGTGATCTCCGGACCCCGCTTAGGCAGAGTCAATGTTCGCGGTTCGGACTCCAGCGCGGTCGTGGCCTCCACGGGCAGTGTCATCGGCAAGGGAGCCCGCGGTGGCATAGCCGCGTCGCCGCGATCAACGACCAGGCTGCGCACCACAGTTTCCAGCCGGGTGGCCGCAGGGCCAGGTTGGCAGGCCTTGCCGAGAAAGACCAGCCGAAGGAACCATCGAGGTCCGTCGACACCGGCGAAACGAACACTCTGTCGCCCCTGTTCCGAAGGAACCTGCGCCAATAACTCATCGCCGAATGATCCTTGCACCTGTTGAACTTGCCCCCCGGAATCCTCGATCGACTTGACCAACTCCTGTCTGATCTGTGACCACAGCCCGCCGGACCTTGGCGCGGCATACGGCTGCACCTGCACGGCAGCATCGGCAATGACCAGGTTTACCTGGGAGACGGTGCCGGCCACCTGATCGGCCTGAACCTGGACGTCAACACCCGAGTCCGCCGGGATCAGCAGGGCTCCCAAATTGACTCGTACAACCTCGTCGGCCGCATTCAGGTCACCGGAGTCGCGAGGTCCTTGCACGAAAGCACCGTACCCTGCGGCGCCCAGACCCTGCCTAACGAGCAAACCGCTCGGTCACCGACCAGTAGATCCGAAGCCCTGCTCGCCCCGATCGCTGATGCCCAAGGATGCAGGGTCATCGACGGCCTCGAATGCACCGGTGTAGACCGGCACCACGACCAGTTGGGCAATGCGCTCACCGCGTTCGATCTGCACGGGTGTGAGTAGATCGTGATTGATAAGCACCACTGCCACCTCGCCGCGGTAACCCGAGTCGATTACTCCGGGGCTGTTGACCAACCCAAGTCCGTGCCTGTGCGCCAGGCCACTTCGCGGACACAGCAGTCCAGCGAACCCCGGCGGTATCGCCACGATGACACCAGTGGCGACCAAGGCGCGCTCCCCCGGCGCCAAGGTGAGCGATTCACGCGCCCGCAGATCCCAACCTGCATCGTCGTGGTGTGCCCGATGCGGAACTGGCAGTTCATCGTCGAGCATCATGAACTGCACGGTCAAAGGTTGACCTCGACTTCCTGTCCACGTGGTCGCCAGGCTGGGCCACCATTCGCGCGATCCGCGATGGCCTGGGCGATGTACTCAGGCGTTCCGAAGGAGGTGAAGTGCTCGATGGGTACCTGAAGGAAAAGCGCAGTGGCCCGCACTGCAATCTCACCATCGGGATTCCCCAGGTGTCCTTCTGCCTCGGTGTAGACCTTTCGCCCGAGGACCCCGGTCACTCGAGCGTGGATATGCAGTTCACTGCCGACTGGAACCGGGCGCAGGAAATCCGTTTCGAGTCGAGCCGTCACAACTGGATCACCGAGCAGCCAGTTCAGCGTGCCGAGAACTTCATCGAAGGCCGCGCCAAGCAGGCCACCATGAGCCAGTCCAGGCGCTCCCTGGTGGTGCTCAGAGACCGAAAGGACCCCGAGCACACTCAGGCCCTCACCTGCGCTGATGCGCAGGTGTAACCCAGTTGGGTGCTCGCTCCCGCACCCAAAGCACCATCGATAGTGCGACGGAATGTCCGCGCCAGGCGCAGGTGCATGCTCAGGGCGTGCCGGCATGGTTGCCCGTTCCGGCGGCGCCGTACTTCTGCTGGCGGGGCCCTTCATGCCTGGACCCTAGTGACCATGCAGGCTCCGCGCTCGAAGCACGCGAAACCTTGTTAGCCGAGTCCACCTGGCGGCTAGGCTTGGTTGATGCCTGCGCGACGCAAGGCTGCGCATCCACATGATGCGCAGCCAGACGCAGCGTCAGGCACCAATGGCTCACCCCAGTCGGTGCTGTACCGGGAACGACTCCTACCCAAACCTTTCATCTGGCCGCTCTTGGCGGCCGGTCCCGGCGCACTGGGTATCGCCTACGGCGCAGCTTTCTCCGCCACTATCGGTTGGCTGATTTTCCTCGTCGGGCTTGCGGTCTTGGTGGTGCTGATCGTGATCGGCTCCCCTGTCATTCTCGTCACCGATCGCGACATCGTTGCCGGTCGAGCCCGGTTGTCACGATCACTTGTAACGGGAGTAACCACGCTGGACGCAGGCACTGGAACGCTGCGCGAACAGCTGCGCAATGCGGCCACGGCCTTCACGCTGGTTCGAGCCTGGGCGGGGACAACGGGTATTCGTATTGACCTGGCAGATCCTGAGGACCCGCATCCATGTTGGCTACTGAGCAGTCGACGTCCGGTCGTTCTCGCTGAGACTTTGCAGGCTCAGGATTCACAACAGCGAAGTTTGGTTCAATGAAGTTTGGTTCAATAGCGGCATGAACCCTGCTCCTAGCAAACCCGGTAACCAGTCTGATCCCGCGATTGATGGCTCCCAGGAAGCGCAGCAGGTCGAGGTAAATCCACTCATGCATCTGGTGGCGCCACTTGTCGCGGTAGGTGCAACCTTCGTGGTTCGCAAGGTCTTGGAGGCGAGCTACCGTGGCATCACCGGCCGACCAGTTCCTGCGCCACGAGACCCCAATGTGGCCTGGGGCCAGGCATTGGCCTGGGCCATGGCCACCGCGGCAGTTGCTGCCGCGGTGGAGGTTGCGGTCTACCGCGGCGTCAATCAAGCCGGAAGTGCTCGCTCAACTGAACCGGCGTAGCCGAACTTCCACTCCGAAAGATCTCCCCCGCCCTAGTCGCACTCGGTGCAGATCGGGCCGTCTTTGGTTTCCCTGGCCAATTGACTGCGGTGGTTGACGAGGAAGCACTTCACGCAGGTGAACTCATCAGCCTGACGTGGCAGCACCTGGACGGTCAGACTCTCATCGGACAGGTCCGCCCCCGGCAGTTCCAGCGTCTCCGCGAGTTCGGCCTCGTCGACATCGATCACCGCCGATGACTTGTCGGCACGACGAGCTTTGAGCTCTTCGAGGCTATCCTCAGCGAGCTCCTCATCAGTCTTGCGCGGTGCGTCGTAATCCGTTGCCATACCTGTTCGCTTCCTCCCCAGCTGCCCTAGGTCTAGTCTCCCCGGCCTACTTTCCCGGGCCTACTCTCCCGGGCCTACTCTCCCGGGCCTACTCTCCCGGGCCTACTCTCCCGGGCCTACTCTCCCGGGCGCGAGCCCACCGACTAACCGGTCGGCCACTGCGCGCGGAAGACCGGTCCCCAAGGCGGAGATTGTGCACCATCGCGCTTGAGGACGCTCAGCGACCCACGCCGCCCCGCGGACGACCGTGGAGAACTCACACGGAAATCAGGAAATTTCCGCCGTACGCTGTGCCATGCCCATCTACGCGCTCGGCGAACTTGAGCCGGTCATTGACCCAACGGCCTATGTACACCCCGATGCCGTGATCATCGGGGCCGTCGACGTGGGACCAAGGTCAAGCATCTGGCCAACGGCGGTACTGCGCGGGGACCATGGTCGAATCCACATCGGCGAAATGACCTCGGTGCAAGACGGCACGGTCATTCACTGCACCGCTCGGGAGGACACCAAAATCGGGAGCCGCTGCGTGGTGGGCCACAACGCGCACCTGGAAGGCTGTGTCGTCGGCGACGACTGCCTGATCGGATCTGGTTCAGTGGTCCTGAACGGAGCTCACATTCATTCGGGAGCCATGGTTGCGGCCGGCGCACTGGTCACCGGGGGAACCGTGGTGCCGGCCAGGGCCCGCGCAATTGGCGTGCCCGCGCGCATCGTTGCGGATGCCGTTGCTGAGGGCGAGTTCATCGCATCAGTGGAGGCTTATCTACACAGCGCTAAGCAGTACGCCGCAAATCTCAAGCGCCTTCAGTAGTCCCGCTGGTCCATCGCCGCCGAATCACCCGAAGGCCTCGCGGTGTAGGGCGTGTACGCGTGCACGTAGCGCGTCGGCAATGGCAGCCGGAGCTGCCACCATGGCTGGGTCGAGCCCATCGGTGCCCGTGACGACTGCACCGGCTTCTTCCGCGATAAGGGCACCCGCCGCCATATCCCAGGCGTTCAGCCCGCGTTCGTAGTAGGCATCTAAACGTCCAGACGCCAGCCAACAGAAGTCGACGACCGCGCAGCCCGTCCGACGAATGTCGCGAACCTCGGGTAACAGCGCCTGGACAACATGTGCCTGACTCGCGCGCTGCTGCGGTGAGTATCCGAAGCCCGTCGTGACTAGCGCCTGCGTCAGGTCCTGACACGTGCTAACGCGATTCGAGGTCACGTCCGTGCCGCGGATGCGCCAGGATCCCGCACCCCGAATAGCGAGATAACCATCCTGCAGGTCGGGTGCGATAACCACTCCGACCTCGACTCGACCGTCAACCTCCGCAGCCACCGACACGCCCCACAGTGGCAACCGGTAGAGGTAGTTGACCGTGGCGTCGAGTGGATCGACCACCCAGCGCACACCCGAGATGCCTGGACGCTCGCCACCTTCCTCACCCAAGATGGCGTCCTGTGGGCGCTCCGCCGTGATGAGGTCGACGATGAGCTGCTCGGAACGCCGATCCATCTCGGTCACCACATCAGTCGGCGTCGACTTGGTCATCACGTCAAGGTTGGCTGGTCGTCCGTCACGGAGCAGCGCACCAGCGTCAGTTCCCGCCTGCCAGGCCAGCGGTGCGAGGGAATGTTGGGTAAGAAGATCCTGCAGATTCACCGCCCTACCCTTTCAGATGCCACAGGTGTGGGTGAGCGGGTTGGGGCGCGCCAAGCACTACGCTGCTGCAACCATGCTGCGGGGCTATGCGGAAATCCTGCGCATCCCAGGTGCGCGCGCTTTCATCCTGGCTGGGTTCGTTGGTCGACTTCCGTTCGCCATGATCCCGCTTGCCATCGTGCTGTACGTCTCTTCCACAACGGGCTCCTACGCAACAGCGGGGCTGCTTTCGGCGACTGAGGCCATTGCTGCTGCCTTCGGTTCCCCAGCCACCAGTCGCATCATCGACCGACTGGGCCAAACTCGGGTACTGCCCTGGCTCGCCGCCGGGCAAGCCTTCAGCCTCGTCGCTTTCGTCCTCGCCGTTGCATCAGGTCAGCCATTACCAATCCTGCTGATCCTGGCAGCCCTTGCGGGGGCCTGTCAGCCCTCAATCGGCTCCTGCGTGCGAGCCCGCTGGGTCTACGTAACCGATCCGGCCGATCCAACGCAGTTGCGCCGAGGGTTTGCCTTCGACAGCATCCTTGAGGAAATGGTCTTCACGGTTAGCCCTATGTTGACCGCGATCGTCGCTGTACAGGTAAGCCTGCCGCTACCACTGCTGCTGGCTGCTGTGTTCTGCGTGACGGGCTCAGGCACCCTCGCCGCCCTGCGCCGCACCGCCCCGCCATTGCGCAAGCAGGACCATCGTGAACGTCGACGACGGCCTGCACTCCTGCTGCCGGGCATGCCTCTTCTCGCATTCTGCGCGATGGGCCTGGGCGCTGTGTTCGGCACGTTCGAGGTCACCACAGTTGCCTTCACCGCACAGTTGGGGCGACCTGAAGCTGGCGGGTTCCTGCTCGCCCTCTGGGCCGTGTTTTCGATGTTTGGCGGCCTATGGTTCGGCGCGCGAGCCCTGGTGATGTCAGCGCAACGGGTCCTCATCATCCAGACCTGCCTGCTCACCGGGGCCCTCTTGCCGGCCGCACTCAGTCAAAACGTGTTCGTCATCATTCTCGTCACTGTGCTCTCGGGATCCATCGTCGCACCGACGCTGATCTCGGTCTTCACCCTGACCGAGCGACTCGTGCCAGCTACCGCTCTCACCGAAGGTCTTGCTTGGGCGGTCTCCGGCATCACCGTCGGCTTCGCGTTGGGCTCAGCCCTGGCAGGTCAGGTCGTAGACCAGTTCGATACCGCCGCCGGTTACGCATTGCCGACTGCCAGTGCCGCGCTGGCCTGCCTCGTCGCCCTGTTGGGCGGTCGCTACCTCGGACGGCACCTAGCCCCGCGAACCCGGCCCACCGCCGTCACGGCGGCCTCCGTGCACGATCCGGCGCTACCGGACCCGATACCCGGTCCAGGGCCGAGTTTCCAACCCTTGGGCGATCCAGGAGTGCCGGGCGGGCAGTAGGTTGGCACCACGGGTCGAGTACCCGGGCGCCATCCGAACGTCGAGACGGGAGCGAACCCTGAAACCGCTGAGTCCGCGTGAGATTCAACTGCGCGTTCGCGCGGGCGCCTCTCCCGAGACAGTCTCCGCGGAGACGGGGTGGGCATTGGACCGGGTGCAGCGCTACGCCGACCAGATCCTCATCGAGCGCGGCTGGGTAGCCGAGCGGGCACGGCAGGTGGAACTGCGCACCGCCGATGGACCGGTCACCTTGGGCGAAGCAGCAGAGTCGGTGGCCTACGCCGAAGGGTATGACCCGCAGGACCTCATCTGGGATTCCTGGCGACGCCCGGATGGTCGTTGGGTAGTTACCGCAACTGTTGACGTCGATACCGGCATTGTCCGCGGCACTTGGATTTACGACACAGTCGGTCGAACTATTCATCCTCTTGATGACGCGGCGATCTGGTACATGGGTGCCAGCGATATGCGGCTGAATCAATTGGTGGTGCAGGCCAACACAGGATCGCGGAATGATCGCGCGGCTCGTCCGAGGCTGGTTGCTGTGCAACCGGAGGAACCTCCCACCCGAGAGACCACTGCCATCCGCCAGCCTGCGGCGGCCCAGCCGCAGGAGCAGCCAGTTACAGATCGCCCTGTGCGCAGCAAGAGCAGTAAAGGCCGAAAGCGGGCAAGTGTGCCCAGTTGGGACGAAATCCTGTTTGGTGCCACACGTGGTGACGACTGATCGGGAAGTCGCCGCAGGACGTCACCGTCAGGCAGCCGCCTATGGTTGCGAGCTGAACGGCAGTGGTTCACGTGACATGTGCTCGGTTCCTGCCACAGCCACTGTTCGACGACTGCGGTAATGCCTGCGACACAGCACCTCGTAGGCAACTTGCCCGGCACCGCTGGAACCAGCGACGTCACCGACGACAACTTGATCGCCCTCAACCACCATCTGACCATTCACGGTACGTGCATTGTGGATCGCCCGCGCACCGCACCAGCACAGCGCCTCGACCTGCAGCACCTGCACTCGGTCGGCTAGTTCCACCAGGCGTGCCGACCCCGGAAAGAGGCGAGTACGAAAGTCCGTCATGATGCCGAAGGCATACACGTCGACGTGCAACTCATCGACGATCCGCGCCAGATCTTCCACCTGCTCAGCACTGTAGAACTGCGCCTCGTCACAAATCAGGTAATCCACTCGACTGCCCTTGGACAGCGCATCGACCACATGAGCCCACAGATCCAGTGACTCGGTCACCTCAACGGCACCTACCTGCAGGCCGAGTCGGCTGGAAAGTTTCGAGGGTCCGGCACGGTCAAGCCGGGTGAACACCAGGCCGGCGCGGCCCCGCGAGGCATGGTTGTGGTCGGTCTGCAGGGCCAGGGTGGATTTTCCGCAGTCCATTGTTCCTGCGTAGAACACCAGTTCCGCCACGTGTGCATCGTGGCATAGCTCAGCCGCGCGCGTGCAGCATGGGGATCAGCATCTCCTCGGGTGTCAGTCCACCGTGCTGCCCAACCAAGCGGCTCACCGTTGGATCGCTGCGACTTGCCAGCATCCAATCCAGTTCACAGACCGCAACGACATCACCGATCCGGTCGGCGAGCATGGGGTCGACTCGGCCGAACCATCCCATCTCGATCGCCTCAGTGCGGGTCGCGATGATCGCAATATCCGGTACCTCCTCGCGCCAACGTTGCACAACATCGGTGGCCGCGGACTCGGCTGCTGCAGTGAATCCCGAGTCGGCACCGCCGCGAACATAGAGGTGCCGGGCCCGCGGATCTCCGAGGATTCGTTCAACCCCGGCCATCAGGCGCGGCCTATCTTCGACCAACACCCGCCGTTCCCTTGGACAATTGATCATTCCGTGGTCGGACGTGACCACAAGGTCCTGATCTGGCCCGAGAGCGGCGAGGATTCCCGCGATCATCGCGTCGACCTCACCCAGCGCCATCAGCCATGCCGGCGAGCCCACACCACGTTCGTGGCCGACCCGATCTAGGCGCGGCCAGTAGCAGTACACGAACGTCGACGCGGACGTGGCCAGAACTTTGGACACCACCCGGATGCGATCCTGCGCTGATTCCGCACCGAGGTACCGGCCACCGCGCAGTGCGGCTAGCGTCAATCCCGAGGCACGGTAGGACTCCGGCCCGACCGAGATCACGTCAACGCCGGAGCGCACCATGGCTTCGAACAATGTCGGTTCTGGCTGGATCATGATCGGGTTGGGCTCGCTGCCCCACTTGAGCGGGAAGAGGACCTGTTCAATGTCCGACACCCAGAACGAAGTGCCCACGAGGCCGTGCTCCCCCGGATCCAGCCCGGTTCCCAGGGAAGCCAATGCCGTGGCCGTCGTGCTTGGAAAGACCGTTCTCGCGCCATCCGACGAGTCGCCAACCACGGGTGCGAAGGTGGCCATCGCGGCCAGAGTTGGCGCTGCTGCCGCAAACTCACCCAGTTGCTGCGCGCCCAATCCATCGATCAGGCACAGCACCACCGCACGCGCGCTGCCCCGATGCGCTGGGCCTGCCCCGGGGTTCCCGAGGAGTTCAGCACACCTGACCAATACCTCGGCCAGATTGTTCACCGCAGGCGCGTTGCCGTGGCCTGCGACAGAGCTGCAGCAAAGGCAAGTGCCTGACCAACCGCGTCGAGGCCATCGGCGACCTGGGAGACGCGCAGCGAAAGGTCGTCATTGCTGGCGGTACCGGTGTAGCCGTGGTCTGCCTCGCAGGCGGGATCCCCGCAGCTGGCCGGCTCGAGATCAATCCGGCTGACCGCCCCCCAACCGATAGTGAGCACGACCTCAGCCGCCTGATTGCCCGGTTCATGAGCGGCCGGGTTTCCCACCACCCGGGTAACCACGACGGAGTCGACCCGCTCGAGACGAACGGCCTCAGTGGAGGCAGATGCGTAGGGGGTGGGGTGGGCCTCATCCACACCGTGCTCGTCGGTGTGGCCAACAATCAGCCGTGTCGGAGTTAATGCGAGCACGGTGACGTGACGATGGAGTTCGTCCCGGTCGAAGGTGGCCTCGTGGTGGACCAAGTAGGACAGGAGGGGTTCGCCAGCCAACGCGGTGTCGAGTGCGTCGGAGACGAGGTCTGGGTAGTAGCCACTCCGCTGGATATCAAGTCGAAGTCGCTCGTCCAGTTCGGCCACGCCGACATCCTGCCAGGCCGGGTGGGCGCGTGTCAGAGGAGTGGTCTGGGCTTGCACACTGGCTAGGTTTGGTTCGTGCCCACACCACCGATCATCAGGATTCTCCCCGAAGTGCAAGCCGCATTGGCTGGCGGAGGCCCGGTGGTGGCCCTGGAATCAACAATCATCAGCCACGGGTTGCCTCGGCCAGAGAACCTGCGTGTGGCCCGTGAGGTCGAACAGGTCATTCGCAACCAAGGGGCCGTTCCCGCAACGGTCGCGATCGTGGATGGCGTCGTGCTGATCGGTTTGGATAATGGCGCACTCGACCGTGTCGCCAATGACGACAACGTCGTCAAGGCCTCCCTACGCGATTTGGCCTGGGTTTGCGCGCAGCGCGGTAGCGCGGCCACTACTGTCGCGGCAACCAGCCACCTGGCCCATTTGGTCGGAATTGAGGTATTTGCTACCGGCGGCTTGGGAGGTATACATCGTGGGGCCCGCGAAACGTGGGACGAGTCCGCCGACCTCACCGCCTTGGGCACCATTCCCATCACCGTGGTCTGCTCCGGCGTCAAGTCAATCCTTGACGTTCCAGCAACGCTCGAACGCCTCGAGACGTTGAATGTAACCGTGGCCGGGTACGGCACCAGTGAGTTCCCTGGCTTCTACCTATCGACGACTGGTCAACCCCTGAGCGCTAGGGCCGATTCACCAAGTCAGGTCGCCGACGTGATCGCCGCACGCCGCGCGCTCAGTGTGACCTCAGCTCTCGTGGTCGCCAACCCCCTTCCAGAATCCGAGCAGGTCGACCCTGATCTGCATGAGCGTGTCCTGGCTGAGGGCATGGCCCTGGCAGAACGTCGGCGCGTGGTGGGCAAGGACGTCACACCCTTCTTGCTCGACCACTTCCATCGGGCCACCGATGGGATAAGCCTGCAAGCCAATGAACGCATCATCGTGCAAAATTCCGAACTCGCCGCGCGCATTGCGGTCGCAGTCAGCAGCAGCAAGCCGGGGACCTGATGGCTCGGAAATCACCGCCGGCACCCGAACACGGCGGGCGCATTGTCGATATCGACGTGTCGCAGGAGATGCGCAGTTCGTTCCTTGAATACGCCTACTCCGTCATCTACTCGCGGGCCCTGCCGGATGCGCGCGATGGCCTGAAGCCAGTACAGCGACGAATCCTGTTCCAAATGGCCCAGATGGGTTTGCGGCCAGATCGTGGCCACGTCAAGAGCGCCCGCGTCGTGGGCGAGGTCATGGGCCGCCTCCATCCGCATGGCGACACGGCGATCTACGACGCCTTGGTTCGGATGGCTCAGTCATTTGCCCTACGACTACCCCTCGTGGACGGACACGGGAACTTCGGGTCGCTGGACGACGGACCCGCAGCTATGCGATACACCGAAGCTCGACTTGCGCCATCCGCCATGGATATGACCGCCACGCTCGATGAGGATGTTGTCGACTTCATCGCCAACTACGACGGGCGGGAGCAAGAACCCGTCGTACTACCGGCCGCCATTCCAAATCTGCTCGTCAACGGGGCTTCTGGTATCGCGGTCGGTATGGCAACCAACCTTGTTCCGCACAACCTCATAGAAGTAGTGAACGCGGCGCGATTGTTAATCAGCAAGCCCAAGTCCACACTGGACGACATCATGGCGGTCCTGCCCGGACCCGACCTGCCCGGTGGCGGAATCATCATCGGCCTTGACGGGATCCGCGATGCCTACGAAAGCGGACGAGGTTCATTCCGGGTTCGTGCACGGGCGAGCATCGAGCAGGTATCCGCACGGCGGCGGGGCATCGTGGTCACTGAGCTACCCATGGCAGTGGGCCCAGAACGCATTATCGAGCGCGTCAAGGACCTTGTTCAGGCCAAGAAGATCGAGGGCATCGCCGACATCACAGACCTCAGCGATGGCGACAGCGGTCTGCGGTTGGTCATTGAAGTCAAGTCTGGTTACCACCCTGAGGCGGTACTGGAATCTCTCTACCGACTCACGCCAATGGAAGATTCCGTCAACGTCAACGCGGTCGCATTGGTGGAGGGGCAGCCTCATACCCTTGGCCTACTCGACCTCCTAGCGGTCTTCATCAACCACCGCCTTGATGTAGTCCGGCGCCGCTCCGCATTCCGTCGAGCTCGCGCGGCGGATCGCCTGCACTTGGTCGAAGGCATGCTCATCGCAATACTCGACATCGATGAGGTCATCCAATTGATCCGTGCCAGTGACGATGTCGCCAGTGCGCGCGAACGATTGATGAGCGTGTTTGAACTCACTGAGGTGCAGGCGAACTACATCCTCGAAATGCCACTTCGTCGCCTCACCAAATTCTCCCGCCTTGAATTGGAGAAAGAGCAGGGCGAGCTTCACAACACGATCAAGGAGTTGGAGCGGCTCCTGCGTGACGACAAGGCCTTGCGGACCGCCGTCAGTGACGAACTCGCTGGAGTTGCCCGAACGCATGGCACACCCCGCAGGTCGATCCTGGCCTCCGAGGATGGCGTGGTCCTCGCGCAGGTGCCACTGCATGAGGCAGACGAACCCTGCCTGGTCATGTTGTCCGGCACGGGGATGATTGGCCGTCTTCCAGCAAGTGCTGATCAACTCGCATCGTGGGCAGCCGGTGAACAGGACGGTCCCCTGGCCACTGAAGTCGTCGCGAGTGCGGTGGCAACCACAGCACGCGGCCAGGTCGGGCTGGTTACCAGCAGTGGTCAAGTTGTCCGTGTCGACGTCATGGACCTTCCGATGCTTCCGCAGGGCGCACCAATCGGTGCCCTGGTGAATGCCCCGGCCGGTGACACGTTGCTGTGCCTGTTGCCCTTGGACGACAGTGGTTCGCTTGTCCTGGGCACGGCGAGCGGCATCGTGAAGCGCGTAACGGCCGACTTCCCTGCGAGCAAGGACCAATGGGAGGTCATTCGGCTTGCTGATGGTGATCAAGTTGTCGCGGCTGCAACCCTTCCGGAGGCGTTCGCAGAACGCTGCGATCTGGTCTTGATCAGTGACGATGCGCAGTTACTGCGTTTCGCTGCCAGTGACGTGCGGGCCCAGGGCAGAGCAGGGGGCGGAGTCCAGGGCATTCGCTTGTCGCAGGGTGCTCGCCTCATTGCCTGCGCGCCGGTACCGGCCACTGCTGGTGACCAGGCCGTCGTGGTGACCGTCGCGGGGAGCCAGGGCGCCTTACCTGGTACCGAAGGTGCCAGCGTCAAGGTCACCGCGCTTGCGGCATTCCCCCGCAAGGGCCGTGCGACCGCAGGTGTTCGTTGCCACAAGTTCCGTGCCGATGAAGACTCACTGACCGCCGCTTGGGCCGGCCTGGCACCGGCGCGTGCCGTGAGCATTGCTGGTGCCCCCGTGCGATTGCCTGCCGCCGATGATCGCCGGGACGGCACGGGTAGCCCCGTGCCAGCACCCATCGCAGCAATCGGCGGTCGTTGGTGGTAGGCGTAGGCCCTGCGCCGAAAGCCCCCGACTCATGTTCGACACTGGCCGCGGATGAACCGCTCGCTGGGACAGCGCCCTTCGCGCGTGCCTGGATCGCCATAGAGCAACCAGGATCCTGGGGACGTGACGCCCTTCGATCAAACGCGCTGCCTGTCGGGATCGGACCCATACTTGCCGACCGCGCCAAGGCTGCCGAGGTTGGCGTCCTGCTGATCCGACATCCGAAGCGGCCAAGACACCTGTCGGAATCGGACGCGCGCAGTCTGTGGGTCGCGCACATTGCATCGAACACACTCATACGCCTGGAATCCAGCAACTGCAGGGAACTCCTCAACTGGGACCTAGCAGCGATCGCGCACGGCGACCTCTCATCGATAGGCGCCCCAGGCGCCGGCTCGGCCAACGACACCTCGGTCGAACAGCCTCTCGCCCTCATCTGCTGCCACGCTGCACGCGATGCCTGCTGCGCGATCCACGGACGAGCCCTCTACGACGCGCTGCTTGCCCAGTCATCACCTGAAGGAGCCAAGAACTTGTGGCAGTGCAGTCACCTCGGTGGTCATCGCTTCGCACCCACCATGCTGCTCCTGCCATTGGGAGCGGTCTACGGCCGCGTCGACCTACTCGAAGCACAATCTGCAATCCAGGCGGCCTCCCTTGACCACCTTCTCCCCAACAACTGTCGAGGACAGACACGATTCACGGCCCCGATTCAAGCTGCCGACCTCTACTTGCGGGCTACGTTGCCAATTCTGGACAGGTGCGCATTGACCTACGATTTGCGTCCGTCTGCGGAATCACTCCGTGGATCAGAAGGTGGGAAGCCCCAAAATAATCTGCCGGAAGCTGCCCAAACGGTGCTAGCCCGTCATCTTGATGGTCGCGCCTGGGCGTTACTCGTGACACAGGAATCGTTAGGGCTCGTTGCCCCGCAGTCTTGCGGTGACGTCCACAGACCATTGACGACGTGGCGGGTACAGCAATGCCAGACGCTTACGACCCACGACGGGCGAGCATAGCCACGTGCCAGTCATCACCAGTAACCTGATGGCTCATGCTCGGTGCAGCACGAAACTCCAAGGGCACTAAACCCACGCTCTCCGCCAACAGGGAAAGTTCACCCACCGTGAAACAGCGCATCCGGTGGCACTCATGTCCGACTGCCGCGATCCCATCTTCTGTCGTAACGGTCAGCTGGTAATCAATCGTGGCTATGCCCTCAACCGGATCAAAAACACTGGTCGCCCGACGACTCACGCGTGATCCATCCGCCAGGTCACGGCAGCCCTCGGAAATCCCAGGTGGGTCTCGCACAACACCTGGTAGGTGCCAAGCATCAACCACCAACAATCCACCGCTACGAAGCGACCGTGCTCCCAGGCTCAGGAACTCCCGTGCACCTAACAAGGTTGTCTGGTAACTCAACACGTCGAACAACGCGGTTACAACATCGAATCTGCCAGCTCCAAGATCGGCGGCATCGGTGGTAATCGCACATTTAGGCCCAAGACGCTCACGCGCAAGGGCTGCCATAGCCGGGCTCGGTTCGTAACCACGGCAGATGAGGCCTGCTTCGACAAAGTTCTCAAGGTGCCGGCCGGTTCCACATCCGAGGTCCAACACCGTGAATTCGCCGCCGACTACCGAGTCCGAGATCCCCGTGTTGACCCCGGGGGCGCTATCGGCGCTAGCGGCACTATCGGCGCTATGGGCGCTAACGAAGGCGAGTACAGCTTGCACCTCCCGCGCATAGTCCTTCTCGCGGTACCACTGGTCGTAGAGGCCGGCGTACATCTGACCAAACATGCTCACGCGTCGAGAGGGACCTTCTCGTCAGCGACGTATGGGCCCTGCTTCACCTCCACCACGAGTGTGTCCTCGAGGAACTCAACACCGTGGCCTCCACCCATCAGCATCAGTATTGACCCTGGACCAACTATGACCGCTTCGCGAAAGCTGCCCCCGTTGTCATAGATGTCACAGCGCAGGCGGCCGGAAAGCACCACAAGTACTTCTTGACGCTGGTGATCAAATCCCGGAACCCGGCTGTGCCGATGCGGCTTAATCACATGTCCGGCCGGGTGCTTCAGAGTACCCACCTGTAGGGGCCAATCAGCAGGTGTTCCAAAACTGGTACCGGGGCCAAGTGGTCCACCTTCAAATAGAGCTGAAAGCACGACACCCGAATCATCTGTCACCGCCTGCATCCTGTGTTCTCACCGCCCGAACACTTGATCCCGCGGGTGAAGCCAGCGGATTACTACGGCATGCGTCGCGGCTGACAGGTACCAAATTCCGGTGCGCAACAGGCCCCAGAAACTGGCACCAGTTTTCGACTTGCCACCTTTGCGCAACTCAATTGCATAGGGCACCTCAACGACCGCAAGTCCGGCGCGCTGGGCGCGAGCGATCATACGTATGCAGTACTCACCGTGCTGGCCTTGAAAACCAAGAGCCAACGCCGTACCCGGAGTGCACATTGCGTAGCCACTGGTGTGATCCCGTACGGCCGAACCTGTCATGAAGGTGATAACCGCGTTGAGGAAATCGCCGCCAAGTGCAGCCACGACGGAATCAGGCGAGGCACGCAGTGCAGATAGTCGCCCCAGGGGTTTCGAACGACCTGCCGCCAGACCCTTGGAACGACCGCCTGGTACGTACCGCGAGCCAATGACAAGGTCGGCCCCCTGATACCAGGCCTCACACATCGTTGCCAGGGTCGCTGCAGGCATGGAACCATCTGCGTCCATCCACGCAACCACATCACTCCTGGCAGTACGAACACCCTCCTCAAGTGCCCGTGCTAGGCCATCGCGATCTCGACGCGTGACTAGTTGT
>JAGWVT010000017.1 GCA_018970765.1 Actinomycetales bacterium
GTCTTTCCACACTCGCTGCTCGCAGGCACTCAGCATTTCGCAGAACGTGCATGGCCCCTCTGGCATTTCACCAACGCCCCAGTTGGCTGGGCATTCTGGCTTATGACCGATCATGGCTTCTCCTCTCGCAGGGCGTCGATAGCGGCGAGTGCGTCTCGCATAAGGTCATATGTTGTAGAGCATCCGCAGCAGTCATATCCACCTTTATATTTCTCAACCTTCAGCCACGGCTTTAGAGCCACGACCGCTTTCCGTGCAGCGTCCAGACCAGCGCGGATTCCCTCGACGCGGGCGGCTGCCATCTGCTCGCTGGTGCGATCCCACAGGGTTGCGGCTGACTGGCGCACTCGCTGCTCGCAGGCACGGAGCCGGTCACAGATGCACAGGGCGCATCCGCCGTGATTTCTCCCGTAGCACTCGCACTCGGGCAGGTGTCCTGATGTCTCAGTCATTCGGACACCGCATCGGCTAGAAGCGCGTCAACCTCGGACAGCGCCTTCCGCTTCACGTCCGGTTCGTCAAGGGAGGTGAGGATTTCCTTGACCTCCCATAGTGCCTCCCGGAATCCCTGCGCCCGTGCGTCCATCAATAGCGCGTTGACTGCCTGGTCTTGCCTGTTCATGTGCTTCCTCCTGTATTGGGTACCTTGCCGTTGCATGGCGAACCGGCGAGGTGCCAGTGCCGCCATCCCTTTCCTTGCCCGCTGAGCAGCACCTCCGCGTAGAGGATGTCCTGCCAGACGGGCTTCCATTCCCTGATGGGCGTGGCTTGCAGTTTCTTCCTTATGTAGGTCGCCTTGGCCCGGTCGAATCCGTGGCGGGTGAGCCTCTTCCACACGTTCCACGCCCCGCCTTCGCGCCAGGACGCGTCGAGGAACTGGTACCTGCCTGAAGCGGACGATGCTGGATTCTTCGCACGGTAACTCTTGCTCGGATGGTCGTTGCCGAAGCCAGACTCTCGCTCGCTGATGCACAGCGTGAACGCCTCCCACTCCTCCGGGATTCGTCGTGCTTGCCGTGCTGCGGCGATCTGGGCGATCCTGGCTGGCTGTGCCTGCTGCGGCGGCGCGATGTAGATCACTGATGCGATGAGGGCGTCGATCATGCAGCCCCCAACCCTCGCCCGACAAGGACATCGAACTGGTACTGCTTCATCACGCTCCTCTTTCCCGGTCGTAGATCGACACGATTCTCTGGATGCCGGACTTACCGGCCCTGGTCAGCGGTTCCCCGCTCTGGAGCCGGACGACCACTATTGCACCGTCCTGCCTGAGTTCGCCACACCGCTTCGAGTATTCGCTGGCCAGGCTGATGCCTGCCCGTTCCGCTGCTTCCTCGTCGGTCAGGGTGACCGGGTAGGCGTCCTTGAACGCTTCAAGGAGCCTTGCCTTCTGGCTTCCCGCCCGATAGGCCACGTCTGCTGCGGCGGCGACGCTTGTCACCCAGTCCGGGTGCCTGTGCCTGCCATTCCTGTAGTCGGGATCGAACAGCGTCTGATCTTCTGATTGCATCTCTCTCCTCCTGTTTCTTGCACTTGCAGTCGCAGAACCAAGTGCTTCCTTCGTAGAACGTGTATGCCTTGCAGTCCTTGTGGTGGCCGGTGATGCACCACCCGCAGGTCGTCACGCCCATCGTTCTTCTCGGTAGGAATCCTCGAGGCTTTCCTGGTATGACTCCCACGCCGCTAGGCACGGCTCGCAGTAGTCCTCGTCGTACTCGGGGTGCCATTCGCATGGCTTTAGTACTGGCGGGCGTTCGCCATGTGGCATGTCACGCACTCCTTCCCTGTCAGTTTCCATCCCCCGCATTGAGGGCACCTATGGACGGTCGGCTCGTACTTGGTCATAGCGATCCCCCTACGGCTCGTCGTAGTTTCGGGTCGGTCGCCGGGACGGACACCATGTGCTCGTCGTGGCCTGGGATGCAGCGGCAGATCTCGCATCCCAACGGGTGGTACGGCTCGCCGCATGGCACGTGGCCGTAGTCCCAGCCCTTCCTGATCCGCTGCACGGTCGGCCCGTGTTCGCAGAGGCTGCGGACGTTGACGACGACGAACGCGGCAGACGGGTTCCGTTCGTTGACGTAGCACGCCTTGGCGAGGTCGTCGGTGTGCCAGCCGTTCTCCACGGCACGCATGACGTACTCGTCTACGTTCCACGGGTTCGGCCTGAGGGCCGCTGGCAGCGCCCTCATGAACTGGTTCGTCACTGGGCTTACTGGCATTTCCTGTCCTCTCTCAGCGCGGTCGGTCTATCTCGAAGACTGACGACGCTGGAACTTGAAGTCGTCACGGTTCTCCCATCTCTCCTCGGCCTTCGCAGGCCCGCATCTACTCCGCTGTTGTCCGCCCTTGGCTGGGCACGGCTCATTTCCCCTGCGACGGGTGTTCAAGCCACGGGATCAGCGGGCCGACCTGCCTGTACTCCGCCATCGGTCTGCTGGCGGATCTGTTCGGGGCCGGGAAAGCGAAAGGCCCCTGCTTGTCCGCAGAGGCCCTGAGGTCAGGTAGTCTTCTACCTATCGCAGGTGCCTTCTGCGGTCTTGCTCGCTGGCCAGCGCTAACTGGTGCAGCGATGCGATCCTAGGTCGCCCCCCGTCGCGGAGTCAAGCGGGGGGCGATCTTTTCGCTGGTGGCGGTGCGAGCCGCCAGGCTTCCCGGCTTAGCGGCCCGCACCATGCCACACCCATCAGAACGGAGGCTCGGAGTCTTCCGTTGGTAGTGCCTCCGCGCCAAGGATATCGATGGCTGCCTGCGGTCCTGGGCGCATCGACTCGGTTGCCTTCTGCGTGCGTGCCGGTCCCCAGCGGACGCTGACGCCTACCTGGTCGGCGCTGATGGAGTACCCGGTGCGTGTCTCGCCGTTGTGGTCGTACTGACGGCTCTTGAGCCGACCGGCGACGTTGATGGTGTCGCCCTTGACGACGGACTCGACGAGGTTCTGCGCCCCGTTTCCGACGATGATGTCGATGAACAGCGGGTCGCCGTCGGTCCACCCTCCGTTCTGGTCCCTCACTCGGTCCTTCGCGACTGCCCGGACCTTCGCCCAGGCTGTTCCCTTGCCGCTGAATCGCAGTTCGGGGTCCATGACGACGACGAACTCGCCGTAGATGGCTGGCAGTGCCATTGCTATTCCTTTCCTAGGTACCTGCCTGGGTCCGACTCGACGAGCCGGACGAGCAGCGTTGCGAACGTGTCGAGCCGGGTGATGACGAAACTGTCCTCGATGTTCGGCCCGTAGTGGGCGCTGGTGACGAACATGACGACTGGGTGCGGGCTTCCCTGGTTGCGCTCTGTCTCGTACCGCCTGAAGTGGAACGGGACTTTTGCCCATCCGCCTTCTGAGTGGGGCAGTATGCGGACGAACGAGAACCCCTTGACGCCTCGGAACCTCCTGTGGAGGCCGTCGAACGTGAAGGCTGGGATGCCTGCGGCGACCATGTAGGAGCAGATGAGCCGTTCCCACGATGGCCGCTTGGTGAGCCTCACGAGGGTCGTCGCATCATGTACAGGTTTCCTCGCTTGCGGTCGCCGGTCTTGCTCGTCCGGGCGAGGTAGAGCGCTGGGTCTATCGAGGAGTACCTGCCTTGGTTGATGTGCGTGCGGAGCGACTGGTTGAACTCCCCGATGAGGTGCCAGACGCCTGGCTTGGCGTCGAGGATGGCGAGTACCTTGGTCCAGTCGACGATTCTGATGCGCCCTTTCGGCGGCTCTGCTGGAACTACTGTGCTAATGACGTTACTATCCGTGTCCATTCTTCCTCGTCGGTAGTCGGCTTGTCCGGTATGTACGACATCTGCCTGAGCATCCGCTCAAGCAGTGGCTGTCCCTTCAGTTTCTCGATGAGTTCTGGCTTGTTGCTGATCCATTCAGCAAGGTGGTCAGGCATCAATCCCCTTTCCTAAAACAAATAATACCACAATGATGCCGTTATTTCCAGTCGCTATGGTACGAAGCATGCCATTAGCACCGTGGATCATGAACGTCACCGAGTTAGCCAGGATCAACCGCAAGGTCGCCGTAGACCCCGAAAGCGGATGCTGGAACTGGACAGGCCCCAAGACCCCCAACGGATACGGCAAGCACCGCCGTGGCCCAGGCCACCCGGAGCGCATGACGCACCGTCTGATGTGGGAACACCACAAGGGCCAGGAGATACCCCACGGCCTGCAGTTGGACCACTTGTGCCGCAACCGGGCATGCTGCAACCCCGACCACCTCGAGGCAGTCACTGGCAGCGAGAACACGATCAGGCAAGACCACGCCTGCCGCAACAAGACGCAATGCCCCCGAGGACACGAATACACGCCCGAGAACACGCGAATAACTCCAGCAGGCAAGCGAGTATGCAGGCAGTGCGATCGAGATCGCAGGAGGCCGAAATCTGTCACGAGCAGCGGGTTTGTGGATAGCGGGTTCGGGGCATGAGAAAGCCCCGCAGGATTCATCCCTGCGGGGCTTTCTCGGAGTGCGATGCTATTCCTGATCGATTTCGATGTCGACGAAGCCGTTGCGCCGTGCGCCGTCGAGCAGTTCCTCATCGAGGTCGATGTAGGAATGGGGGTCATTCTGGAACTCATCGAGTGCGTCTTGTCGGCTTGCTGCCCTGACCGTGAGGGTCTTGTGGATGGTCGCGACCCCGGTGATGGTGACGTCGATCTCGTACTCCCGCTCCCTGGAGCGCAGGACGATGCAGCGCATTCCGCCGTTGACGTCGTCGATGATTTCGTCGTACTGCTCGCACCAGCCGCGCCGTTCTGCCTCGCTGATGAGGCGGTCGCTGAGGTGTTCGACGTCATGACCGATGTCGCTGCGCAGTTCCGTCAAGGCAGCGCGTGCCTGGTTGAGGTCTGACTCGGCCCGTTCGCACATGGCTTGGACCGCTGCTGCCGTTTCGCGTGCCTGGTCGCGCTCGGCGGTGAGTGCCTGGATAAGGGCGTCCGCGCTGGTAGTGGCGGGGTCCAGGGTGGTGATGCCTTCCATTGCTTCCTCCTTGTTTGGGGTGGGGATTCCCACCGACAACTACATAATATCCTATTTAGCCCGTTAGATCAATCAGTGACTGCGTGCAGACGCGCTGGACCTGAAACCAACTCGACCGACTCCAGCGACGACAAGCACTCCGAAGCCGCATCCTCAACGGATTGCAGCGCGTCCTGCTCGCAATGGGCGCTGACGAACATGCGCCCCGTGACGACGAACTCCCAGATTTCCATCGGCTTCTCCTTCCGAATGGGCGAGGCACCCGGCCACGAAGACCGGGTGCCTCGCTGCGTCATGGCTTGCGCACTTCGTCGTACGCTAGTTCCGCGAACACACTGGACAGGAACTCGGCAGTCGCCTCGATGCCGTTGCTCTCGAACGACAGGAACATGAGTTGCGCGAATGAGTAGTCCGGGTCGGTTTCCCTCGCCAGGACGGCCATCGCATAGGCATTGGTGAGTCCCATTGCTGCCTGGCATGCTGCCAGGACGGTCAGCGCTGGAGCGCGATGCCTGGCCGGCATCGCCATCATGGCCCTGTAGAGCAGGATCGACGCTACGCGGTGGTCGCCGTAGTTGAAGATCCGCCACATGAGGGTATCCCTGACGCGGATGTCCTTCAGGGCGTTGCCGAGGATCGCGCATGTCTCCCAGTCGGGGAATCCGCTTTGCTCGTAGTCGTAGTACGCGGTGACTGCGAGGTCGATCATCTGGTCGCGCCATGCCTCGATGGCGACCGTGGTGTCTTGCTCAGCCGTGGCTGTCATTGCTCCTCCTTGTTGTGGTTGGTTCCCCCGTACAAAAGCAATATTACACTAACTAGGCTGTTATATCAATCATGCTTGCAGGTCGACGGTGATCGTCACCCTCATCGACTGCGGCATCAGCCCATGCGACCCCTCGTAGCGAATGATGCGCGTGCCGATCCACTGGATGAACGCGACGCTCATGTCCTCCACGATGGCGATGTCGAACGTCTCGTCCAGGCCATCCTTGGCCTGCTGCTGAAGCGTCTTCGCGGCCATGAACACGACCGTGTTCCCTCCTGCCGTGAGCATGCCGGCAACTCGCTCCCGGCCCGTCACTGTTCGTCCATCCAGCAGTAGCCAGCCTCGTGGTCGCACTGGGCGTGCTTGTAGATGTAGTCGTAGTCGGGTACGTAGTTGCATCCCAGGCCATCGGTGTGCCCGCAGCACGGGTAGTCCTCGCATCTAGCCATCACTTGCCTACTTTCTAGTCAGATGCCAAATCGGCAGGCCAGTAGTACTCATCCGGATAATCGCCCATCAGTAGTCCTCATCCCATCTCTCGCCCGCATACAGCGGGTCGAAGTCAGCAGGCTCGTTGTAGGGGTAGCGCTGGTCGATCTCCTGTTGCCTGTCCAAGCGCTCGGCCCAGTGCTTGTCGCACCTGGGGTAGGAGATACCGGTCCCGGATAGTGCGAACCGGTACTCCACTTCGCCCTCGCAGCCGCCTCCGTGGCCGTCGAGGCATTCCAGTTGCTCGGTCGTGCTACTCATCTGCGCTTCCCTTCCCCGTGATGTGGTCGACTGCCTTCTGCGCACGCTGCGCAGCCTTGATGACGAGCGAATGGTCATCCTCTAGCACGCGCAGCCATGACTGCACGTAGGCCGCTATCTGCGGCATGTCCACGTCGATGCCCGCCGACTGCATGAGCATGGATGCGCCGATCTCGGCGACGAGTTCCTCCATCGCGTAGTCGGCTCGGTGCCCGATGCTCGCCGTGTCGAACCTGTTGCACCGCTTGGGGTGCCCGGTCGAGTGGACGAGTTCGTGGCAAGCGGTCTCGGCGTATGCGGTGACGCCGTCGAACTGCTCGAGGAGCGGCAGCGTGATGGTGTCGGTTGACGGACGGTAGAACGCCTGGTCCTGCGCCGCATGCTCGATGGCTGGCGGGTCCGGGTAGTCGGCGATGACCTGCTTGAGCGCGACTGGGACGTCAACGGGATCCCGGTCTGGCATGCGCCAGTCGATCCCGTCTATCTGGTCCGTGTTGAAAACGGTGTACAGACGCGCTAGGAGGATGCGCTTGTCCTCCCCTGTCGCCTTGTCCTGGGCGATCATCGGCTTCCAGAAGACGATCTGCGTGCCCTTCTCGCCCTTGCGTACCTGTGCGCCGTGCTGCTGCGCTGCCTTGTAGGTAGTCCAGGCCGGTGACTGGTAGCCGCCAGCGAGTGATGCGCAGCCGAGTATGAGGGTGTTGATGCCTCGGTATGCGCGGTTGGAGTAGTAGTTGTGCGGGATTACTCCTGCGGCCGACCAGGGCTTGCGCCAGGGGATGGTGCCCTTGCGCAGTTGTTCGATGATGGGTGCTGCTATTTGCTCTGCTTGTTCCTTCCGCATGTTGCCTCCTTGTTCGGGCCGGTCCTCCGACCGACAACTACATAATACCGTATCTACTACGTTAGTTCAATCATATGGGAGTGCCCCGACCCCAATGAAGGAGCCGGGGCACCCGGTGCTTGCAGGACTACTTGCGGAACGCTTGCACCGCCGGTCCCCACGTAGCCCAGCGGTCGGGGCGAAGCGCGACGGTCACCGTGCCGTCAGGCCAGGTCAGGATCAGCGCCTGCTGCCCGTCTAGCAGCGCATTGCTCCCGAGGTCGGCGACGTACGACTGCGGCTCGGCGAGCAGCAGTGCCTCGCAGTCGAGGCAGCGGTTGGTGTCCCTGTCGGGAGCGTCGTCAGGCATTGGACGACTCCTTGGCGGTCAGCATCTCCTGGATGGTGGTCGACAGTTGGAAGGCGAGCGACTCGGCCTGGGCGATGGTGAGGTAGACGGAGAGGTGGCCGTATTCGCGGGGGATGATGAAGATGCGGACTTCGTCCTGCTGGGTAGGGGATTGGTCGACCTCGAACTTGGCGTCGGCGAGTTTGATGCTGCTGTTGACGTACATGGTGCCTCCTTGTTGGCGTCGGGGCTTTCCCGACAAGTACATAATACCGTATATATGCAGTTATGTAAATGCTTCGGCCCCTGACGCCCGATGATGGGAGCCAGGGGCCGAAGGCGAGCGGTCACGAGTAGTAGCGGCCACTCATCTCGTCCTGCCGGGACGGGTAGTGCTGCGGCCCCATGCACAGCCACGCGCTCAAGCCGTGGATGCACTGCTGCTCGCGTTCGAGGGCGAGGTAGTCGTAGCGGTTGCCTCCGAGGGTGGAGCCGCATCCCTGGCATGGGTTCCACGAGAAATGCGGTTCCATTGGATTGTCGCTGTAGATGTCGAAGTTGGGAATCACGTCGTAGGTGTCGACCAGGGTCAGCGGCTCCCGCTCTGGCGTGTAGCCCAGTTCGTGGCTGTCGTATCCCTGGGCTGCGAGGTGGCAGTCGGTGCAGATGGCGATGTTCATGTCAGAGTGCCTTTCCTGCTGGGTGGCGGCGGATGGCGTCGGCGAGCGCGATGCCTGGCTGGTTGGCGAGTTCCATTGCCTCGTCGGCGTGGCGGTCGAAGTCGCTGACGACGCGGACGTTGCTAGTGGGGTAGGTGCCGTCCCAGTCGGTCGGCGTGCTGCTCCAGTGGGTGCTTTGCATGGTGCCTCCTTGTTCGGGTGGTCGGCTTGACCACTGAGATACATAATACACGATTCAACTCGTTAGATCAAGCAATGGGTTTTGGACGCGCAGCGATGCATGCAGTTAGTCCCCACCCCCAGCAGCGATCCATGAAGTTAGTCGCGATCCGCCGGTTCGGGAAACCTGTGTGCTGGAAGCGGGGGATGCGGAGGTGGCACGGCGCTTGCGCCTGTGCCGCTTGAAGGGGCAGCGCTTGCGCTGCTCCTTCTTGGCGAGCGAAGCGAGCCTTCCGCGAGCGAAGCGAGCGGCGCCCGATATGTCCGAATTGGGGCATAAATGGACCCCCGGACCCTTGCGGGCCCGGGGGTCCTGGGTTCGGCGCTAGGCCACGGTCCCCGTCTGCATCTCGGGCAGCGGGGCCTGGATGCTGGCCACCTCGTCCAGGTGCTGCGCGACGAAGTCGGCCACCTGGTACGCGGTGAGGTGCTTGCCGGCAACTAGCATCCGGGCGGCGCGGGCCATGATCGCCTGCAGGTCGGCGACCTCCTCGGGGCGGTACGCCTCGGGGGCGTCGGCTGCGAGGCGGTCGGCCTGGACGGCTTCCAGCATGGCCTTGGCGGCTGCCGTCGTCGGCGTCGCCTCGGCCTTCTTGTCACCGGCCTTGGTGTCGCGCTTGTTGGCCGGGAGCGGAATCTCGTGCTTCTTGGCCATGGGCGCCACGGCGTCCCTGATGGACTTTGGCATGTCGATGCCTTCCGCTGCCATAGCGGCGGAGAGTGCGTCTACGCGCTCCGTCGTGGCGTTCTCCCCGAGTCGGGCTGCGATTAGGCGGCGGCGTCCGTAGACGGTGAGCGCGGCGCGGCGCACGTCCTCCGCGCTGATCGTGTTGCCCTCCTCGTCCTTCATTTCTTGCAGCCCCAATAGGGTGTTGTACGCGTCGGTCAGGATTCCGTCTGAGGTCCCCAGGGCCACGGCGTGAAGCCACGTGCGGTGCGCCTCCTTCGGGCCGCACGCCCATAGGATGGCTCCGCGCTGAGCGGCCACGGTGTAGGCGCTCGCCCCGAAACCGTAGGCCGTCTGGGCCTCCGTGGACTTCCAGCCTAGGTCCTTCAACTTGAACGCCAGTAGCGCCTGGCCGATCCCGGCGTCTGCCTCCTTCTTCAGCGCTGCCGTGAGCGCCTTCGCCATCTCCTCCGGCGTGGCGTTCGGGGTGACCCCGGTGGCCTTTTTGAACTCTGCTTCATTCCACATGGTGTTGCCTCCTTGTTGGTGAGGGGGCTCCCTGCCCTCTCAACCCTCATTATTCCGGCCTTCGCGCCTTAGGTCAAGTCTTACGCTTGCGCTCGCGCGTCGTGGGTTCGGTCGGGGCGTACGGCACGCACGTGCCGTGCGCAAATAGGGCAAACCGGACAAGCTGATACGCCTGCCCTAGCGGGCGAACCTGCGACCCTGAGGGTGATCGCATGCGGCCCAACGTCCGGCCGTCAGCGTGGCTCAATCGCCCGCAGCGGGCCATGTCCGATATGCCCGATACGCCGGCAATATCCCACAATGTCCACCTTTCCGACTCGGAAAGCCCGACATAAACACCTAAAGCGGGACACATCCACGCAAACCGGACATAAGGGACACGGGGAGAGGAACGAGCTCCTCCCCGACCCGCAAACCGGACATAACCCCCAAACCACCGCACACCACCACAAAGGTACCCAAACCAGACACTACGCCGTTCGGCTTGCGCTTTCCTTGCGCGGGGTTCGAACGTGTGTTCGATGGGCCGCGATTCGTACAGGTGTTCGAAAATGTTTGACCGGGGGGCTGCCGGGAGTGGGGAGGGGGGTATATATGTATTACTTTGGCTTGTTTTTTGTGTCATTTGTGGGGTGGTTTTGTGCGTAAGGGTGATGTGGCGCGTTGGGGTCGGTATTTTGAGGCGCGGGATGGGGGGTTGGGGGTTGAGGCGGCTGCGCGTCGGGCTCGTTTGAGTGTGTCTTCTGCGTACAGGTTTGAGCGTGGGGATCAGGGTTCGGGTGGGTTGGTTGCTGCGTCGTTGTTGGGGGTTTCGAGTGTTGGGGGGTGTGTGGTTGCTGCGCCGTTGGGGGTGGATGCGGTGCGTGCGTTGGATGATTTTGAGTTTTTTCGGTTGCGTTATTTTGGGCGTCGGTCTTCTCCGTGGCAGGTGAGGGCTGCGTATGAGGTGTTGGGGTTGTTGGAGTCGCCTGATCGTGAGTTTGTGGTGATGAATGAGCCTCCTGGGTCTGGGAAGTCGACGTTGTTTACGCATGACATTCCGGTGTGGCTGGTGGTGCGTAATCGTCGGGTTCGGATCATGGTGGGGTCGCGTACTGAGCGGCAGGCGCGGATGTATGTGGCTCGGATGAAGCGTTCGTTGGAGCGGGAGGTTCCGTTGCGGGCGGATGCGGATTCGCTGGCGCGGGGTTTGAGTTTCGATGCGGAGGCGTGCTTGCAGGACGACTTCGGGGCGTTCAAGCCGGAGGGCCGGTCTGACTTGTGGCGTGGCGAGGCGCTGGTGGTTCGCCAGTTGGATGGGGTGGCGGTTGACGACAAGGAGGCGACGGTTTCTGCGTATGGGCAGGATTCGGGTTTCCTTGGCGGCAGGTTCGACTTGGTGGTGTGGGATGACTTGGTCGACCGGAAGAACGTGAAGACGGAGGATGCGCGGGATTCGATCCGGGAGTGGTGGGATTCGGAGGCTGAGTCGCGGCTGGAGCCGGGTGGGCTGCTGATCTTGCAGGGGCAGCGGATCGCGGTGAATGACTTGTACCGCTACTGCCTGGACAAGCGGACGCTGGACGAGTCGCCGAAGTATCGGCATGTGGTGTTCAAGGCGCATGACGAGGAACGCTGCTCTGGGGAGCATGAGGTGGCTGCGAGGCCGTGGCCTGAGGGCTGCCTGCTTGACCCGTACAGGATTCCGTGGAAGTTGCTGGAGACGATTCATCACACGTCGCCTCGGACGTATGCGGTGATGTACCAGCAGGAGGACGGCGACACGGTCGGCGGGCTGGTCGACCCGGCGTGGATCATGGGCGGCGTGGATGCGGATGGCTATCCCGCTCCTGGCTGCATTGACCGGGATCGGGTGATTGGGGAGGTTCCCGCGTTCCTGACGGATGGCAGGGGCTGGTCTTTCGTGTCGGTGGACCCGTCGCCTACCGAGTTCTGGGGCATCATCTGGTGGGTGTACGACCCGGACTCGGGTACCCGCTATGCCATCGACGTCGTGAAGCGCAGGCTGAACCCGGAGCAGTTCCTGTCGCTGGACTTGACGACGTTCGACTTCGAGGGGCTGATGGTGGACTTGACGCGGGACGCGCAGGAGCAGAGTGCCCCCATCACGCATGTCATCTTCGAGGTGAACGCGGCGCAGCGCTGGTTCCTGTCGCAGCGGCATGTGCAGCAGTGGATGGAGGCGACGGGCCAGACGTTCGTCCCGCACACGACGCACGTCAACAAGGCCGACCCGAAGTTTGGCCTGGAGTCCATTGGCGACCTGTTCCGGCAGGGCTTCATCCGCCTGCCTTGGGGTTCGCCTGCGTCACGGCTGAAGGTCAACCCGCTGATCGAGGAGGCAACCAGGTACCCGGACCATGACACGACTGACCTGGTCATGTCGACGTGGTTCGGGAAACTGGCGGTGGAGAATCACTACACTCCCCGCAGGAGCGGCATGTACCAGATGCACAGGCCGATGTGGATGGCTGGGTCTGGCAGGAGAGGAATCGCATGAAGCCGGTCGAGCAGGTCATCGCGCTGTACAAGCAGCGGGTGAACTTCTACGGGCCGCTGCACTCCAAGATGCGAATGGTGCAGCAGGCGTACAACGGGCAGATGGCGATCCCGCTGCCCGACATGGAGGAGAACGCCATGCCGTCCGTCCCGAACCTGCTCGCTTCCGGGGTGGACCAGATGAGCGGCAGGATCACCAGCGTCATCCCAGCAGTGTCGTTCTCCAGCGTGAAGCCAGGCGTCCGCCGCTACGACCGGATCGCCCAGTCGGCGGGACGCGCTGTCACTGGATGGTGGCAGTTGGACCAGGTGCCGATGAAGATGAAGCAACGCGGCAGGCACCTCATCGCCTACGGCATGAGCCCCGTGATCGTCCGCTGGGACCAGCGGAAGAACGCCCCCACCTGGCAGGTCCGGCATCCCCTGGAGACGTACCCGTCGACCGACATCATGCCCGGCAACGTCACCCCGACCGACTGCCTGTTCGCGTACCGCCGCTCCGCTGGATGGCTGAGGTCGATGGGGTACGGCGACAGCCTCGTCGCGCTGATGGGCCGCACTGACATCCCGCAGGACGCCAGCATCCTCCTGATGGAGTACATCGACGCAGACTCCACCCAGTTGATCGCCGCCGGGTATCGCACGGCCGAGCCGTGGACCATGCCGATGGAGATGGAGTTGACGGGCAGCACGATGCGCGGAATCCAACTCGAGGCATACCCCAACCTCGCCGACAGGTGCCCCGTCGTCGTCCCGATGCGCGTCACCCTGGACACGGCAACCGGACAGTTCGACAACATGATCGGCATGTACTACCAGCAGGCCAAGTTGATGGCCTTGGAGATCATCGCGGTGGAGAAGGGAATCTTCCCCGACACGTACCTGGTCAGCCGCCCAGGCGAGATCGGCAGGTTCCTCGACGGGCCGCATGACGGTCGAACGGGAATGGTCAACATCGTCGCTGGTGGCGACATCCGCGAGGTCCAGTCGCAGCCCGGATACCTGACCAACCCGACAATCGACCGCCTGGAACGCAACCAGCGCGTCACTGCCGGCATCCCAGCCGAGTTCGGCGGCGAGTCGTCGACCAACATCAGAACCGGCAGGCGTGGCGACGCGGTCCTGTCGGCAGTGATCGACTTCCCGGTGGCAGAGGCGCAGGAAACGTTCGCGTTCTCGCTGCAGATGGAGAACCAGGTGGCAATCGACCTGGCGAAGAAATGGGACGGCGACGTCCAGCGCACCATCTACGTCGGCACCGGCAACGCCATGCAGCCAGTCACCTACGTCCCAAACGAGACGTTCATCACCGCGCAGCACGTCGTGTCGTACCCCGCTGCAGGCAGCGACGTCAACAGCCTCATCGTCGGCATCGGGCAGCGCGTCGGCCTTGGCATCATGAGCAAGCAGACCGCCGCCACGCTCGACCCGTACATCGACAACCCGGAAGTCGAGCATGACCGCATCATCGCCGAAGGACTCGAGCAGGCCCTGGTCGCCTCCATCCAGCAGCAGGCAGCGTCCGGCCAGATCCCGCCACTCGTCCTCAGCAAGGTGATGAAACTGGTCAAGGACGACCGGATGGAAATCGCCGACGCGCTCACGAAGGTGACGGAGGAAGCAGCGAAGCAAACCCAGGGTCCGCCAGTGGAGCAGGCAGCGGCGCAGGGGGCGATGCAAGGACTGGCGGGCGCCCCGCCTGAGGCAATCCCTGGACCGTCGCAGTCGCAGACGAACCTCCTAAGCCTGCTCAGCACCCTGAGAAGGCCGCAGACCGCGATGGGCGGTGCGTGACATGGCACGCGGCGGGCCACGGAAGGGAACGCCAGGAAAGGCGTATTCCAACAGGACCGACATGGGCATGGACTACGACATGGGCAGCCCGGCGACGCCAGCAGCAGGAGGCGTGAAAGCGCCAGCACGGCAACTCCCCGTGTACCCGGAGGACACGCCGATGCTGCTGGACCCGACGCAGCGGCCAGACGAGCCGATCAGCGCCGGGCTTCCATCCGGTCCTGGACCGGGACCGGAAGTCCTGGATCCCCGCATCGACGAGACCAGGGCACTCCGCAAGTTCCTGCCTTTGATTGAGCCGTTCCTCAACCGCATGGACACCCCAGAGTCCGTCGTCGCCCTGGTCAAGTACATCAAGGGAGCGTGAATGTCTTTCATCGACAACCTGGATGCGTTCACGGAGGCGCTGGGCGTGGAGAATGCCCCCACCATCGTGTACATGGCGCTGGTGCCGTGGCCTTCTCCTGACGTCCGCAACGACTTCATCTACGCCCTGACCAACCGTGACATGAGGTTCGCGGATGCAGCCGAGGAATAGCCAGGAGGAGTACCGCAGGGTGTGGAGCCTCGCGGACTACGGTGCGCTGGATGCACTCGCCGCGATGCGGGGGGGAACGGCAACTGCAGGAACCACCCCTCCAGGCGGCAGGACGCTGTTCCCGGAAGGAATGCCGACTGGCATCAGCACGATGATGCAGCAAGGCCAGATCAAGCCGACCCCAGCAGTCAAGAGCGCAGCCCAGGACATCCTGCGCGATCCCCAGGCATTCGTCGACCAGCGGGTCGACCCGAAGGTGAAGGCCCAGGAGGAATCGCTCCTCGACAAGGGCAAGTCGCTGCTTGGGCAGGTCTTCGACGTGTCGGACACCTGGAAGGACGGCAAGTACCAGGGTGCGGAGAACCCAGTCGAATCGGTGTGGGACTCGTTCCTCGCCGGAGTGGGCTGGTTCTACGACCGCATCAGCCAAGTGACCGTCGCTGGCATCTCCGGCCTCCCTGGTGGCGTCAGGACGCTTTCCTGGGACGAGGCGAACGACGTGTCCGTGGGCCAGGTGACACTGGCGAATGCGGCGATATCGCTGGAGCAAGCCAAGCAGGGCAACCCGATGGGAATCATCGGGGGACTGACTGGTGGGGTACTCGGCAATGTCGGTGCGCTGGTATCGCCGGATTTGACGGCGAAACTGTCGTCCAAGGACTTCGACATCGCCGACGCGCAAGACCGCAAGGTATTCGAGGAAGACCCGATAGCGAAGTGGACCAGCGGCATCACCGACGCCGTGTTCACGGTAGCGGCGGACCCGCTGATCGTCGGCGGCAAGGCGTTGAAGTTCACCCGGCTGAAGTTCGTCGACCGTCCACTCACTCCCAAGAACGTCGAGAAGATGGTCGCGGAACTGGACGACGCCGTGGAACTCGCGAAGACCGGGGACGTCGACCGGATGGCCCCAATCGCCAGGATCGCCTACGACGCGGTGACGCCCAAGGCCGATGGGACCAGGCCGTCGGTGCGCAAGATCATCCAGCGGGACGAGATCGCGTACAGCCAGAACGCGGAAGGCATCGCAGACGCGCTTGGCACGCTACGAGACGGCGACTTCGCTTCGGCTGTCCTGGTGATGAAGGCTGGCCTTGGGGACGTCGTCGCGCTGCGAGCCCTGTCCGACGCGAGCGTCAGGGCAGCGGACACGCTGATAAACGCGGAACGCGCCCGCCTGGAAGCGAGGATCGCGCACGACCCGACCCAGTACGCGGTAGCGAAGTCGAGCATGGAAAGGACCGTCGAGGCACGCCGCAAGATATGGGAGCAGCGCAGCAGGCAGCGGGACAATGGCGAAGCGGTCGCGTTGAAGGACGTGCTGGATGCCGAGTTCGAGTACTACGACGCAGTGGACAGCCTCCTCGCCATCGAGAACGGCAGGATCAGGGCGGCGATAGACAAGCCGACGCAGGCTGAGATGTCGTGGTTCGCCGCGCAGGTCAACGAAGCCAAGGCGAACTACAAGTGGTTCGAGAAGGTAGCCGATCAGGCGAACTTCGGGGCGTTCGCGGGTGCTGATCGCGGATTCGCCACGAACACGCCAATCGGCAGGTTCGTCTCCAAGCGGCGTGCCAAGCGGGCGGAAGCCGCTTACGAGCGAAAGAGCGTATCGGGACAGAAACTGTTCTCCCAGGACTACTTCGGGAACAATCCGTTCACCAGGGTCATCCGCTTCTGGCATGTCCTGAACGACGCAACGCCTTCGTACTACGTGAACATCGCCGCGAACACGGACCAGGGCCGCGAAGTCGAAGCGTTCCTCGACAGCCTGAAGTACCTGTCCGGCGCACCGCTGCGCGTCACGGACGCCAATGGAATCCAGCGCGAGATCGGTGGCGTGGCACGCAAGGACGAGTTGTTCCAGGTGTACACGTCCGCTCGCGCCCGTGGGGAGAAGGTCAAGGACAGCATGGCCGCGATCCAGAGCGCCATTCGCGATGACTTGACCAAGTTCTACGGCATCGACCCGCAGGTCATGGAAGCGATCCACCGTCGAGGCATCAGCGAGTACGACCGGCTCCGCACCGAGATCACTACCCGCAAGGATGGCTACTTCCTGTCGGACGAGGCGTCGAACCCTGGCGTGAAGGGCCTGAACGTCGCCCCGTTCCTGGAGACGCAACTAGCCAATGGGGAGTACTTCCTGCCGTGGGACACGGTGGAGCGCATCGCGATCAACGTGAAGAACGGCAAGATCACCGACCCTTCCGCGAAGGTGCTGTTCACGCCCGGCCAGGAGTTGAACAGGCGCTTGCTGGCGGCGAATGACGTGTTCCAGGACTTCTGGCGTCCACTGGTCCTGTTCCGGCTTGGCTACCCGCAGCGGAACGTCGCCGAGGGACTGTTCAGGTCCATCGCGTTCAGCGGAAGCCTGCAGCCGCTGCTGTGGGCCGGAAAGGCAGGGCTCCAGTCGGCGCAGAACTTCCGCAGGGTGCAGCGGGCCGCGAAGAAGGCAGCCAGGGCACGTGCCCAGGTCGAGGTTCCGGACGCTGCCAGGGACAGGTTCGACGGGCTCGTGGCGCGACAGAAGGAACTGCACGTCCAGGAAGGCGTACTGGCCGGGGCGAGGGCCAGGATGGAGCAGCAGGCGCTGGAGAGGCAGGAAGCGCTGATCCCGCCATCCGAGGACATCGCCCCGAGGATCGACTTGTTCGGCGATGGCAAGTCGTTCACGAATGCCGACAAGACGATGATGATCCGCGCCGAGGACTTGGCAACTGGCCAGGAACCGCCGCAGAGGCAGTACGTGTTCCTGCAGCAGGATCCGGCCAGTCCTGACGTGTACATCAAGGCACCAGGCGCGTTCCAGTCGCTGGACGAGGCGCAGAATGCAGTGTTCCGGGCCGCGACGGACGCATTCGAGGGCACGAGGATCCCGGCAGGCCCGCAGTTCCGGCTGATAGCGGACAGGGGGGAGAAGGCCAGGGCCTTGCAGGTCGACGAGTTCGTCGACACCGACGGGGTGATCTACTCGACGGTCGACGAGATCAGCGAGGCCCAGGCCCGCATATCGCAGGAACTCGGCGGCATGAACGTGGAGATCCAGGCGTATGGCGGTCGCCCGATCCCTGAGGCGATGAAGAACACTGCGTTCCAGAAATGGCGGACGGCGCAGGTCGAGGCGTTGCGTGCCCAGGTCGACGACGATCTTGCCTACGAGCAGTTCGTGCGGGACTGGATAGACGACGCGGGACTAGACGAGGCGGGATACCTGTCGGCTGACGCGAACCTCGTCCTGCTCCGGCAGATGCGGGAGCAGCGGCAGACGAGGCTGTCCTACCTGGAGTCGGACGACTACTACGCCTTGGAGGCGTATGCCAACCAGGCGCAGGCCAGGCGGGTAGCGAACAACGGCACGAAGACATCGCCGATCAACGGGGTCGTCCTGCAGGGAGCGTTCGGCGACCCCCGCTATCGCGACCTGCACTGGCTGAACATGTCGAGCGACAACACGATCCGGGCGACGCTGGCATCGCGCATGGCGTTGAACGAGTCGCTGATCTACCGCATGAAGATCCAGGACTACGTGGACGTCCATCCCGGCATGGGAAACCAGTACTGGGACGGCATGGCGGCGATGCTGCGGCAGTACTCCCAGTCGGCGCTGGGCAGGCAGATCCTGCGGCGCGGCAGCGATGCGGACGTAGCAGCGTGGCTGATCGGGTCGAGGGAAGGACAGGCGATCCGGGACAACCTGGATGCGGCGTGGGTGAACAGCGGCAACGGCAACGGGTTGCCGCGCATCGGGAATGACTTGCTCATGGCGGAGGGCTTCGTCGCGCAAGTACGCGCTGGCCTCGAGCAGATCACTGCCGGCAACAAGGACGTGTGGGCGATCATGCTGGACCATCCGCCGACGGCGATGGAACTGCGCGAGTTGATGAAGGACATGCCCAACCTGTCTCCCGTCGTCGGGTCGAAGACGGAACTCGAGGGCTACGAGAAGTTGATGTCGTTCTGGCGGAAGTTGACGCAGAAGGCGTTCCAGAAGATCGGAACCCAGGTCGAGGATGCGTTCGTCCGTGGGCCGTTCTATGCGCAGCGATTCGAGCAGACTCGCAACGAGATGCTTGCCGTCATCCGCGCCCAGTACCGCGACCAGGAGAGGATCCCAGTCGAGTTGCTGCTGACGGTGGAGCGGAATGCGCATCGGCGTGCGTTGAAGGACACGAAGGACTTCCTGTACACCATTGACCGGCGCACAAAACTGGGGAAGTACGGCGAGATCGCCTTCCCGTTCATCAGCGCTACGCAGAACTCGCTGACGTCCGTGGGCAGGCTGATACGACGCGACCCTTCGCTTCCGGGCATCATGCTGCAACTGTGGCAGGCACCGAGCAGGGTCGGATGGGAGGACGACGAAGGGAACATCATCGTTCCATTGCCGTCCGCGCTGCTGCCTGATGGAGTGGAGGACTTCTTCGGGTTGCGCGGCATGAAGAACATGACGATCAGCAAGTCCAGCCTGAACGTCATCTTCCCGGAGTCCGGCTTTGCATTCGTCCCCCGTCCCACGCCGCTAGTGCAGGCAGGGGCGAGCGAGTTGATGAAGAACGGGCTGTTCGGCCAGTTCGGAGTGGAGGCTCCTCCGGTGTTCGTGAATATCCTCGGCCCTACTGAGGCGGACAAGGTATGGAAGTACTTCAAGGACTACCTGTACGGCGAGGAGGGCGGTATCTCCGCTGAGCCTGGTTCGTATGACAAGTTGCTGCCTCCGGTGGTGAACCGGATGGTGCAGTACCTGCAGAAGGACGGGTCGCAGCAGTACGCATACCAGTATGCGATCCAGGCGAGGACGCAGGACTTGCTGTGGCGGGCACAGGAACGGGACGAATACCCGACTGCGCAGGAGATCATGGACCGGACAAACGGGCAGTTCCTGCTGCGGATGCTGGGCAACATGCTGGCGTTCACGCCTCCGAACTACGAGTCGGCGATCCAGCCGCTGATCGACATGCAGCGCATGTACGACGAGGTTTACGGCATCGAGGGTCCGATGAAGTTCAGCGAGAACTTCGGCAACGAGATGCTGATCCTGGCGAAGACGGAGACGACGACGAATCCTGCTGGCGCGACGGCGACGCCAGTCACGGTTCGCAACATCAAGAAGTACGACTCGTTGATCCGCAGGATCGTCCCGAGCATCGGGCAGGACTACGACGTGCTTGGGATGCTGCTGAACGAGAACCCGCAGGACAGTTTCTACGACCCGAGTGCGTATCGGTGGATGATGTCGTCGACCATTCCTGGGACGAACCAGTTGTGGCGCGACACGAACTCCGGGGCCGAGTCGATGGCGGAGTCTCAGCGGCAGGCCGGGTGGGTCGAGTACATCAAGTTCAAGAACCAGTTGGATGCGATCCTGCAGCAGCGGGGACTGGAGTCGTATCGAGTTGCCGGTGCCGCTGACTTGAATGCCATGCGGAAGGAGTTCATCGGCCAGATGCGGGAGAACCCGATGTACGAGGGGTGGCGGGTGGACTGGGATTCGCAGGGGTCAAGCAAGACCCAGTCTGCCATCCAGACGATGCGGGCAGCGTTGTCGGACGATGCGTTCCTGAAGGCCAATGGCGGCAACAAGACATGGATCCAGGCTGCCCGCTACCTGGAGAAGCGGGACTTGCTGGTGCGCCTGGTCAAGGAATCCGGGGTGACGCTGGAGAATGACGCCAATCAGCAGTTGAAGGACGAGTGGGAGATGTTCAGGCAGCAGTTGATGAACGAGGATCTAGGGTGGGCGAACATCGCCAATAGGTACTTGGGGAACGACGACAACCCAATTGAGCCGGGTGCCTCGTTCCAGATTGGAGGTTGAGATGGTAGCGCCGCCGCCTTCTCCAGTGCCTGGCATCCCGACTAGGACGTATCCACGGCCAGCAAGCATCAGCAGCCCCCTGCGGAACAGGTGGGGCGTTGGCCGGTTGACGACGAAGCCTGGAGAGGTATACGTCGCAGGCATGGGCGCGAGCGGCAACAAGAACGTGTCGGTGTCGGTGTTCGACACGCCTGGTGCGTTCGCTGCGCTGTCCCCGCAGGCGCAGCAGAAGTTGTACCGGGATGCCACGAGCGTGTACGGGCATGACAAGGTGCCGACGATCAACATGGACAGTTTCCTTGCCAATACCGCGTATAACGCCTATGCGGTGCAGCAGTCCACTGGTCTGGCTGTCGATCCGTTGAGTTACTGGGACTACTACCGGCAGACAGGCGGGCCTGGGCTTGACTTGCAGCGACGCGCCCAGGAAGCGGGCGGCATGGGCGGAGGCGGTGGCGGTAGTTCCCGCAGCACGAATATCAGCCGGTCTGTCGATATCAGCAACCCGACCGAGGCTAGGAGCCTGGCTGACCAGGCGCTATCCCGCTATCTTGGCAGGCGTGCGAACGATCAGGAGTACGAGGCGTTCACGCAGGCGTTGAACCGGGCGCAGCGGAAGGCTCCCAGGGTTTCCCGTTCGACTTCCGTGGTGTCGCGTGGCGGCGGCGGTACGACTGCGATGACGGATTCAGTGACGAAGGGCGGAGTGGATGCTGCCCGGTTCGCCGAGGAGTGGGCTTTGAGTCAGGAGGGCGCGGCGGAGTATGCAGCGGCGACGACAGTGCTGGACTCGTTCATGAAGATCCTTGGAGACTAGATGGCACCCAGGTTCGACCTTCTCGACTTCAACAGGCTGGGCAAGGACTATGCGTTCCTTCCGTCGCTGATCCTGTCTGATCCAGAGTTGCGTGACGTGTGGGTACAGGCAGCGGAGCAGGGGATGCAGGGGCCAGCGATCGAACTGGCGTTCAGGAACACCAACTGGTGGAATGAGAACAACAAGTATGCCCGTCGTGCCATTGCCGAGTACCAAATGTCCAAGCAGGGACAGAGCGCTGACTGGCAGTTGCGACTTGAGGAAGCGGGCTTGCTGGTCGACCAGTTGGCAACCCAGATTGGCGCACCCCTAACGCGCGAGGACCGTGACAGGCTGATTCAGCAGACGATCTACCAGGGATGGGACCAGGAGGGCCGTCAGCGATTGCTGCAGCAGGCGCTCGCCGCGCAGATCAAGCCTGGTGTCGTCGGTGGCAGGCCGGGGATGATTGGCGGCGCTGCTGGGTCTTTCATCGACACGTTGCGAGACTTGGCCCGCAGGAATGGCGTCCGATATTCGGATGAATGGTTTTTGTCGGCAGCGAAGGCCGTAGCGGAAGGCAAGTCCACCGAGGACGACTACATTCGCAGCGTCCAGGAAACCGCCGCTGGCCTGTTTCCCGTATTCGCGCAGCAGATCAGGAGCGGGACGACGGCATACGACCTTGCGTCCCCGTTCATCACGACGATGGCCCAGGAACTAGAGATCAGCCCGACATCTATCACGATGGACGACCCGTATATCCGGCAGGCGCTGGGCGGCGTGGACGCGAATGGCAAGCCAACGCCGATGAGCCTGTGGGACTTCACCAGGAAACTCAGGCAGGATCCGCGCTGGATGAATACTCGCTTTGCGCAGAACCAGGTGACTGGCATTGCTGATTCGGTGATGCAGATGTTCGGATTGAGAGGCTGACATGGCTACGCCTAAAAAGCGACCAAATCCTCCCAGTGGCGGTGGCGGTGGCGGGAGCAAGCCGAATCCTTCAGGTGGGGGTGGGGGCAGTAAGCCGAATCCTCCATCTGGTGGCGGTGGCGGGAGCAAGCCGAATCCCGCCAAGCCTCCGTCTGGCGGGAAGCCAATGCCGGGACTTCCGTCTTTGCCCACGGGTCCAGGTAGGCCAAAACCGCTCCCAGGGAAGCCTGGTGGTGGCGGGACGCCCAAGCCTCCTGGTGGTGGGAAGCCCAAGCCTCCAACTGGTGGTGGCGGGAAGCCTAAGCCTCCTAAGTGGCCTGAGTTTGAGAATGATCCGAACGCTCCTCCCGGTCCTACGCCGGAAGGCCCACCGGATATCCCTGGTGCCGACGATCAGCCAGCAGCGCCTCCTCCTCGCGACGAAACGCCAGTTGCTCCTCCGACTGACGAAACTGGCGACGAGAAGGATCCGTATGAGGAGTACTTCAAGCAACAAGAGGCACAGCGGCAGCGCAATGCGATAGCCGCCGTCAGGGCGATGCTCGACCAGTACGGCTTGAGTTCGCTCTATAACGTGATCGTCGGATACGTACAGGAGGGATACGACGCTGAAACGGTCATGATGCTGATCCGCACGACCCCGGAGTACAAGCAGAGATTCCCTGCTATGGAGGCGCTTGCGAAGAAGGGTCGCGCTATAAGCGAAGCGGTCTACATCGACTATGAGCGTGGAGCCGCTTCCCTGGAGCAGCGATATGGATTGCCGAAGGGCATGCTGATGGGCAACGTGACGAAGTTGCTCGAAGGCGAGGTTTCCACCAGCGAGTTGAACGACCGGGTCGCGTTGGCGAGCAGCGCCTCGCTGCAGGCTCCTCAGGACTTGCGGGACACGCTCAGCAACTACTACGGCATCGGCCAGGGTGGGTTGACTGCCTACTTCCTGGACCCTGGCGTGGCGATGCCCCTGCTGGAGAAGCAGTACGCGACGGCCCAGATCGGCACCGAGGCGCTACGGCAGGACGTTGGGATCGACGTTGGCGTGGCTAGCCAGTTGCAGGAACTTGGCGTGACGCAGGAACAAGCACAGGCTGGTTTCGGCGAGGTGTCGAGGCAGCGTGAGTTCATGTCCGGCCGGGGCGAGACAGCGACGCAGCGGACGCTCATCATGGGCAACGTGGCTGGGGAACAGGCAGCCCGTCAGCAGATTGAGCGGATTGGCGCTAGCAGGGTTGGCCGATTCCAAGGCGGTGGAGGGTTCATAGGCGGTCAGCAGGGCGGCAGGTCAGGGTTACAGGAATCTTCTACCTGATCCCTTGACATGCTTGACATGGGGTGTATCCTGCTGGCAGCGCGTGGCCCTGCCGAGAGGCGGGCGAGCCACCGCTAAGACCGGCACGAAGTGGCGTTCGTGGTCCGAGTAGATAGCCGTTGTTTCACCTGATGTGCGTCCGCATGCCAACTTGGTTCCCAGGGACGCGCATGCCCATATAACCTCCGCGCCGCTACTCCCGGCTGCGCGTGTCCAAGGAAAGGGAAGTGCAATGTCAGACATGTATGCAGAAGACGAGTTCGACGCTCAAGTGGAAATCGAACCTGGCGATGGCGAGGCTGGCGACATCAAGTCGCTGCGTCGAGCGGCCAGCGGGAAGAAGAAACTGGAGCAGGAACTCGCCGAGGCACGACGCCAACTGGCTTTCGTCAGGGCTGGCATCGACCCGGACGATCCCAGGATGCGCTACTTCGTCAAGGGATACGAAGGCGAGTTGACGGCAGCAGCGGTACGCCAGGCAGCCATCGATGCAGGGTTCGTCCAGGCACCATCGGAGAACCAGGCAGCGCAGGCGGTCCAGCAGGCTCAGGACCGCGTGACTATCGCATCGGCTGGAGCGGCAATCGAGGATTCGTCCGAGGGTGCGGCCCTGTCAAGGATGCAGGCAGCGATGGAGGAAGGCGGCTTGTCGGCAATGCTCGACGTTGCACGCCAGTACGGAATCCCAATCGGCTCTGAGATGTAAAGGAAGAAGAAATGCCAGCAGGCACGGGCACCCCGGGTGCCAACCAGAACGGACCAGCGACCAGCCCGATGTTCTCCCCTGGGGAGATCGTCACCGCTGCCGGTCCCCTATCGATCAACGCACCGGCACCGGTCGTTGACATCACCCTCGGCGGGCAGTTCGTCACCAAGGCGTACGACCTGGCCGTCTACCCGTCGCTCCGCCCGGAACTGATCTTCGACCAGTTCGCCACGGTGCGGGCGTCGAACACCACCCATCGCGGTGGCAGCGTCCGGTTCTCGTTCATCGATGACATCGCCGAGCAGACCACTCCGCTGCTTGAGAACATCGACGTGGACTCGGTGACGCTGTCCAGCAAGGCATTGACGGTGACGATGCGGGAGTACGGCACCGCTGTCACCAACACTGCCTTGCTGCGCGGGACCAGCATGATCTCGCTGGATCCGGTGATCGCCGAGCGGGTCGGCTACAACGCCGGCCTCTCTGTCGACACCCTTGCTCGGGTGGCGCTGGACCAGACCACGGTCACCTACGACGATGCCTCGACCGCTTCGGTCGGGTCCATCGGCAACCTGGCGGGTCCGCTGACCGGCACTCACCTGCGTAACGGTGTTGCGATTCTTCGTGCGCGTAACGTCCGTCCCCTGCGCGGCGGCAACTACGTCGCGGTCCTCAGCCCCTACCAGGCCCAGCACCTCATGTCCGAGGTGACTGACACTGGCTGGCGATGGATGGTCGGCTACGCCGGTGGCGAGGGAACCGCTGGGAACAGCGTTTTCCAAGGCGAGGTCGGCACCTATGAGGGTGTCCGCATCGTCGTCAACAACCACCTGACCGACCTTGGTCGCGGCTACCTGATGGGCGCTGAGGCGCTCGCGAAGGCGTACTCGACGGCTCCTGGGTTCGGCCCGGACCCGAAGACCGTCGTCGCGCCGGTGGTCGACAAGTTGAAGCGGTTCGCCAGCATCGGCTGGTACCACCTTGTTGGATACAGCATCTTCCGTGCGGACGCGCTCCTGCAGATCCGTACCCAGTCGACGCTGGTCTAGTTGGGCTGCCCCCGCCTCAGACCCCCCGGTGGGGCGGGGGCTCAACTAAGGAGCCTAGATGCGCAAGACGAAAGTCCAGAAGGTGATGGGCGAGTTCAAGCGTGGAACTCTCCATAGCGGGTCCAAGAAGGGTCCGAAGGTGTCCAGCAGGAAGCAGGCAGTCGCTATTGCGCTGTCTGAGCAGCGGCGGGCGATGTCTCGCGGAAAGCGTGGCAGGTGATGGCTAAGAAGCCTCAGACTGAGCAGAAGGCAAAAGGCCTTCTCAAGAATGTCGGCAACTACAAGGGCAAGACGTTGAACTTGTCCAAGAAGCAACTCGGTGCGAGTGGTCGTGCTGCTGCTGGCGCTAGGAAGATCGCGATCAGCAGGACGCATTACGACGCCAAGACCAAGAAGGTCATCGGTCCTATGGGGAAGCCAATCACTGGTCGGGTGGATCTTGGTGGCGGCAACGTCGCCGTGTACAAGAACGGTGTCCGGGTGCGTGCGCAGGCTCCGTCGTCTAAGCAGAAGGGTAGCGGTCCCAGCGGTGGCGGCGGTGGCGGCGGTGGTGCGAATAAGCCTGGAAAGATCAACTATGCAGGCAAAATATCTGCTTCGACTCGCGTAAATGAGTATAAGCATGCTGGGGCCAAGCAGACCGATGTTTGGTCGCCGAAGCAAATCGCGGCGTCGAACAGAGCAAAAACCTCGGGCCGCTCAAGATACAAAGACCCGTATTCTCAAGTTTACTTTGATTATGAAACGGGAAGGTGGAGTGATGGCAACTAAGGACAGTCCTGGGATACTTCCGAAGCCGCGTGGTAGCGGTGGAGCGAAGGCGTCTGGGCCTAGCGCCGCCGGAGGAACAGCCCGTGCGCCACGGACTAATACGCGCACAACGGTCCCCTCAGCAAAGCCTTCTTCTCGTACTCCGCGATCTCCGGCTAAGGTTGCGGAGGCGAAACCAGTGTCTACTTCGCGAGGTTCCTCTAAGGCCACTGCACAGTCAAAGGTCGCCGCTAAGCAGGCTCCTGCTACCGCAACGCGAGTAACGTATAAGGCTCCTAAAAAGCCTACGAGCATGAAAGTGGCTCGGACAACTTCTCAACGTCCCAGGCAGAATGCACCAGCAAAGCGAACTGCCGCTTCGCAATCAACTGCTCCGTCGAAGGCGACTGTTGGGCGCGTGCAGGGGATCCGTAACAAGATTGCAGGTATGGATCCAAGTTCCAAGAGTGCGTTCAAGGCTCTCGGGTATACGTCTGCAGCCATTGCTCCAGTGGGCGCACTGGGGGTTGGGTATGCGGCTAGCAGAAACGCTGCCGCTTCGCCGCCTAAGGGAAAACGGGATGGGGAAATGCGCGTCATCCAGGGTCGCAAGGCGAGGTGGTCTGCTAGTGAGGGCAGATGGGTAGCGAGCCCGTAATGGCGAAGTCTCCTGCGTGGCAGCGGTCTGCTGGCAAGAACCCGAAGGGCGGGTTGAATGCCAAGGGCCGTGCTTCATACAACAAGGCGAACCCTGGGAAGCCTGGGTTGAAGCCTCCAGTGAAGGCAGCGCAAGCCAAGAAGTCACCTAAGGCCGCTGCCCGCAGGAAGTCGTTCTGCTCCAGGATGGAAGGGATGCGTGCGAAGAATACGTCTGCGAAGACGGCGCGTGACCCGAATAGCAGGATCAACAAGTCGCTACGAGCATGGGATTGCTGATGGCTATGAATAAGAGTGGTCGGGTGTATGCGGGTGGTAACCCGAACTTTGATATGCGTACTGGGAAGATGAGGCCGACGAAGCCTGGTGGGCCTCCGTCAAAGAAGCCTGTTCCTCCTGGTGGCAAGCGTCCAACTGACGTGACGATCATGCCGGTGCGTCCAGGTAAGCCAACTGGTGGCGGCATGCAGAAGCCAGTAAAGCCAGTGCAGAAGCCCATGCAGAAGCCTGGTGTCGTTCGCCGACCTGGCACGATTACCGGCCCTGGTGCGACCAGCAAGCCGAAGAAGATGGGGAGGTACATGTAGCCATGTGCATGAAGTGTGGTTGCTCCACTCCGAATGACAAGGTCGTGGCTAAGCCGATCATCGCCCCGAATGGGTCGAGCGGGACGATGCGGATAGCCGCTGAGTACGACAGCATGCCTTCGACTGGATACGAGTACGAGTACGAGTAATGCCGTACACGAATCCCGCCCTGCGTGAGCGGATAAAGAACCGGATCCTGGCTGGCAGCAAGGGTGGCAAGCCGGGGCAGTGGAGTGCGCGTAAGGCGCAGTTGCTGGCTCAGCAGTACGAGAAGTCCGGTGGCGGGTATCGGGGCGGGAAGACGAAGGCGCAGCAGTCCTTGTCGAAGTGGACTGGGGAGAAGTGGCGGACGAAGTCGGGGAAGCCGTCTACTCAGGGTTCGCAGGCTACGGGTGAGCGGTACTTGCCGTCGCGTGCGATCAAGTCGCTGTCGTCTAAGGAGTATGCGGCGACGACGCGGGCGAAGCGTGCTGGGACGCGGGCTGGGAAGCAGTTCGTGGCTCAGCCGAAGAAGGTCGCGAAGAAGACTGCGAGGTTCCGCTAGTGACTGTCCAGAAGCAGCTGACGGGGCGGGCTACCTACGGCCCCAGGGTCGAATACGGCCCTGGGGTCAGCCCGCTGTGGCAGTTCATCCTGATGCCGCCAGCGCAGGAATCCATCCTGATCTATGACGACGGGACCGTGGTTGAGCGGCAGACGTTCGAGAATGACGAGATCAAGGATCCGTCGGTTCACACGTACATCCTGGGCGGGACGGACTATCGGACGGATGAGGGGTCGTTTGAGTACAACGCGCTGACAGCGGCGGGGTTCACTTGGCGGGACGTGTACACGGATAACGTGTACGAGGATGACTACGACTCGCCGTACAACTAGGAGCAGTGGATGCCGAGCCTGAATCTCCCTACCCCGAATAAGACTCCGGGGGATGGTGCGCCAGCGGATGACATCAACCTCGTCATCGAGGCGATCAACACGCTGAACTCCGCTGTCAACAATATCCCGGCTGGACCGCAGGGTCCGCAGGGCGATCCTGGCACTCCGGGTGCTGCTGGGGTGGCGGCGACGATCACGGTCGCTTCGACGGTGACGACGAATCCTGGTGCGAATGCTGCGGTGACGCAGTCTGGGACTGCGCAGGATGCTCAGTTGACGTTCTACATCCCAAGGGGGGAGGCCGGTCCTACGGGCGCTACGGGCGCTCAGGGCGCGATTGGGCCGACTGGCCCCCAGGGTCCTGTCGGGCCTCCTGGCCCCGCTATCAACTTGGGTAGCGGTCTTCCGCAGCCGCTTGGGCCGATATCCGCTGGGACTGCTCTTACTGGTTCCCGTTCGGACCATGTGCATCCGATCCCGACGAGCGGTATCGACCCTACCGCTGTCACTGGGACGGCTGTGATCACGACTGACGCTCGCCTGTCTGATGCTCGTACCCCAACGGCTCATGCCGCGTCTCATGGGTCCGCTGGAAGCGATCCGGTGACTATCGCGAACACTCAGGTCACTGGGCTTGGGACGGCTTCCACGAAGAATGTCCCTGCTACTGGGAATGCTGCCTCTGGTGAGGCTGTCCTTGGGTCGGATACTCGCTTGACGAATGCCCGCACCCCAACGGCGCACAAGACTTCTCATGCGACTGGTGGCAGCGATGCGCTGTCCCCTGCTGACATTGGCGCTATCCCGTCGTCCGAGAAAGGCGCGAACTCTGGTGTCGCGACGTTGGATGGCAGCGGGAAGTTGACTTCAAGCCAACTGCCGGCGTTGGCGATCACCAGCGTTTTCGTTGTCGCTAGCCAGGCAGCGATGCTGGCATTGTCGACCGCTGAGGAAGGCGACGTGGCGGTCAGGACGGACGTGAACAAGTCGTTCATCCTGACCGCTACCCCGCCTTCGACGCTGGCGAACTGGCAGGAGTTGCTCACCCCTACCGACACGGTTCTCAGTGTCGATGGCCGCACTGGCACGGTGACATTGAGCGACCTGTACGCGGCACTGTCGCACGCCTCCCGGCATGGGGTTGCTGGTGCTGATCCGGTTACTGTTGCGATCAGCCAGGTGACGAACTTGTCGGCGCGGCTTCCGGTGTACCAGGCGACGGAGCCGACGAGTCCGCAGGCTGGCCAGATCTGGATGGACTCTACGGGTTAGGTGATGACGTGACGACGATCAAGGACATGGTCGCTGATACCCGCCGCATGGCGTATGGGTCGATGAGCGAGCAGATCAACTTGCTGTCCCAGCCGTATGCCGCTAGCGGTGGGGAGTTGTTCATGGAACTTGACGTTTCTGGCATCACTTCCGGCATGGTGCTTTCCGGCGACTTGAACGTGTGGTACGTGAAGGGAATCGACCCTACGTCGAACAGCGTGCTGGTGATACCTGGGTATGACAACTCGCCTACGCGCAGCATGGATGCTGGCGAGTTCATCACGATCAAGCCAAGGGTCACCGACTGGTACATGTTCGAGTCGTTGAACCAGGAGATCCTGCGCCTGTCGACGCCTGAGCATGGCCTGTACCAGATCAAGTCGTGGACGGTGGACGTTGATCCGACGTGGCAGACGTATGAGATTCCGACTGCCGCGTTCGACATGATCGGGCTGCTTCGGGTCCGGTACCGGATGCCTGGGAGCAGCGATGTGTGGATCGACATTCCAGAGAAGTCGTACCGGGTCCAGATCACCGACGCCCAGGGATCGAGTTATATCCGGCTGCTGCGGAACGTGCCGAGTGGGACGGAGGTCAAGTTCCTGTACAAGGCACCGTTCTCCCAGGCGGATAACCTCTCCGACAGCGCTATCACTGTGTGCGGCCTGTCGGAGACGATGGTGGACATTCCGACGCTGGGCGTTCTTGGGACGCTTCTTCGGACGACGGAGTCTCGCCGGGGCCAGGTTCAGACTCAGGGCGATGCGCGGCGTGCTGGCGAGGTTCCTGCTGGGTCGAACATGTCGATTGCGTCGCGGATTGAGCGTGACCATCAGATGCGGATCTGGGAGGAGGCTGCCCGGTTGATCCAGCGGGTGCCTATCCAGAGGAGCATGTGACATGGGCTATGAGATCACTGACACGTTCAGTGAGCCGTTCTGGCAGGCACCACCTGTCCTCCCGTCGTACTTCTCTCCTAGTGTCGTCGGCGTCGCCGGGGTGCCGTACTTGCTGGACACGGAGTCGGGCCAGTTCCGTCGTGAGTCGTTCGACGTGGTGCAGCAGCGGAACACGAACGATGCGCGTGACGTGCTGCTGCTGCCTCAGGACGTGTGGCGTCAGCAGACGCAGTCGTGGCACTTGGGTGCTGGGCAGTCGAACTTGGACCGGGACGACACGTTGATCTACCGGTTCGATGAGTCGTATGGGGTTGATCCGTGGACTGAGTGGCGGTTGTCGCTGCTGCCGACGACTTCCCGGTTGGCGGCGACTGCGACGTTGAATGGGGATACGAAACTGCTGAATGTCCGGGCGAACTCGACGGACTACTTGATCGTGGTGAACGGCCAGAAGGCTTACTGGTATTCGGCGTTGTCCACGACGACTGCGCCGGTCGGGTCGGTGACGATGAGCGCTGGGAGTGCAATCATCGATGCGACGACTGACGGCAATCATGTGATCGCTGCTGTCGGCGACCAGTTCATCTGGTATGTGAACGGGCCGTCTGCCACGCCGGTGAAGTGGGCGAATCACAAGTACGTGGACTTGACGATGGTGGAGTGGGAGAAGGACTACCTGATTGCCGCTGATGGAAACGTTCTTTACAACGCCTTGAAGGCAAACAACCCGAATCCGATATACACGCACCCGGACACGGATTTCCGCTGGTACTCGGCGGCGTCTGGCAGCAGCGCCATCTATGTCCTTGGCAGGCAGCAGAGCAAGACGTACATCCACCGGATCGGGGTGAAGACGGACGGGACCGGGTTGACGACTGCGGTGGTGGCGGCGGAACTGCCGGACGACGAGGTCGGGTATGAGATCGAGTCGTACTTGAACTTCATCCTGATCGGCACGAGCAAGGGCGTCCGGGTGGCGCAGGCTGACAGCAATGGCGACTTGACGTTGGGTTCGATCATTCCCGCGTCGCAGCCTGTCCGCTGCTTTGAGGGGCAGGACAGGTTCGTGTGGTTCGGTAACTCCGCTGTGGACGGGTTCTATTCGACTGGCACGGACAATGACATCTTTCCGAGCGGGACGGTGTGCGGGCTTGGCAGGTTGGACTTGTCGAGGACGACGGTGAACCAGTTGACCCCGGCGTATGCGACTGACATCGTCGCCGACACGGTTACGGGGCAGCAGGTCCAGTCGGTGGCGACGTTCACTGGGAAGCGGGTGTTCTCAATCGGCAATGGGGATGTGTGGTTTGAGACGGACACGTTGATGGAGGGTGGCTGGTTGAAGCAGGGTGTGATCTCGTTCAGCATTGAGGACTTGAAGACGGCGCTTTACACGCAGTTGAAGTGGGAGCCGTTGAAGGGCGAGGTTGACATCGACGTGTCGTTCGACTCGGCTGCGTATCAGCGGCTTGCTGCGTTCACGATTGAGGGTTCGATCAGGTCTGGGAACATTTCGTTGAACGGGGTGCAGTTCTCCAGGCTGGAGCCGAGGATCGTGCTGAAGCGGTCTTCGACGGATGCGGAGGCCGGGCCGTCTTTGACCCGGCTGGAGGTACGCGCTATCCCGGTGAAGGGCAGGAACTGCCGGTGGACGTTGCCGATCATGAACTATGAGGACTTGGAGATCGACAGTGTCCCGTATAAGCGGAATCCGCTGGAGGTCGTCAACACGCTGATCGGGCTGGTTGAGTCTGGTCAGTTGTTCTCTCTGCAAGAATCGGGCCAGTCGTACGTGGTCCACGGGAAGGACTACATGTGGCAGCCTGAGAAGTTGACTGAGAATGGCCTTGCCTGGCAGGGCGTGTTCACGCTGGTGGTCGAGGAGGTGTCGTGAGGCGGGATTACAGCGGCGGGGCGCAGTCCAGTGTCCTGACTGGTTCGCTGGCGGCGTCTACGGTGGCGTTGTCGATTACGTGCAACGACTTGACGAACTGGCCTACTGGCGTTTCGGGCAGGCCGTTCTACGTGGTGATCGACCGTGGGAAGACGAACGAGGAGAAGATCCTGTGTGCTTCCCGTAGCGGGAACACGCTTTCGGTGTACAACGTTGGCCTGGTGAATGGTCGGGGTGCTGATGGGACCCCGGTGTCGGCTCATGGGATCAACGCTGTCATTGAGCATGTGTTCACGGCTACGGACGCCGATGAGGCGAATGAGCATGTGAATACGACGCATTTTCAGGTGTTCCTTCAGGCGAGTATGCCTTCTGCTACGGTCAGCGGGACCGTGTGGGTTGATTCGGATGGGTAGGTGCGGTTGTGGCGACGATTAGCACGACGGCGCGTCCAGCGTATGTGTATGACGCTGTGGGCGATCAGTGGGTGCCGATTGCGTGGCGGGTTTTGCCTGCTGGGGTTGGTTCGGCTCCTGCGTTGACGTTCACTGGGGACAGCAATACTGGGCTGTGGTCTCCTGCCGCTGACACGGTCGCGTTCTCCACGGGCGGCAGTGAGCGTATGCGTATCGACAACGCGGGGAACGTGGGGATTGGGGTTACCGGGCCGCTCGGCAAACTGCACCTGTCAACCGATAGCGCGACAGTCCAATACATGGACACGAACGTCACCAGTGCTATCGCGTCGACCATCGCCCTGCAGAAGGCGCGTGGATCGGCTGCCAGCAAGACGGTGGTGTCATCCGGCGACGGCCTTGGCAACGTAGCGTTCTACGGCTACGACGGTGCATCCAATCTGCGTGCTGCACTCATCGCGGCGCAGGTCGACGCGACCCCCGGCACGAACGACATGCCTGGGCGCCTGCTGTTTTACACGACCGCGGATGGCGCATCCGATGTCACCGAGCGTATGCGCATCACTTCCGCTGGCAACGTAGGCATCGGGACGAGCAATCCTGGATCGAATCTCCATATCGAAGCAGATTCAACAGCGCAAATACGCACAGCAAGAAACAGTACCGATTCTAGTGGTCCGCAACTTGTGTTCTATAAGCGCAGAGGGACTAGCGCATCACCAGTAATCGTTTCTGCTGAGGATTCCCTAGGCGATATTCACTTCTTTGGATATGACGGAACTACTTTGCGTGCAGGAGCCTTGATCAGAGCGGCGATTGATACGACGCCTGGTTCTGGCGACATGCCGGGACGTTTGGCTTTCTTCACGACCCCTGATGGGTCCACTTCTCTGTCGGAGCGTATGCGTATCGACTCCAGCGGCAACGTAGGGATTGGAGTACCTGCACCAGAGGTACGCCTGCATCTTCGTGCAGCGGATGGGGTGCAAGCGCAGGTTGCCGCTGACACGTTCATCAATGCTGGAACGTCAAGCCGTGTCCTGCTGAGGAAGGCTCGTGGCACGTCTGGGTCGCCTACGGTTGTGCAGTCGGGTGACAATCTCGGCGAAACGTTCTTTCAGGGTTGGGATGGTTCGGCGTGGCGTGATGCTGCGCTGGTGCGTGGATCGGTTGATGGGACGCCTGGGGCTTCGGACATGCCTGGGCGTCTTGAGTTCTATACGACTGCCGACGGTTCAGCCTCGCTGACCGAGCGTATGCGTATCGACTCCAGCGGCAACGTAGGCATCGGGACCAGCAGCCCTGTGACGCGCCTGAATGTTAGGGCGGCAGACTTTACGCAGACAGAACAACTAATTGAGTCCTCTGCCGCATCCTCGCGCATAACGCTAAGGCGCGTGAACGGGACGTTCTCCTCTCCCACAGCGGTCGCTAACGGCGATCAACTGGGCACTCTTGTGTTCCAGGGTTACGATGGTTCCAACATATACACGGTCGCAAGAGTTGAGGCGGTTGCTGACGGGACGACGGGGACTGGCGACTTGCCTAGTCGGCTAGGTTTTTACACGACCGCTGATGGTGCCTCTACGCCGACTGAACGTATGCGTATCGACAATGCTGGCCTTATTACTGGTACTGGTACGTCGCTTGGTGCGTGGACGGCTTTCACGCCGACGCTGAGTGGTACTGGCTGGGCTATCGGCAACGGGACGGCGAGTGGGTTTTACTGCCAGGTCGGGAAAATCGTCTACTTCCGGGCGAAGATCACGTTCGGGTCAACCTCGACTTACGGAGGCTCCCCCCTAAACCTTTCGCTCCCCGTTAGCGCAACCGGATCGCCAGTCGCGGGGCAAAACGTTGCCTTCTTTGACACCTCGGCTTCCCTTCGCTACCTCGCAAGCATGGAATACGCATCAGCGACGGCCATTGCGCCTAGATCGGTCAGCGGGTCGCTCACGCTCGCAGCCGTGACGACGACAGCCCCGTTCACTTGGGCCACGGGAGACACCATCGACTACAGCGGAACCTACGAGGCGGCATAACGATGAGCGAGGACACCATGACTGAGAACATTGACGAGACCCCTGCCCTGTCGATTGAGGACGTGGAGGCGATGCTGGCGGCGCAGTTCCCGCCCGAGCCTGTGCCTGACCCGTTCCCCGGCGACCCGACAGCGACCTGGGTGTACTGGACCGACATGGACACCGCCGAGCGCGGCGTGCCGGACGAGTGGGTGTGGGAGCGGCTGCGGAACAGGCGGAACCAGTTGCTCGCCGCGTGCGACTTCCGGGTCGTCCCGGATGCGTCGTGGGATGTTGCGCCGTGGATGGCGTACCGGCAGGCGTTGCGTGACCTTCCCGATTCGACAGCAGATCCGAGATTGGCCGTGTGGCCGGAGGAGCCAGCATGAGCGAGCAGAACGAAGTACAGGTGCCGGGGTTCATCGTGAACCTGATCGGTCGCCTGGTCGCGGAGAACGAGGCGCTGCGGGCGGGGTTGATCCCGACGCAGCCGCCGGTCGAGGTGGTTGGGGACGAGGAAGGGTGAACTGGGTCCAGTCTCCTGGTGACGTTGCCGCTGTCCTTTCGATCATCGGCGTCGTGCTGGGAGTCTTGTGGTTCTTGATCGATGTGCGGGTCACGAAGATCCTGAAGGAGTTGAAGCCCAATGGTGGCGACTCGTTCAGCGACCGGCTGGAGCGGAATCACAGGGAGTTGCGGGACGAGTTGCTGACTTCGACTGAGCGGATTGAGCGGAAGATCGACAAGCATCTCGGATGGCATATGGATCAGGTGAGTGCGGATAGGGGAAGACGGTGAAGTGGTTCACTCCGAAGCGTCGCCGCTGGATCTATGGCATCAGCATGGCGTTGGGGCCGCTGCTGGTGTTCTACGGGGTGGTTGAGGGCACGGCTTGGCCGTTGTGGCTGGCGGTCGCCCAGCAGGTGCTGGTGCCTGGGATGGCGTTGAACTTCGTGCCTGGGGGTGACGAGTGAGGAACGTCAGCCTGAATGGGTGGACTGCCCCGCCGAGGACGTTGAAGGTGTTCAAGATCCCCGGCTGCAACCGGAAGTTGACGCTGGACAAGGACGCTGGCCGGTTGCTGACGGCGCTGGCAGCGGACTACCACAAGACCGTGCGGCCCTTGGACATCGGCAGGGTGGACGAGGGTGGGTATGCGTTCCGCGAGGCGAACGGTGCTTCTGGGCACTTGTCGAATCATGCGTCGGGCACTGCGATTGACTTGAACTGGTCGCAGGAGGGGGCGCAGGGGTCCAAGTTGGGTGCCGTGTTCTTCCATCAGGTGAAGCACCGGAAGGCGATCAACGAGATCAAGGCCCGGTATGGCCGGTGGGTGCAGTGGGGTGGGGACTGGCGGGCGAAGGACTACATGCATTGGGAGATCAAGCCTGGGGTGACTCGGGTGATGGTGGTGAATGCGTGCAAGCAGTTGGGGATCGACGCTGATGGTGTCCGCAAGCCTTAGCCACTTCTACCATGTGTATGCCGCTGGTCATTGGCTGGAGCCGGTAGCGGAGCATTGCTCGGCGCTGCTGGATCATGGCCTGTATGCGGCGTTGGACGAGTTCTACGTGGGGATGGTCGGGTCGCAGGAGCAGATCCGTGACGCGGTCGGCTATATCCGGGGTCGTGGCCTGGATCCGGTGGTGGTGTCGAGGTCTTGGTCTGGGTGGGAGCAGGAGACGTTGCGGCATGTCCAGCCGTGGGCCGAACGAGCTGACGGGTTGTGCCTGTATGCGCATACCAAGAGTGCCCATGACCCGTCTGAGATCAACGTCCCGTGGCGGCAGTCGATGTGCTTCTACTCGGTGGTGCAGTGGCAGCGGGCGGTCGAGGGCCTTGGGGTGGACTGGGACACGGCTGGTTCGCATTGGCTAGGCAGCATGTATGGGGGGAACTACTGGTGGGCGACTGCGGCGTACCTCAGGTCGCTGCCTGCGTTGGGGTACGTGTCGCGTTGGGATGCGGAGGGGTGGATCGCGAGGGGCGAGCAGCATCGGGCGAAGGACTTGAACCCTGGGCATCCGGGTGAGCGGAAGTTCGTCACCTCGTGGTGACGCACCTGTATCACGTGTTCGCTGGCGGCGACTGGCGACGCCCCCTCAGTGAGCATTTCATGGCGTTGGAGGCGTCGGGCCTAATCGGGTTGCTGGACTACGTTGGCGTGGGGATCGTTGGTCCTAGTGCCGCTATCGGCGAGGTGGAGGCGGTTCTGCCTGTCGGGGTGGAGGTGGTGACGCGGGCTCAGACTGGGTTTGAGCAGGCGACGCTGGACTGCATCCCCAGGATCCCTGGAGGCCCGCTGCTCTATGCGCATACGAAGGGCGCTGGGAACGTGAGCGGCAGGCAGGATGCGTGGCGCAGGACGATGACATGGTTCAACGTGATGGAACACAGGTCGATGCTGGGGGCGTTGCGGAGCCATGACACGGCTGGTATCTGGTGGATCCCAGAACCGGTGCATCCACGACCCCACTACCAGGGGAACTTCTGGTGGGCGAACAGCGAGTACGTGAAGCGGTTGCGGTTCCCGGTCCCGGCGTTCTCCAGGTGGGAAGCGGAGTTGTGGCTGGGCACGGGGAACCCGGCGGCGTGGGATGCTTACCCTGGCAGCGAAGGGGACTGCGAGCCGGTGGAGGACTGGATCAGTGAAGTCGTTCGATGAGTTGCGGTTGAACTGGCATGGCGAGACAGCGTGGGTCGTCGGCTCTGGAAGCACCCTGGGATACGTGAAGCCGAGGTTCTTCCACGGCAAGCGGGTCATATCGGTGAACCACTCCGCACAGGTGCATGGCTTCACCCCGTCGTTCGTGTTCTCCCACTATCACTCCATCATCCGCGACGCCCTGATGCCGCTGTCGCTGGGAGTGACGATGCGACATGACACGATCACCGGCTATGAGTGGGTCGACCCGCCGATCAACGTGGTGCTGTTCGACACGCCGTACCGCAGCCCAGCGGGACCGGACTGGGATCCGTTCGCCCGTCCAGACGGGGACTTGCTGTACGGCTCGACGTCTCTGCATGGAGCGATGCACCTGGCCTGCCACCTTGGCGCTGCCAGCGTGATCCTGGTCGGCGCTGACTGCGGCTGGGTAGACGGGCATGACCGGATCCCTGGCTACCCGCAGGGCGAGAACCCTCCGGAGTCGGTACTGGGGATATTCGAGCGGCACAACCGTCGCATGAAGCAATGGCTGCAGGAGAGGTACGACGTGGACATCCATTCGCTGAACCCGTTCATCAACTTGAACCTTGAGGGCCACGACTTCAGGGGGGCGTCGTGAACTGGGACGCATTGCAGCAGGACAGCGAGGCGTACTGGAAGCGGAACGAGGGGATCCACCGGCCCAATGCCGATCCGATCATGGGGACGCTGGACCGGATCAACCGGGTGTCGCCGATCACTTCGGTGTTTGAGGCTGGCGCTTCCGACGGGTGGCGGCTGGAGTGGATCAAGGCTAGGTACGGCTGCCATGTCGAGGGCATCGACATTTCCCATTCGGCGGTGCAGGCAGCGACGGTGACGGTGCGTCATGGGGTCGCGCCGTGGTCGATGGAGCAGGGCTTGAAGGACAGCCATGACGTGGTCATCCTGGGGTTCTTCGCGTACCTGCTGGACCGTGGCGAGGTCCTGCGGCTTGCTGCGGCGGTCGACAAGTTGCTGAAGCCGGGTGGTCATGTGGTGATCGTGGACTTCCTGCATCCGTATCCGGTGGTCAGCGACTATTCGCATCATCCTGGGCTGATGGTGTGGAAGGAGGACTTGTCTGCCGCGTGGACTGGGACTCCTGGGTACGTCCTGGTGGACCGCCAGTTGACGGAGCACTTCGGCCATGAGGTCGATAACGCGGATCCGTCCAGGTGGGTGGTGGTGGACGCTGTCCGCAAACTCCTGCCGGGGCAGGGGTATGCGAGGGTAGAGCCAGTCAAGCCGAGGGGATAGACATGCCGGTCGCGTTCATCACGAACGACTTCACGAACCTCGGCAATGGCACCGAGGTCCCTGGCGGGTGCGCGTATTACCGCTGCTCGCTGCCGATGTTCGCGTCGGGCCAGCGGGGGATGCTTGGCCGTCCGTCGTTCCATGAGCGGCATGGGTTCGGGATCAGGGAGACGAAGGACCGTGCGGTGTTCGGGTTCGACACGGTCGTCCTGAAACTGGTGATGTTCCGCTGGACGCCGAAGCAAGTGGAGATCGCCCAGTCGCTGGGGCAGCGGGTGCTGGTGGACGTGGACGACGCATACGACTTCCTGCCCGAGGTGAATGCTGCGTGGGAGCAGACCCATCCTGAGCGGAACAAGGTGATGAACCGTGACCATTACAGCCGGGTCATCGACGCCGCTGACACGCTGGTCGTCTCGACCCCGTTCCTAGCGGATTACCATTCCGATCATCGGGACGTTCGGGTGATCCGAAACGGCGTGTACCCGGACATGTTTCCCGTGAAACATCAGGCAGCGAAGCCGGTGATCGGATGGGTCGGGGCGATCCCGTATCGGGGCGGCGACCTGGAGACGATGGACTGGCTGCCTGGATTCCTTGACGAGCATGACCTGTGGTTCCATCACAGCGGCGACGACGGTGTCAGCAGGATTGAGGATGCCATCCCGTTGAACAGCGACCGGCTGACGGTGGCAGCGCAGCAGCCGATCAGCGAGTACCCGTCGCTGTTCCAATGGTTCGACATCGGGCTGGTTCCCCTGTCGGACATCCCGTTCAACCATGCGAAGTCGTGCATCAAGGGGCTGGAGTACGCGGCGGCTGGGATCCCGTTCGTCGCTGCTGCTACCCCGGAATACGAATACCTCGCCTCCACGGGGGTGGGCCGGGTGGCGAGGACAGGAGACGAGTGGGTGGGTCACTTGACGGAGTTGCTGGACGTCCGGGTGAGGCGCAGGGAGGCAGCGGAGAACCGGCGCTTGGTGCGGGAGTTGCATTCGATCCAGGCCCGTGAGCCGGAGTGGCAGGCGCTGTTCAGCGTGCCCGGTAGCCTCCAGCAGGCTCCATCGCGAATCGCTGCCGCTTTTTCCTAGGGTTCTTCGCGTCGATGGCGCACTGCTTGCAGGAGCGGTGACCGTTCGCGCTGAACAGGTAGGCGTCCTCGACAGTGAGGTCGTGGCCCTTGGCGCACTTGGTGAACACGGTCATCCGATGAACTCCTTGCATCCGCACTTGCATTCCCCGGTGTGGCGATGCTGGCAGGCGACGCACTTGTCGGCCTTAGGGGCCTCTACGGGCACGAACGGGATCGGCGCGTCCACGGCTAGCACTTCGATCAGCGGGGCGCCCTGGGAGTCCGAATCGGCCCAGGTGACCTTCCTGACGTGATCGTTGGCGTGGCCTGCCCTGAGGCTGCACCTGTTGCCTTCGTAGTAGGCCCAGCACTGGCGAAACTCTCGTGCCATGTATTCCTCCATGGATAGTGCTGGGCAGGGGAAAGCCGGGGAACAATCCCCTGCCCAGCAGGGTGGCAGTAGGGCACAAGGAGGAGAAACCCCACCGCCACGATCATGCTACTTGCGGACTTTCCTCACGTCCATGCGCAAGTAGCCAGCCTTCTCGAACGACTGGATAGTGGTCGGCGCGACCTCCACCCATCGAACCTGATACGTGCCAGTCGACCCGTTGATGCCGGATAGGGCACGCTGCGCTTCCTTCTTCATCTGTTCCGCGTGACTGGATAGTTCCCTGGCCTCGACGTACATGTCTACCGCTGCCAGCAGTTCTGCGTCTTCGATGAGGGTGCCGCCGTCGTGGACCTCGAGCCCGCCACGGCAGGCGGTGAAGAACGGGCAGATCTTCTCGCACACCGCAGCCGGGATGTCACGGGAGGCGTCCTCCCCGTTCTTGACGGCGTAGATCACGTCGCCGATCCAGGAGTCGACTTCTCCGGTGAGGGACGGGTCGAACTCCTCGATGATGAAGAACGGCTCTGGTTCCTTGCCTGACCGGTCGATGTACATGTTGCCGACGTACACGGTCTGGCTGCCGTCAAGGAGGCCAGCCTGCATCGCGCCGAGGGCGTAGGCGTGCCGCTGGTACTTGTGGTTCTGCGACGTGCCGTTCCGCTTGACCCACTCGAATCCGTCGACTGTCTTCACGTCGATGATCGCGTTGTCGGATGGGCAGATCAGGTCGGGGGTGCCGCTGATGGCGACGCCTGACGGGAACGTGGCGGTGACCTTCTCACTATCCGCGATCCAGCCCTGGTTGGCCTGGGCGAATGCCTGGGCGACGTAGCGGTGGATGGCTGTGCCGATGCGGGCCGCTGCCTCGTTCGTCTCGTCCGTCCGCGCGACTTCGCGGGTAGTGAGGACTGCCTTCTGGCGGCAGAACCCGAGGTCCGACGGGCCGAGGATGCCGTCCCTGGACTGCTTGCTGCGCGGGTCGGCGTACGAGTAGTCGTGGATCGCCTGGGCGAGCCGCTGCTGGAGGTCAGGAAGCATCGGTAGCCTCCTGGTCAAGGGTGGCCTTGACGACGTCGTTGAGGCTGCCGTTGTCGTACAGCGACAGGCCGAACTGGGTGCCCAGGTTGATCGCTGCCCGCTTGAGGGCGTCCGACTCGGCGGTCTTGATCGCCATGTCGTGGGCCTCGCCTCGCTGCGGCAGGGAGGCTGAGCCGATTGCCGCTTCGGTGTACTCGCATTTGAGCGAGTGGATGATGAGCGTCCCGATGACCTTGTAGCCGACCTGCCATTGGCCCTTATCGTTCTGGTCCTCGAATGCCACGTCTGCCGTCGTGACGTTCCATGACCAGCCGCCGAACCCGAAGATTCGGATGAGGTGGGCCTTCACGTCCCACGCCTCTAGGTAGGACAGTTGCCGGTTGGCTTGCTGCCGCTTCGCTACCCGTGCCGGGTTGAGCGGGCGGAGCAGTTGCTCGTACTGGCGCTTGTTGAGCATTGTTCCTCCTGTTCATTTCCTTACCTTTATAATACACTGCCTCATGACGTATTTCAAGTACGCGGACATGTCTGAGGCCATTGCTTCCGTTATAGACGAGATTGAGAAGGAGCGTGACCCGAAGGATCGAGCCGTCATGCTCAACTCGTTCATGAAGGCAACGTCCCAACTGCTCACCTCGTCGATGCAGCGGCTTGCCTACGACCTGTTCCTAGTCGGCATGACTACCAGCGACATCGCCAGCGACATCGGGATGAGTCACCGTGCCGTCAAGAGGCTCATCGCCGGGAGGGCGAAGTCCCTTGGAGTCGCAAACCCGATGGTCCCTGAGCCGGTCACTTCGTTCATAGACATCCGCACCCTGGTGAAGCACTGACCCGTCGTCGGACAGCAATGCCCATCCTGACCACAGTTTCACTGGGATGCTGGATGGATCGTTGTACTGGCTGACGAGCCACCCGTTGTCCAGCGACCTGCTCCTGTTCATTTCTACCATGGCATGGCACGTCGGATGGATGACGAGACAGTTGGACGGACTGCCAGATGCGAGCCTGTTGGTCCCTCCCATCCCTCGTGGCCGTCGGTGGTGATAGTGGGGAACGCGGACTGGAAGGCCGCACATGTCGCACTTGCCCTTCGACCTGTCCAGCGCAGCCTTCCTTGCCTTCTCCCCGAATGCGGTCACTTCATCCTGCTGATGGCGAATGCGATCACGGCGAATGCGAACGCTCCCGCTAGCCCTAGCCAGTAGATGGCGTACTCGCTGGACGTGACTACCGATGGCATTACTTGAACCCCGCTCTCCTGAGCAGCAGCACCAGCATCCACAGCGGCATCGTCGCGTACTGGTCCGCTGGATCGGACTTGCCCTTCCGCTTGTGTATCACGACTCCGAGGACGGTGTCGTTGTTGATGGTCTCGGCTTTCATCTCCTCGATCCACCCGGCGAGGTTCATGCGGGCGTGGTTCTTGCATTCGATGGTGAGGTCGCCGATGCCGTGGATGTCTCCCCGGTCGTCCTGCCAGCCGACCCTGGTCCGCTCGGTGCGGAACCCGGCTCCGTTGAGGTAGTCGGCGATCTTTCGCTCGAACCGGCTTCCCTTTGCCTTCTGAGGGCTTGTCATTGCTTCTCCTTCAATGCGTCGATGGAGGCCAGTAACGGGCAATGCGGCCCGCTCCACATCTGGTCGTCCTGGTGATGCAGCGGCGTGTCCTCGTAGTGCAGGTCATCGCAGTAAGCGTGATCGCCCAACGAGTTGCAGCAGGCATCGCACGCGTAGCCGACGATCCGGTTGGACTCGCTGCCGCACTCCGGGCAGTCCTTGCCCCAGCCGCAGGGGCACTCGATGACCGGCACTGGTCGATGGGTTGCCGCTAGCGCTTCTCGTGCCATAACCAGCGCGTCGTTCCAACCGGCACGGCGCGACACCACCAGAAGCGGGTCTTTCCACACTCGCTGCTCGCAGGCACTCAGCATTTCGCAGAACGTGCATGGCCCCTCTGGCATTTCACCAACGCCCCAGTTGGCTGGGCATTCTGGCTTATGA
>JAGWVT010000080.1 GCA_018970765.1 Actinomycetales bacterium
CAGGAGGTTGCTGACTACCTGGTGACCGTGCACGGTCAGGCACAGCAACACGACCTGCGCCTTGGGAGCCGGCAGCGGGAACTGCTTGATCGATTTGCAGGTGAGTCTCATCTGGCGCTCATCGCTGGCTTTCAGGAGAGTTTTCGCCAATGGCGAGCCGCGCGTGAGGCGGTTGCTGACCTGTTGGCCCGACGTTCCTCTCTGGAGGAGCAGGCGCGCCAATTGTCCTTGGGCATCGAGGAAATTGAATCCGTCAATCCGCAACCAGGTGAAGACGCTGAACTTGACATTGCCGCTGCTCGACTTTCGCATGCCGGAGCGCTATTCGCCGATGCGAGACTTGCTCGAGTTGCCCTCGTCGGTGATGAAGATGAACTTGAGCCGACCAGCGCCATGGCCTCGCTAGAGCGTGCGAACAAGGCCCTAGAGCGCGTCCATGCCTTGGATCCATCACTGGCAGATGTTCGGGAGCGACTGAAAGAAGTTTCCAGTTTGGTGGCGGACCTGTCCTATGAACTGTCCGCCTATGCTGAGGGACTCGAAGCGGACCCGGCGCGGCAGCAGTGGGTCGAAAGCCGTCGCGCAGCCTTGCGCGGGCTGCTGCGACGCTACGGATCCTCCATCGATGAGGTCCTGCAGTGGCTAGCCAACTCGCGAGCCACGGTCAGTGCCGCCAATAATGTGGAGGACAACCTGGAGGAGTTGCGCCAGCGGGAGTCTCACCTTCGGGCGCAGGTGGTGGAACGAGCTGGGCGCATCACCCAGTCGCGAACAGCTGCAGGCGCAGCATTCGAGGCCGGGGTAACGGCGGAACTTGGGGCGCTGGCAATGCCCGATTCGCGCCTCGTGGTGCAGGTGACCACGCGTTCGGATCCAGCAACCTTTACCGCAACGGGGGCTGATGATGTCGAGTTCCAGTTAGTTCCGCATAGCGGAGCGTTGCCGAGGCCAGTGAGCAAAGGCGCCTCCGGTGGTGAATTGTCACGTGTGATGCTGGCCATTGAGGTTGTCCTGGCTGGCAACGACCCGGTGCCAACCTTTGTTTTCGACGAGGTCGACGCGGGCATCGGCGGGCGGGCAGCGGTAGAGGTCGGTCGTAGATTGGCTCGACTGGCCAGGTCGGCTCAGGTCTTGGTCGTCACTCACTTGCCCCAGGTCGCGGCATTCGCCGACCGACATGTGGTCATCACCAAGGCGGCAGACGGGTCGGTAACCCGATCCAGTGTGCAGCGTGTTGCCGATGAGGATCGTGTGACCGAGTTAGTCCGTATGTTGTCGGGCCTCGAGGCAACGCAGGCCGGAGCCGCACATGCTCGAGAACTCCTTGATGTGGCGGCGGCTGAGCGCGCATCCTGGCGGGAATGACCTGGGTGTCCTGACGAGCCACAGCGCTGAGCGCTGTTAGGGTTCAAGTCGTGGTGGCGGGCGCGGTTAAGCACATCTTCGTCACCGGTGGCGTTGCCTCGAGTTTGGGAAAGGGCCTCACGGCCTCAAGCCTGGGAAATCTACTCACTGCACGCGGTCTGCGCGTGACCATGCAGAAGCTCGATCCGTATCTCAACGTCGACCCAGGCACGATGAACCCCTTCCAGCACGGTGAGGTGTTCGTGACCGACGATGGTGCCGAAACAGACTTGGACATCGGCCACTATGAGCGCTTCCTGGACGTTGACCTGCATGGGTCTGCGAACGTCACGACGGGCCAGGTCTATTCGACGGTGATCGCCAAAGAGCGGCGCGGGGAGTATCTGGGTGACACCGTCCAGGTCATCCCGCACATCACCAACGAAATCAAGTCACGTATCCGACGCATGGCGATGGGAGACGTCGACGTCGTCATCACGGAAATCGGCGGCACCGTTGGGGATATCGAATCGCTACCGTTCCTCGAAGCGGTCCGCCAAATCCGGCATGAAGTTGGCCGTGACAACGTCTTTTTCCTTCATGTGTCACTGCTGCCGTACATCGGGCCATCTGGGGAATTGAAGACCAAGCCGACCCAGCATTCGGTGGCTTCGCTGCGTAGCATCGGTATCCAACCGGATGCCATCGTCCTTCGTGCTGATCGTCCCGTGCCGGCAAGTATCAAGCGCAAGATCTCCCTAATGTGTGACGTCGACGCAGAGGCGGTTGTTGCTGCGGTGGATGCACCGAGCATCTACGACATACCCAAGGTGCTGCATAGCGATGGGCTCGATGCCTACGCGGTACGCCGGCTCGGGCTCCCTTTCCGAGATGTTGATTGGTCCCGCTGGGATGATCTCCTGCGGCGAGTTCATCAGCCGAGTAGGGAAGTGGTTATCGGACTTGTGGGCAAGTACGTCGACCTGCCCGACGCCTACCTGTCGGTGACCGAGGCGCTGCGTGCAGGAGGCTTTCACCACGATGCTCGTGTGATGATCCGCTGGGTTGCCAGCGATGAGTGCGTCACGATGGAGGGCGCGGCGCGCGAATTGAATGGTGTGCATGCGATTTGCGTACCGGGCGGTTTCGGGGTGCGCGGCATCGAAGGAAAGTTAGGCGCACTACGTTATGCGCGCGAACAGGGTCTGCCGACGCTTGGGCTATGCCTTGGCCTGCAATGCATGGTCATTGAGTACGCACGTTCTGTTGCTGGGTTACAGGCTGCCAACTCGACGGAGTTCGACGAGACCACGGCCTTCCCTGTGGTGTCCACGATGGCGGATCAGCGTGAAGTAGTCAGTGGTGAGCGCGATATGGGTGGCACTATGCGGTTGGGTCTGTACCCAGCCAAGTTACTCGAAGGATCCGTGGTAGCCGAGGCCTATGGCCTGCCCTACGTCGACGAACGACACCGACATCGCTACGAGGTGAACAATGCCTATCGTGGCGCACTGGAAGAGGCTGGTCTCGTTATTTCCGGCACTTCACCCGATGGACGACTGGTGGAATTCGTCGAACTTCCCACGAGTGCCCATCCGTTCTACGTCGGAACTCAGGCCCACCCGGAATTCCGGTCCCGGCCAACGCGAGCCCATCCGTTATTCATCGGCCTTGTGGAAGCGGCCCTAGAGCGTGCAGCCAGTTCTGAACGCGCCCTTGCCCGCGGATGATGAGTGACGGCGAGGTCTGGGAAGGCGAGGTCCGAGACAGCGTCGAACCACGCGAAATTCTGGAGTCGACGCCAGGTTTCAGCGGCCGGATCTGGTCCGTTCGCCGCGACCGCGTGCAGGTTGGCGACCAGCAGGTTGAACGCGACATCCTGTTGCACTTGGGTGCCGTTGCCGTGGTCGCGTTGGATGAGCTTGATCGGGTCCTGCTGATTCGCCAATACCGACACCCGGTTGGCATGAGTCTTTTCGAGACTCCAGCAGGCCTGCTAGATGTGCCTGGAGAAGACCCCTGGCATACCGCGCAGCGTGAACTCGTTGAGGAAGCTGGCTACGTTGCCCGTACCTGGCATGTGCTGGTCGACTTGATGAACAGCCCTGGTGGCTCGAGTGAGGCTATCCGCGTCTACCTCGCCCGTGACCTCGAGCAACTCCCCGAAGGCCGTGCCCACACGGGTGAGGCTGAGGAGCACTTCCTCCCGCGCGCCTGGGTTCCGTTGGACCAGGCCCGTGACCTGGTCCTGGATGGGACGTTACAGAACCCCACGACGGTCTGCGGCGTATTGGCCGCCTGCGCCCATCGGGAGCAGAACTGGCGACGACTCAGGTCCGCTGATGCGCCGTGGCAGGCCCGTGCTGCACTGCTCGACATGGGCCGAGTCCATGTTGCCGGCGGTGGCTCCCAGGCACCGGGGATCTTCTGACGGTGCAGGTCCAGGACGTCATCACGGCCTATCTCAATCATTTAACCGTCGAGCGAGGACTGGCGCGAAACACGATCGCTTCATATCGCGCTGACCTGCATCGCTACCAGCGCTGGTGCCAAGCACGGATGATCATGAAGTTCGATGAGATCACCGCCCACGATGTTGCGGATTTCATCACCTCCCTGGCATATCCGGAGAGCGATGGGCCAGGCAAAGCACTAGGTGCGGTGAGTGCGACACGTGTGACGGTGTCCGTGCGGGGTGTTCACAGATTTGCTTGCAACGAGGGATTTGCGGGCACGGATGCCGCACAGCGGATCGCTGCTGCAACCCTGCCAAAGCGGCTGCCCAAGGCGCTGAGCTACGTCGAAGTTGAGCGCATGCTTGCGGCGACACAGGAAGCGATAGGCGCTCCAGACGCCAATGCCCCGGTGCTTCTGCGTGATCGTGCCCTGTTGGAATTTCTCTATGGAACCGGTGCTCGAATCACCGAAGCTGTGGGTTTAGCGATCGATGACGTCGATCTCGAAGGTCGCATCTGCATCGTGACTGGCAAGGGAAGCAAACAGCGACGGCTACCACTGGGGGCTCCAGCGGTCGATGCTTTGGCGGCCTACCTAGTACGGGGTCGACCGGCCCTTGCTGCGCGGGGGCGTGGTAACACAAGACTCTTTTTGAACACTCGGGGAGCAGCGCTCAGCAGGCAGAGTGCTTTCAGTGTGGTGCAGGCCGCGGGTGTCGCAGCAGGTATCGAACGTCCCATTGGCCCACATACCCTTCGACATAGTTACGCGACCCACCTGCTCGAGGGTGGCGCGGATATCCGCGTTGTTCAGGAGTTACTCGGCCATGCCTCCGTGACGACCACACAGATATATACGCTCGTCACCGCTGAAACCCTGCGCGAGGTCTACGTTGCAAGTCATCCGCGAGCACTGAGTGGGGGTCTGGCGGCTCGGCAAAGGTAGGCTCGGCCGAGCGGCAGGAGAGTTGCACGCTCACCTGCCTATCCGCTGGTGGTGCTGGGAGGACTGGAGGCTTGTCGATGGATATCGATGCCATCCTGGACCGACCAAAACGCCTTATTCCTGAACCACAGGCACTGAGCAAGCATGGGCCAGCAAGGGTCATCTCAGTGGTGAACCAGAAGGGTGGAGTCGGAAAGACCACCACCACGGTGAGCCTTGGTGCAGCGTTGGCTGAATATGGTCGAAGGGTCCTGATCGTGGACTTCGATCCACAGGGCGCCTTGTCAGTTGCTCTCGGGCTAAACCCAAATGAACTCGGTCTGACCATCCATAACCTCCTTAGTGATCCGCACTGCGATGTTCACGAGGTCATCAAAGGGACCGAGCAGGCCAATCTGGATCTACTGCCGAGCAACATTGACTTGGCAGCCGCTGAACTCCAACTCGTGAGCGAAGTTGGACGCGAACACGCACTTGCCCGAGCCTTGGAGCCCGTTCTCCCTGACTACGACATCATTCTCATCGACTGCCAGCCATCACTTGGGTTGTTGACCTTGAATGCGCTGTCGGCGAGTTCTGAGGTGATCGTGCCCTTGGAGTGCGAGTACTTTGCGCTCAGGGGTGTTGCCCTACTCACTGAAACGATCGACAAGGTCAAGGGTCGCCTCAATCCAAACCTGCAGATCATGGGCGTCGTTGCGACGATGTATGACCCGAGAACTCTGCATAGTCGCGAAGTCTTCGCCCGTGTGATCCAGGCTTTCGGCGACCTTGTTTTTCAAACGGCGATTCATCGGACTGTGAAGTTTCCTGATGCTGCAGTCGCCGGTCAACCCATTGAGTTGTTCGCGCCGGGCAGTGTCGGAGCAGAGGCGTACAAGGCTCTCGCAAGAGAGGTGCTTGCCAGGTGAGCACCGTTGTAGACAACGAACTTGATCAGGACTCCTCGACCGCAGCAAGTAGCGGGTTCTCGGTCAAAGTGGGGGAGTTCGACGGGCCATTTGACCTGCTGTTGTCGCTTATCTCAAAGAGGCGTTTAGAGGTAACCGAACTCGCCCTGCACGAGGTTACCGACGAGTTCCTTGCGTACATCCGCAGTCAAGGTCCTGATTGGGATCTAGACGAAGCCAGTGGATTCCTAGTGGTTGCGGCGACCCTGCTTGATCTCAAGGCGGCGCGCCTGCTGCCTAGCGGCGAGGTTGAGGACGAGGACGACCTGGCCCTGCTTGAAGCTCGGGACCTGCTTTTCGCCAGACTCCTGCAGTACCGAGCATTCAAGGAAGTCGCCGCCCTGTTTGCGCAAGACATGACCATGGCCAGTCGGCAGATTCCACGGACTGTAGGAATGGAGCCGCACTTTGCGGCGTTGCTGCCTGAGGTGCTCATCGGTCTGGGACCGCAGCAGTTTGCGGCCCTAGCCGAGCGTGTTCTCGCACCCAAACCTCAGCCAGAGGTCTCCGTCTCCCATCTGCACCTGCAACGGGTCAGTGTCCGTGAGCAGGCCGCTTTGCTTGTCGACCGTTTGCGAAGGAGTCGCACTGCGACCTTCCGGGCCCTTGTCGCCGACTGCGACTCCACACTGCTGGTTGTCGGGCGCTTCCTGGCGCTGCTTGAGTTGTACCGAGAGGCGGTTGTCGCTTTTGAGCAGTTGACCCCCTTGGGGGATCTGACGATCCGGTGGACTGGACCCGATGATGGCGATGTGCAGGTAACCGACGAATTCGACACCGCCCGGGCTATTGACGAGGCCGACGAATCTGTATCTAGTGGGCCAGACCTCATTTTGTCCGCGCCCAACCAAGAAGCCCCGAACCCGGAGGTCGTGGTCAATGACGGAGAGTGAAGTGAGGACATCTGCGGATGAAGAGTCTGATGATTTGGGTGCCCCAACGCTGACAGCTGCCCTTGAGGCATTGCTGTTGATTGCTGATGAGCCAATGACCTCTGTCACGCTGGCCCAAGCAGTTCGCCGTCCCGTTGATCAAGTCGAGGACTGCCTGACAGCACTGGCTGCTGAATACGCCGAACAGGGACGCGGTTTTGATCTTCGCGTGGTGGCCGGAGGGTGGCGTTACTACACGCGTGTCGATTGCGCCCCACTAATTGAGCGTTGGGTTGTCGACGGTCAGCAGGCGCGCCTAACGCAGGCCTCGTTGGAGACCTTGGCCGTGATTGCTTATCGACAGCCGGTGAGTCGGGGACGAGTTAGTGCCGTTCGCGGAGTAAACGTCGACGGCGTCATCCGAACGCTGCTCAGTCGCGGTCTCATTGAAGAGGCAGGTACAGACAAGGAGAGTGGCTCCATCCTCTATCGCACTACTCCCGTATTCCTTGAGCGACTAGGTCTGGCATCGCTTGATGAACTCCCGCCGTTGGCTCAACACCTGCCGGAGCTCTCCGAACTAGATGATGTTCTGGACACCGTGGGCGTAGGTGACTGATTCGGGTGAGCGCTCAGACAGGTGAGCGATTGCAGAAGGTGCTGGCACGGGCCGGGGTGGGGAGCCGTCGAGCCTGTGAATTGCTGATCGACCAAGGGCGTGTGTCGGTCAATGGCCAAATTGTGGACACGCAGGGAATGCGCGTGGACCCTGAAACCGACATCATCAATGTCGATGGCGAACGGATCCCAACTCGCGCCGATATCTCCGTATTCATCTTCAATAAGCCGCGTGGTGTGGTGACGACCATGAGTGACGAGCAGGGTCGACCCTGCGTCGGGGACTTCCTGCGCGAGGCGTCGCCTGGCCTGTTCTACGTGGGTCGCCTCGATGCTGACACTGAGGGCCTGCTGCTGATTACCAACGATGGGCTGCTCGGCCACCGATTGGGCCATCCCTCATTCGGAATTGCGAAGACCTACCTGGCCACAGTTGCTGGGCGACTCGAAGCCGCCACGATTCGTACGCTGCTCGGCGGCGTCGACCTTGACGATGGTTTAGCTCAATGCGATGCGGTGCGGGTGCGGGAGGCGCTTGCGGCGCGAACGCTGGTTGAACTGACTATTCACGAGGGACGAAATCGCATCGTGCGACGGATGTTTGAGGCTGTGGGGCACCCTGTGGAGCAGCTGGCACGCATTGCCTTTGGGCCCTTGCGTCTGGGCAACCTGCGAAGTGGTGCCATGCGTGAACTCACGACCAAGGAACTCGGCAATCTCTATCAAGCTGTGGGGCTCTGACACGTTGGACCTCGCGGGTAGCATGTGCCGATGAGTGAGCCAAGGACGCGCCTGCGAGGTGTGCGAGGCGCGACATGTTTGCAGGAAGATGATGCGCAGGAAATGTTCGAAGCCGTTGGTGAACTCGTCCAAACGATGATGACTGAGAATGAAGTTTCCGACGACGATGTAGTGAGTTTAATCCTGACATCGACTCCTGATCTCACCTGTGCTTTCCCGGCAGCTGGGGCACGAGCCTATGGACTAGTCGATGTGCCGTTGCTTTGTGCTCAAGAGATCAACGTTGCGGGTGGTTTACCAAAGGTTGTACGCATCCTCATGCACGTCGAGTCGACAAGGTCGCGTTCGCAATTGCGCCACATTTACTTGCGCGGCGCTGAAGTGCTTCGTCAAGATCTCAAGCACACCAGATGAGCATGGATGGCCAGCGTGTCCTCATCATTGGTACGGGGCTTATTGGTGGGTCGATCGCCCTTGCCCTGCGTCGACGTGGCATCGATGTACTGCTAGAGGACGTGGATGTCGAACAAGTCAAGGTGGCTGTGGCTCGAGGAGCTGGTCGCTACCTGGAGCAAGGCGACAGACCCGACATCGTGATCGTGGCGGTGCCGCCGCATGAGGCGGCGGCTACCTTGGCCAAGGCAAGTCGTGCCTACCCCACGGCCACATTAACTGACGTGACGTCAGTGAAGAACCCGATCCTGCAGGACGCCATCACGGCGGGCGCAGACCCGATTCGCCTGGTCGGGGGGCACCCCATGGCCGGACGGGAAGTCTCCGGTGTCGTCGCGGCCCGCGAGGACCTACTCGACGATCGCTTATGGATCATTACCCCGCTCCAGGAGAGCGAAGCAGAACACATTCA
>JAGWVT010000018.1 GCA_018970765.1 Actinomycetales bacterium
GGCGCCCCCCGAGGATGCGGGTGTAGCTGGAGTGCTCATGTCACGTCCTATCTCGATATGTCCACGCCCTACTGCGCGAACGTTCCTCCAGCGCCGATGCTACTGAGTGCGGTCGCGCAACAACCTGCTATCAGGGGATTTGGCGTGAATCTCGTGAGATTTGCCCGGTGAGGACCTGCCCCTACCCCAAGGCGATAGAGAAGACAGCCATCGGCGTGTCCCTGGCACATTGCCGACATAGGCAAAATTCCCGATTCCCACTCGCGTGCTGCACGTGAGGGTAGAGAATTTGCCGGGGTGTCAGCCCCGTAGGTACTAGACAAGGAAGGCAACATGTCATTCGGTGGATCCATCTCGTATTGCTTTCGCAACTATGCCACTTTCTCTGGTCGGGCCGGGCGGGCGGAGTTCTGGTGGTTCACGCTGTTCGTTGTCATTGTGGCGGCCGGCCTGAATGTCGTTGAGCGGCTTGTCTGGCAGCATCAACAGGTCGGCTGGCTCGTCCTTATCTGGACATTGGTGACATTGCTACCGCACCTGGCCGTGGGTTCCCGCCGCCTGCACGACTGTGGGCGGACCGGGTGGTTGCAACTCCTCCTCATCATCCTGTGCATCGGCACGGTGATCCTCATCGTGTTTTGGGTTCAGCGGGGAAGTGACGTCGAAAACGCCTACGGACCACCGGTTACCTAGAGCACCCTTCGTCATTCAACGGACGTTGAAGACTTCCGTGATCGTTTGGTAGCGCGCCCGCGATCCCCAAGCGCCTGCAGGCCTGACTCGATAGCTTCCAGTTGTTCACGTACAGCGGCGAGTTGGCCAAGGAGTACAAGGCGTTCTGCTTGCTCGCCACTCCCAGCGAGGTTCCGATTAGCGACAGCCTCTTCCTCGCGGGCCTTTTCCATGGATCCGATGACAATGCCGATGACCAGATTGATCACGACGAAGACGGCGATTATGACGAAGGACAGGAAGAACAGTGGCGTCAGGCTGTTGTACGGCTGGGCCTGTTCCAGGTAGGTAGGAAAGTTCTCAAGCGTGAGTAGCACGAAGAGCGTGAGCATGGCTTGGCCGATGTTGCCCCACTGTTCAGGGAGCGCCGTACCGTACATCGACCAACCGACGATGCCGTAGACGAAGAGAATCAAGACGGTGAACACGAGCATGGAGAAGACCGAGGGAATGGCCTTGCCCATCGTGCTGACGAGGACTCGAGCATCCGGCAGGAAGCGCATAAGCCGGATAACACGGGCGAGTCGCAGCAGTCTGAGGATCTGGGCCTCAGCTCGTAGGTAGGGAATTAATGCGCCCCCGATGACGATCAGGTCAAAGACGTTCCAGCCAGAGCGCAGGAAGTTCCAGGGCCGGCGTCCGTAGGAGAGGATTCGTAGGATTAGTTCGATCAGAAAAACGATGTAGAAGATGTCATTCAGCAAGACCAGGGTCGAGCCCATAGATTCCAGGAGTGCAGGGTACGTCTCCATCCCCAACACGATTGCGTTGAGGACGATGACACCACTGATGACCAACTGGAAGGCATCGGCGTCAACAAGACGTGCCAAAGGTGCCCAGCGAGGGATGTCTGTCGTATTCGCCGTTGCCATGCCTCACTTATAGCAGCCGTATCAACGGCATGGATGTGTTCTGCAACTACAGGGCAAGATCCTGCCGAACAAAATCGACAACGCCGTCAGCAGCGCGTTCCACGAGTGCCAGGACCAACTCGAAATCCTCGGGTGTCCCGTAGTAGGGATCAGGGAGGTCCAATTCGGGATGAGGCGCTGGCAGTGCGCTGAGTACGGGATCAAAAGACCGGAGCATCCGCAGGTGGGATCGCGACATGTGCACGGATTTCACGGAACTGGATGGAGCCATCCGCTGGAGGTCCCGGAAGTTGGTGGAATCCATGGCGAGAAGCAGGTTGATGCCAGCGAACCAGTCGGCTGTGATTTGACGTGGGCTGTGGTCAATGTCGTAGCCGTGGCGTCTCAGAACGGCGATCGTGCGCCGGTCTGCTCGACCGCCGACGTGCCAGTCGCCGGTTCCTGCGGAATCCACCTGAACCAGCTGCGCGAGACCGGCACGCTCGAAGCGATCCACCAGGATGATCTCGGCTATCGGGGATCGGCAGATATTCCCAAGACACACCGCAGTGATCCGATACGACTGGGCAGTGCTCAATGCAGATGGTTCGGGCACGTCTAGACAGTATCCGTGCACAAATGGCTGAGAGGATTTGTAGGAGAACTTCTTGTCCACAGCCTGTGAGCCCAGTAGCCCGCTGATCGTTGCGGAAAACCCGCTAGGGCTGAGTCTGCCGTCCCCAATATTGCTCACGCAGTCCACAACCGCTCCACAGCGGTGCACGGGTTACCCACAACGTTTCCCACGACTCGTACCCATCGGTCGTGGACAGGTGAAGGGGGAACCCTCTACGTTTTCGATCATCGCATTGAATGTCAGGGGTAGCGGGTAGACCTGTGTTCACGAGTTTCACCAGGCCTGAAAGGAAGGGACTTCGTGAGCGTCGCGGAACTCCCCTTACCTTCAGGTGAGCCGGGCCTGGACCGCATTCCACCGAACGATCTGGCTGCCGAGCAGTCAGTCCTCGGCGCCATGCTGCTCAGCAAAGACGCAATCGCCGACGTTGTGGAGACGTTGCGTGGGCAAGATTTCTATCGACCGGCGCACGAAACGATCTTTGATGCGGTTCTTGACCTGTATTCGAGAGGTGAACCGGCCGACGCGGTAACGGTTGCCGCCGAGCTCACCAAGGCAGGGGAAATCGGCCGTATCGGCGGGACCACGTACCTGCACACCTTGGTTTCGATGGTGCCCACTGCGGCCAACGCGAATTACTACGGACGCATCGTGCGTGAACAGGCGATCCTGCGGCGTCTGGTTGATGCCGGGACTCGCATCGTGCAGATGGGTTACGCCGGCACGGGTGACATCGACGACACCGTGGATCGAGCCCAGGCGGAGGTGTACGAGGTCACCGATCGGCGTCTGAGTGAGGACTATCAGCCCCTGCGCGAGATCATGGGCGGCGCCCTGAATGAAATTGAAGCGATCGCCAATCGGGGCGGTGAGATGGTCGGCGTACCCACCGGTTTCGTTGACCTGGACACCCTGACCAATGGACTGCATCCCGGCCAACTGATCATCGTGGCTGCCCGACCGTCGCTCGGAAAGTCGACCCTCGGGGTCGACTTCTGCCGGTCTGCGGCCATTCGCCATGGGCTCAGCAGCGTGATCTTCTCCCTCGAAATGAGTCGCAACGAGATCGTGATGCGCCTGCTCTCGGCAGAGGCTCAGGTTCCGCTACACAACATGCGCTCGGGCACCATGAGCGATGCGGACTGGACACGGTTGGCAACCAAGATGGGCGTAGTGAGCGAAGCTCCATTGTTCATCGATGATTCTCCGAATATGACCCTCATGGAGATTCGAGCGAAGTGTCGCAGATTGAAGCAGCGCCACGATCTCCGGTTAGTGGTCGTGGACTACTTGCAGCTCATGACCAGTGGTAAGCGTGTGGAAAGCCGCCAGCAGGAAGTCTCTGAATTTTCACGTTCCTTGAAGCTCCTTGCCAAGGAACTCGAAGTTCCAGTTGTTGCGATCAGTCAGTTGAATCGCGGGCCCGAGCAGCGGCAGGACAAACGACCGATGCTGGCTGACCTGCGCGAGTCGGGTTCACTGGAGCAGGATGCCGACATGGTCATCCTCCTGCATCGCGAGGATGCCTACGACCGTGATTCACCGCGACTTGGCGAAGCCGATTTCATTGTGGCCAAGCACCGTAATGGGCCTACGAGTGTGGTGAAGGTGGCCTTCCAGGGTCACTACAGCCGTTTTGTCGATATGGCCCAAACCTGAGCGTGCCTAGTGCATCGCGAAGATCTCCAGGGCAACTAGGCCAAGTCCCAAGACTAGGTACGACAGTCCGTACCAGAGTTGGCGAAGGATCTTCTGTCCGGCCATTCGGGCAACCAGGATGCCCCAACCGAACAGTGACAACACCCCACAGGCCAGGAGAAGATCCAAGGCGTCGGTGACTGACCATCTTTGGGCGAGTGCTGGGAGCAGCAACACGCTTGGAATCAACGCGACGTAGAGAAACTGCACATTTGCCAATGCAATGTCCCCACGGTCATGCCAGGTCAGTTGCCGGTGTTCACGCACCTGAAGGTCAAGCGCCTCTGAGAAGGCGTGGGCCAATGCCACGGCGACGAGGGGAAAGACAGCGACCATGGTGAAGTCCCACCAGGTGGCAAGGTCCATTCGTTGGTTGTCAGCCAGCTTGGTAGTCACCGAGTCACCTGCGATGACCAGTGCGACCAACTGGATCAAGGTGCCATAGACGAGGATCCGTGGATTTGGCCGCAGTGCTGCGGCGCCGAGACTCAGGCGATCCAGATCGCGGCCACTGTCGTGCATGGAATGGGAATTCATCGCGCTAGCCTGCCATTTACCGGAAGGGAGTCGGCGTGACTGACGATGTATTGGACCGTGGCGGGCTGCAGGCGGCACTGCAGGACGAGCGTGCCACGTACCGAGTGCGCAACGCACGTTCTGCGGCGGCCTACCAAGCAGCTGGAAACCTCTTTGGTCGGGTGCCGATGACCTGGATGAACAAGTGGTCCGGTGGCTTCCCGCTCTATCTTGACCAGGCACGTGGCAATCGGATCACGGATCTAGACGGCCATGAGTACGTGGACTTCGCGCTGGGCGATACCGGAGCGATGGCAGGACACTCCCCACCGGCGACAGTGCAGGCTGTCCAACGGCGCATAGCGGAGTTAGGCGGCATCACAACGATGATGCCGAGCGAAGATGCCGAGTGGGTTGCTGCGGACTTGACGAGGCGGTTCGGCCTTCCTCTTTGGTCGTTCAGCCTGACCGCAACTGATGCGAATCGTTGGGCGCTGCGAATAGCGCGCATGGTTACTGGCAAACCCAAGGTGATGGCATTCTCCTATTGCTACCACGGATCGGTTGATGAGACATTCGTGGTGACTGGTCCTGATGGACTGGCAGTGCCTCGCGGCGGCAACGTTGGTCCTCCTGTGCCAGTCGCACAGACCACGCGTGTCGCAGAGTTCAATGACTTGGATTCCGTTGAACGCGCACTTCAGCACGGAGATGTAGCCGCGGTTTTAACTGAGCCCGCGCTTACTAACATCGGAATTGTTCTGCCGGAACCAGGGTTTATGACAGGACTACGCGAACTGTGTGACCGGTATGGCGCTTTGCTCATCATCGACGAAACGCACACGATTTCGGCTGGACCAGGCGGCTGCACCAAGGCCTGGAATCTCAAACCCGATCTCTTCGTGATCGGCAAGAGCATTGGTGGCGGCATTCCTTCCGGGGCATACGGGCTCACGGCGGACCTCGCCGAACGTGTGGAGGCTCATCGCGAGGCAGACCTAGTGGATGTCGGCGGCGTCGGGGGCACATTGGCGGGCAATGTGCTCTCGACTGCTGCAATGCGCGCCACCCTTGAGCAGGTGCTCACGGAAGAAGCCTTCGGCCAGATGATTGACGTTGCAACACACTTCCACGAGGGCGTGGAAGGCGTCATCACAAAGTTTGGGGTGCCGTGGTCGGCAGCACAGCTGGGTGCACGCACGGAGTACCGATTCACTGCACCGGCACCGCGGACCGGAAGTGAATCTGCCGCAGCTGGAGACGATGACCTTGATGAGTATCTGCATCTGTTCATGGCGAATCGCGGTGTACTGATGACGCCCTTCCACAACATGGCGCTGATGTGTCCGGTAACCACGAAGGCAGATGCTGACCTGCACACCGAGCTGTTCACTGAAGCAGTTGCTCGGATCACATCCTGACGGCAATGTCGTTTGGCGGATAAAAGACTGACGGGCTGCGAGAAAGTCCCGCAGCCCGTCAGTATCGAAGGTTTTAGCCCAGTTTGACTGGACCGCTTGTGGAGATGGTGCCGCCTGATGGGGCCGAGCAGGTGCCATCGAGCTTGCAAGCCTGCGCGGCTCCACTGACCGCGAAGGACTTCGGGCTGTTGGTGTCCGAGTACACGACGCGGAATGCCGAGCCGTTCTTGGTGAAGTTACAGGTCACTGCACCCTTCTTGTTGGTGCAGCCCTTGAATGTGGCGCCGACGATCCAGTCCTCAAGCGTCTTGAACGCAATCGCACCGGGGGTTCCGTTGTACATCTGAATACCCCACATATCGTCTTCACCGGTTGTCCAGCGGTACCAGTAGACGCGACTGAAACCCAAACGCAGAGCATCTAGGTATGTCTCACCGACCCAGTCAGCAGCAGTCTGACCAACGATGTCCTGCTCCGGATTTGCTGAACCGGGGCCGGCCAGGCCGAAGTTGTTCTCGGTGTCCCAGATCGGCTTGTCCGGTGCGCCGTACTTCTTCAACATCGTGGTGTAGTCCTTGGCCAACTTGGCGCGATCCTTGGTCTGGCCCAGGGCACTCGGGTAGGTGTGTGCTGCGAACACGTCGATCGGCCAACCCTTGGCCTTGAGGGCTTGCAGATACGGCTCGTAGAACTTCTTGAACGGGCCACCGAGGCGCGTGCCGGTACTCGGAGCAACCACGGTCGCACCCGGGTCGACCTGCTTGATGATGTCGTAGGCGCGCTTGGTCAGGTCAGCCATCTCTTCTGGGCTACCGGTGGAGAAGGTGCTGAGATTCGCCTCATTCCACACCTGGTAGTTGTTGATCTTGCCCTTGTAACGCGTGGCAACCTGGCGTACCCAGTTGTCCCACCAACTGAAATCACGGGGCATGCCAGCGCCACCAGGTAGCACGCCTGCGACGCCACCGGCGGACATGTCGTCTGATGCCCAGGCCGGTGTGCCGGCGAGCACCATGAGGAAGTCGTTGACACCATTCTTTTGCGCAGTGGCAACGGCAGTATCCAGGTTCGTCCAGTCGAAATTGCCCTGGGCCTTCTCGATACTGCTCCAGCTCGTCTGGTTATCCCAAAGACGAACCGAACCGATCGGAATGGTCGGCCAATTGCCGTATTCCAGGTTCATGACGTGTTGGCCGAACATGGCGGCCGGGATGACCGTGCCGCTGGGCACGGGATCGCCGGGCTTCATTGGACGGGCCGATGCCGGCGACGCAGTCACCAGTGATGCGACGAGGGCACCGGATAGGGACAGGGCAGCAAGTGCCGCAAGAAAGGGGCGTTTGATCATGCCTCCATCATGGCATCTCCGGCGCGATGGTCCAGCCAATGCACATGTGGGTCTGTGAATTCTGCGTATTAGATGAATCACCTGTGACTGGTGAGTGCAATGAGGGCTAGGTCATCCCTTCGAGGTCCGACAGGTTCAACCTGTGCCGCATCACGAACGGTGGCAATGATGGTGCCGAAATCTGCCTTGGTTGCGCCCGATGCAAACCAGGTCTGTACCGACGTTGTCAGTGCGTTGCGCAATCCCAACTCAACGGTGCTGGGATCGGTGTCGGAAACTCCGATAGCGAGTCCATCACTGAAGGCCAGGACCACGTCCTGGGTGGTGATCCGAACAGACTGCGCTGACCAGGCTCCACCGAAAGTGGTGAGCCACGGTCCCGTCGCTTCGCATTCACGTACGGTTCCGTCCGCTGATGCGATCAGTGGCGGTGGATGACCGGCATTGATCCAGTGCATCGTGTCGTTTGGCACATCGATCATGAGCACGGCGCACGTTGAGCAGGCAAGTTCTATTCCAGCGTCTTCGCAGCCACGCAAGACTTGGCACCCCAATTGCGGCAGTGACATGGCCGGCACGCCAGAGGCCAAGGCTCCGGTCAGGGTTGCGCGCAAGGCGTATGCCATCAAGGCCGCGTGTTCACCGTGGCCGACCACGTCACCCACGAGGAGTGCGACACCGTGGCTCTGCCAGGGCAGGACCTGCCACCAATCGCCGCCGATAACACCGCGCGCGGGTTGCAGGTTGTTCGCCACGAGCACGGGACCTATCCGCTGGACCCCGGCTCGTCGCTGATCTTGCAGGGCAGCAACGAGGGGGGCCTGCTGGTGCAGGCCGTCCGCGGCGGCACGAGCGGCGCGCCCCTGGGTCTGCAGCGCTCGTCGCATAACCTCCGCATCGCGTGCGACCCGGGCGATTTCCTGGGGACCTCGAATCTCGATGGGCCCAGCGGCCAGACCATCGCGGGCGACCCTGCGTAACTGCTGCGCAAGGGCCACTAGGGGGATCAGCACGGTGTTTCGGAAGAGAAATCCACACAGCACTACCAGTGCCGTGAGCCCGGTGATGGCGAGCGCGATCAATAGGCCAAGGTCCTGGGAGTGATTAAGGAGGGCTCCGAAGACAGGATCGCCCGGCGCGATGCCGCGACGCGAGACCAGCCGGTCCTCCAGCGATTGGAGCGCGAGGTACTGCGTCCAGGTGGCAGCAGCGACGGCTCCGACGGCAACGGCAGCCAGAGCGGCGATGAGTGTGAGGCGCCCCCGCACGGTCACCCTCGAACGGTAGTACCAGCAGGGTGTTCGTGAAGGCCGTAACCTGAGGCAGTGACAGCCAAGTCATCGAAGCCGCGTTTGCGTACCGACCTCGACCTAATTCCTAGTTATAAGGCGGGTCAGCGGCCGACACCGCGCGAAGACATTGTGGTGTTCAAGGCGTCAAGCAACGAGAATCCGTACCCGCCACTTCCTGGAGTGCTTGAGGCCATCGCTAACTCGGCGGCTTCGATGCAGCGCTACCCAGACCCCTTTTCATTGCGACTCGTGACGGCTCTTGCCCAGCGATTCCAGGTTTCCACAGACTCCATTGGCTTGGGAACGGGGAGCGTCGCCCTCTGTGGACAGGTCATCCAGGCAGCAACCCATCCCGGAGATGAGGTCATCTACGCCTGGCGCAGTTTCGAGTCTTACCCAATCTGGACGCGGATGGCCCACGCGGTAAGCGTGCAGGTACCCCTTCGTGCGGATGAAAGCCATGACGTTGAGGCGATGGCTGCTGCGGTGACCGACCGAACGCGCGTCATTTTCTGTTGTACACCGAATAACCCAACCGGTAAGGCGGTCAAGGGCACGGAACTGGCTTGGCTGCTAGACAACGTTCCACAGGATGTCATCGTGGTCGTCGACGAGGCCTACCGAGAGTTCGTCACGGACCCACAGGTTCCGGATGGCATCGAATTCGGCCGGGATCGGTCGAACGTGGTCGTCCTCCGCACGTTTTCCAAGGCCTACGGTCTGGCTGGACTTCGGGTTGGTTTTGCCGTCGCGGATCCGCACGTCATTGACGCGATGCGTAAGTTCGCCATTCCATTCGGAGTTTCTAATGTCGCAGAGGACGCCGCACTTGCATCGCTCGAGCGCGAGGACGAATTATTCGCTCGCGTGCAGGCCCTGTCGGCGGAACGTGATCGGGTTTGGCATGCCTTGGTCGATCAGGGTTGGCGACTGAACCCAACCCAGGCGAATTTCATCTGGTTCCGACTTGGTGACTTGGCGGTGCCGTTTGCGCAGGCCTGTGAGTCGGCCGGCATCACGGTAAGGCCGTTCCCGGGTGAGGGTGTTCGAGTGTCGATTGTGGAGACTGAGTCGAACGATCGGCTGCTGCTGGTGGCGAAGGAGTTTCGCCACGCTCACCCCGCGTCACAAGGATGACGCCAGAGAGCACCAGGGTCAGTCCGAGCAGCACATCGCTGGTGATCGGTTCGCGCAGGATCAGCCAGCCAAGTAGGACAGCCACACCGGGATTGACGTAGGCATAGGTGGACACCAGCGACAACGGAGCATGGGCGATTAACCAGCTGTAGCAGGTGTATGCGACTACTGAGGCCAAGACCAGCCATGACCACCCAGCAAGTGACGGAAGACTGGTCGCGCCAAGATCGAAGTGTTCGCCAGTTAGGGCACCTATGCCCAGCAACATGAATCCAGCAGCAAGGAGTTCGTAGGTTGTGGTGACCAGGGCGTCCTTAGGGAGCGGGAATCGCACCGACCGCCACGAAAAGAATGCCCAACAGAAACTCGAACCGACCATGGCCAACGACCAGATGAGCAGATCCTGCGCAGTTCCCGTCACCGGGGTCGTACCTCCGGGGAGCATCATCAGAGTCAGGCCACCCATGCCGATGGCAACACCCACGAGTGTTAGCCGTGATGGTCGATCACCTGAGGTGGCGCGCAGGATGACGATCCACAGGGGCATGATCGCGATGATCAGCGCTGCTATTCCGGAAGGTAAGTAGCGTTCAGCCAGCGAGAGCGTCCCGATACCAACTCCTAGCAACGCGCAACCCATCAATGCCGAGTACGCCAACTGTGTGCGGGTGATCTGGAGTGCTCGAGGTCCGCGCATGATGATCAGCAAAGTTGCGAGGATGAGCGCTGCTGCGAAGAACCTCAGCGAGTTAGCCAGCAGTGGCGGCATCGTGGTTACCGTGACGGCAATACCCAGGTAGGTGGAGCCCCAGACCACCCAGACAATCAGGAGCGCCACCCAGATGCGGGTCTGCTGGCTGCTGACGGTTGGCGATCCGGGCACCGGCTGATCTTTGCATTGGGCCCTGTTGCTGATGCCAAACCGCGACGCCACCGAGAAACAAAGGCCCTGGTGGGCCACAATCGCGACTGAGGCTTTGTTCCTGGAACGGTAAGGCCGGAAGGTAAGCCATTTTGGAGGATCAGGTTTCTTGGAGGATCAGGTTTCTTGGACGAGCAGGCGACGCTTCGCCGGATAACGCAGGTCGCTATGGAGCTCGTCCGGGCAAGGCACGGGGCCTTGGCTGTGCTGGGCCCATATGGGATTGAGCAGTTCATCCATGCTGAAAGGGACGCATCCGTGGTGGCCGAGAAGGAAGGCGGCGAGAGTTTCACTGAGGATGACGAGCGCATCGTCACCATCCTTGCCGCAGCTGCTTCAGCGGCAATTGAGAACGCACAACTGGTTGAGCGCACCCGAAGCCGCGAGCGATGGCAGCAGCTCGTGACTCGGATGGGCAGTGTTGTCCTCAGTGGAGGCGCGGCTCAAGATGCCGCAGGGGTCCTCGCCGAGGGTGCCAGGGACTTGCTGAAGGCGAGCGGTGCATCTGTCGTGCTGCAAGGGCACGCGGACCTCCAACGAGCGGGAGACGGCGATGGGGTCACCGAGTCGGTGGTGCCGACTGTCACGCTGCAAACACGCGATCGAATCGTCGGAGTCCTGACGTTGGACAGGGTCGCCACCGAACCTCCAGTCGCTGAGGCGGACTTAGAACTGGCCCAGCCTTTCCTTGAACAGGCTGCCGTCACGTTGGTATTGGCGGAAGCGCAACGCGAGCATGAGCGCCTTGCAGTCTTCGAGGATCGCGATCGGATTGCTCGCGATCTGCACGACCTGGTAATTCAACGCCTTTTTGCGACGGGGATGCTGCTTGAACGTGCCTTGCGATCGATGGCGGATTCGCCAGCGGCAGCTCGTGTCAGCACAGCTGTCGATCAGTTGGATCTCACTGTGAAGGAAATCAGGCAAACAATCTTTGCACTCCATGAACCCATGGATGGTTCCGGCGGCGCTCTGCGTGGCCGCATCATGCAAGAGGTTAGTCAGGCTAACTCGGTACTCGGCTTCTCTCCGACGGTCCGCTTCACGGGCACCATCGATACGTCAGCATCCACTGAAATCAGTGACCAAGCGGTGGCCGCCGTCCGAGAGCTCCTCACCAACGTCGGCAAGCATGCGAAGGCAACGCACGTCGAGGTAGCCGCCGCAGTCGTCGATCACCGGTTAATCGTCACCGTGATGGACGATGGCGTTGGTACGCATCAGGGAGTGCGATCCTCCGGGTTGGCCAACCTGCAAGCGCGTGCCGTGGAAATGGGGGGCGGCTTTGAGATAACCGTGGGGGAACATTCAACTGGGACCACCGCGCGGTGGTACGTGCCGTTAACTACACCTGAGAGCTAAGTGACGCTTCAGTTCAACTGGTCGCGGACATGCGAGCCACGAACGCTGCGGCCTGAGTGCGACGCTCCATCCCGAGCTTCGCCAGCAGGCTTGAGACGTAGTTCTTGATCGTCTTCTCGGCCAGATGCATGGTCTGCCCAATCTGACGGTTTGTCATGCCCTCGCCAATAAGTTCCAGGATGCGACGCTCCTGATCGCTCAGCCCCTTGAGGCGATCATCAACCTGCTCCGCGGTGCGCAGGCGATCAAGAACCCGTTGGGTGGCGACAGGGTCGAGCAGAGACTTACCAGCGGCGACCTGGCGGATTGCCGACAGCAGGTCGGTGCCGCGAATGTCCTTGAGTACGTATCCAGAAGCTCCGGCCATGATGGCATTGAAGTGAGCCTCGTCGTCCGCGTAGGACGTCAACATCAAGCAGCGCAGGTCCGGCAGGAGGGAGCGGACCTCACGACAGACCTCGACACCACTGGCATCGGGTAGCCGGACGTCTAAGACTGCAACGGTGGGCTGGCTCGCTGGTATGCGATGCACTGCCTCCGCGGCATTTGCAGCCTCGCCGACGACTTCCATGTCGGCCTCGAGGTTGAGCAACTCGGCGAGACCACGGCGCACGATTTCATGGTCGTCCAGCAGGAAGATGCGAATGGGATCCGCGCTCTGAGACATGCCGGAATTGTGCCTCAGTGACTGAGTTGATGCGTGCTGGCAGGATGCGACCCGATGAATGCAGATTCAGTGGGCTCGGGCCCTGGCCGCCCTGTGCCCAGCATGCTGGGCATGCAGGACACGCCGAGCACGGTCGGAGTCCTGCCCGATCTACCGGCGGCTGGAGTGACGGATGCCGCGCGGGCCGATCTCGGAGCGATTGAGCTAACCGAGGTAGACCTAAGGGCCGTCGGACTGGGGCGCGTCGACCTGACCGGGCTCGATCTACTGGGGATGTACCGGGACATGACCCTGGTGCGGCGCTTGGACCTCGAAGCAACAGCACTGCAACGCCAGGGTGAACTCGGACTGTGGGCCCCTAGCCTCGGCCAGGAGGCGGCACAGGTTGGGTCTGGATACGCGATGTCAGCTGGTGATTTCGCCTTTCCCACCTACCGCGAGCACGGTGTTTGTTTGAGTCGAGGCGTTACCCCACTGGAGATCCTGAGCCTTTATCGAGGGATCAGCAACGGTGGGTGGAATCCGGTCCAGCGTCGAGTCGCGCTGCCCATCATCGTCATCGCCAACCAAGTCCTCCATGCCGTTGGCTATGCCATGGGTATCGCACTCGATAAAGCCAGTGGAAGTCCGACTGAGGATGCCGTCATCGGTTATTTCGGGGATGGCGCAAGTTCGGAAGGCGATGTTCATGAGGCCTGCGTCTTTGCCGCGAGCTTTCGGGCACCCGTCGTGCTGTTCTGCACGAACAACCAGTGGGCGATCTCGCATCCGGTAGCCCGGCAAATCAGTGCGCCCCTGGTTGAGCGTGTTGCCGGATACGGCATGCCAAGCGTGCGAGTCGACGGCAATGACGTGTTGGCCAGTTATGCGGTAACTAAGGCGGCACTGGAATCGGCTCGTTCCGGCGCCGGACCAGTGTTCATTGAGGCGATGACGTACCGCATGGGAGCGCACACTACGTCGGATGACCCCAGTCGTTATCGCCCTCAAGGCGAGTTGGAGTCGTGGCGGGCCAAAGACCCCATTGCGCGATTGAAGGCGTACTTGGTGGCCTCAGGCCGGGCCGAGCCAGCATTCTTCGTCAACGTCGATCAGCAGGCAGAAGCCCTCGCCGAGCAGGTGCGTCGAGGAGTTCGCGGCATGGTGACCCCCGACCCAGCGACAATGTTCGATCACGTTTACGCCGAGGACCACCCACTTATCGAACAGCAGCGCCAGTGGGTGGCAAAAAACTCCGGATCTGTGGGCTGACGATGGCAGCGGTGACCATGGTGCAGGCAATCAATGCAGGTCTGCGACGTGCGATGACGAACGACGCCTCAGTAGTGTTAATGGGCGAGGACATTGGCCGACTCGGTGGTGTCTTTCGTGTTACTGAAGGGCTGCAGCAGAGTTTCGGTGAACAGCGGGTCATTGATTCGCCCTTAGCCGAAAGCGGACTGGTTGGCACAGCGATCGGCATGGCTATGCGCGGGTACCGCCCAGTCATTGAGATTCAGTTCGACGGGTTCATCTACCCGGCTTTCGATCAGATTGTGTCGCAACTTGCAAAGTTCCATCGGCGCACAGACGGCGCCGTGCAGGTGCCCGTTGTGATTCGAATCCCATATGGCGGAGGCATCGGTGCGGTTGAGCATCACAGCGAGTCACCGGAGGCCTACTTCGCACACACAGCAGGACTGCGCATCCTGTCGCCGGGCGATCCGTCCGCTGCGTACCGGATGATTCAGCAGGCTGTCAGCAGCCCTGACCCAGTACTTTTCTTCGAGCCCAAGCGTCGCTACTGGGATCGAGCTGAAGTGGATCAGGAGCAGATCGATGCGCAACTCAACGTCACTGGCCCCTGGCGAGCGCGACTGGCCCGACGTGGGTCCGATGTGACGGTGGCCTGTTATGGCCCCATGGTCCGGACTTGTCTAGAGGCCGCTCACGTGGCATCCCAAGAAGGAATCGCGGAACTCGAGGTCATCGACCTGCAGAGCCTGGCGCCTATCGACTTCGATGCAATCGAGGAGTCGGTGAATCGCACCGGCAGGCTCGTCGTTGTTCACGAGGCGCCGATGACAGCAGGTCTGGGTGCGGAAATTGCGGCGACCCTTACCGAGCGCTGCTTCTATGTATTGCAGGCGCCGGTCGCGCGAGTTACGGGGTTCGATGTTCCGTATCCCGCTAGCCGGCTTGAACATGCATACCTACCGTCAGTCGATCGCATCCTCGATGCGGTGGAGGACACCCTGGAGGGGTGATGGCATGACAGGTGATGGCGTAGCAGGTGATGGGACAACACAGCAAGTGTTCCGACTGCCTGATGTCGGCGAAGGACTGACTGAAGCCGAGATCGTTACCTGGCACGTGCGCACCGGTGACAGCGTGGTGGTCAACCAGGTTGTGGCGTCAATCGAGACCGCCAAAGCCATTGTTGAGTTGCCTAGTCCGTTTGCTGGACGCGTCCACGCCCTTCATGTCGAACAGGGTGCATTGGTTCCTGTCGGCACTCCGATCCTGACGATCGAAGTAACACAGGTGGAATCCGTTGATTCAGGTGCGGTGTTGGTTGGCTACGGGGTTAGTGACGGTCCGGGTACTCAGCGGACCCGACGCCCCCGTGCGCAAGCGGAATCACTGGCGACCGTGCCTGACGTTTCGAATGGGGCTACCACGATAACTCGAGCGAAGCCGCTCGTTCGGCGAATGGCCCGAGAGATGGGCATCGACCTAGCCAGCATCGTTCCCTCGGGTCGCCAGGGAGAGGTCACCCGCGACGACCTGCTGAGTGCAGCGCAGCAGGCTTCCTACGTCGGTGCGGTGTCGGCGCCGGGCCTATCTGCGGAGCGAATCCCGGTGCGTGGGGTACAGCGTGCAATGGCCGACGCGATGGTTGCCTCAGCTTTCAGCGCACCGCAGGTCACGGTCTGGCGCGATGTCGAGGTCAGTCGGTTCGTCGATGTCTTGGCAAAGGTGCGCGACCATCCGAATTTCACTGGTGTGCGAGTGACCCCGTTGGTGTTGGTCGCTGCCGGGCTTATCCGCGTCATACGGCAGTTCCCCAAGATGAATGCTCGATGGATTGACGAGAGTACTTCCGGCACTGCCGATTCTGATGCCTTGAGTAGTGACAGTGCGCATATGCAGCTGCACGGTCATGTGAATCTTGGGATCGCTGTTGATACCGAACGCGGCCTACTGGTACCTAACCTCAAGGGCGCGGAGTTGCTCAGCCTGCGCGAATTGGCCAAGGGTTTGCAGGAACTCATCACCACGGCGCGCGACGGACGCAGTTCACCGCAGGATCTCACCGGCGGCACCGTCACGATCACCAATATCGGCATTTTCGATGTGGACGGCGGGACACCGATTCTCAACCCTGGGGAATCCATGATCGTGGCAACCGGACGTATCGCGGAGCGACCATGGGTCGTGGAAGGTGCCGTGGTCGTGCGACCGGTTATGACCTTGTCAATGTCCTTCGACCATCGGATCGTCGATGGCTCCCAGGCATCCCGCGCACTCAGTGCGCTGGCTACCTTCTTGCAGGATCCGGCACTGGCATTACTGCTGGACTAGGGACCTTAGTCAGGGAACGATGCGCAGTTGGCCAAGCAGATCTGCGGCTAAGCCGGCATCTCCGGTTGTTTGAATTCGTCCGGCATCTGGACGTCCGGCGAACGCAGCCAGCAGCGTTGGCCAGTCTGCCGTCATTGTCACGGTGGCGTCTGCAGGTGTCGGACAAGCACGCGCACGACCGTCAGCGCCCATCTGAACGGCGACTTCACGCAGCACCCCCGGGCCGGTGATTGAGACGACCAGCGTGGCACCAGCGGGTGCCCCAACGCGCTTACCCCAGATCATGGGTAGACCGCTGAGTAACTGATCGGCCGTGCTCTGCGCGCCCATCGAGCCAAGATTCCCGGGTTGCCCGATCACTGCACGAATGTCCTGCTCGTGCACCCAACTGTCGAGAGTCCGCATCTGAACCACCCGCCCTAGGGGTAGTTCAAACCCCAGTGGATGGTTAACGATGGTCGCTGGATCCTGCTGGCCCGCCAGCAGTTCCTGGTGGCGAAGGCTAATCACTCGCCGTAAGTCTGCGCGAATGTCGTCTGGAGTTTGGCCACGCCGGGCATCAACGCCGATCTCCGTTAGCTTGCTGTTACTGGTAGCCGTGTGTGGAAGTTCATGCCAAGGCGGTTCATGCTCGATGACTTCGCCGAGCATTCGAGCTTCCAGATCCACGACATGCGCGACGACATCACCATTTGTCCACCCGGGACAACTGGACGCGGCGTACCACTGACGCTCATCGAGTGACTCGGCCAGGTCCAGAAAGTCCGACTGCGCCGAGTACCACTCCTTGATGAGTTGATTCATGCTGGAATCAGAGGCGCTCATATGCACAGCGTAGGGTTTTGCACGTGACGACCCAGGTAAAGTCGAGTAGTTCGGACGTCCGAGTTGCATTGATCCAACTGGAGTGTTCAACGAGTGAACCTGTCTACGAGCGTGTGCCGCGCGCGATCGGCCTGATCGGTCAGGCCGCCCAACAGGCCGACATGGTGATGCTCCCAGAGCTGTGGCATGTCGGCGCGTTCGACGTGGAGGCCGCGCGCGAACATGCGCAGCCGGTGGACGGCCCGCTGGTGAGTGAACTGCAGGTCACTGCTCGCCAGTACGGCATCTGGCTGCATGGCGGTTCCTTCTGCGAGCGTGATGCCCAGGGGCGACACTTCAACACCAGTGTGCTCTTTGCCCCAGATGGCACCCTGGTCAGTTCATACCGGAAGATCCACCTCTTCGGCTTTCAGGGCGGTGAAACAACCTTGATGACGTCCGGTGATGAGCTGGTCGTGGTGGACACCCCACTTGGGCCGACGGGCCTGGCCACCTGCTACGACCTGCGCTTTCCGGAGATGTTCCGAGCATTGGTCGCTGGGGGCGCAACCAGTCTGCTTCTAACCTCCGGTTGGCCGACACCGCGCATCGGCCACTGGGACGTGCTCCTCCAGGCCCGCGCCATCGAGGATCAATTGTGGGTTGCTGCGTGCAATCAAGTTGGCAAACAACCGGGCATCGACCTCGGTGGCCACTCCTGCGTGATCGACCCGCGAGGAACTGTGGTGGCCAAGGCCGGAACGCGACCCGAAATCCTCGTAGCGAATATCGATCCTGCGGAGTCACTTCGCTGGCGTGAGACCTTCCCGGTGCTCGACGACATCCGACTGACGTAATAGATCGCCTTTTGGAGTGCGTTTCATTGTGCAAGGGACCTCTCGGTCCCGATGACGATCGTCGGATTTGCGGCGGGCTTCAGCCAGGTAAGGATCCGTCGCATCTGGTGCTCAGGAATGGCGATACACCCGGCAGTACGTCGACCGTTAGAGACGTGTAAGAAGATCCCCCCGCCCAGTCGGGTGTTGGCTGGTTCACTCGTGCGTCGAATGCCGTTGGAATCTGTGGTCACCCTGCCCTGCGGCAGGTTGTAATCAAGCACGACGACGTATCGATACTGCGATCCGTAGGACCACAGGTGCTCCACGTAGGTGCCGTAAGACCGCCACTTGCGGTCGGCGGTCTGCAGGATGTTGTAGGTACTGGGCACCTTGGGGTAGTAGGTCCAGGCATCATCGCGATCGAACCGGTGGTACGGCATGGCCGTACCCGGATTGGCGCGTCGACCGAATGCGTCCACCAGCGCATAGGTCCCCATTGGGGTCTTGCCAGTGCCCTGTCGTCGACGCTCACCCGGAATCAAACCGGACCATCCGAGCGTCGCGGTGACTGGACCATGAACCTGGGCCCAGCTTCCATCAGTACGACGTTCGTAGGTGCGTAGTTCAGCCGTGGTGGACCGTCGATTCGATGCGACAACCACGATGACCTGTTGAGCGTCACCAATGCCGGCGAGGCCTTCCGGGTCTCCGAGCGGAAGGGCGGCAGCCGGTGGCGCAAGGCTTATCGCCATTAGACAGACGAGACCAAGAACGATCGCGGACAACCGCGTACGTCGCGATGCCTGAGGCCTCATGACGTACCAGACTGGCCAGACCGACGGGCAAGGGATTGCAGGCCCTCGTTGTAAGCACGCAGTTCCGCATCATTGTCACGATCTGCTTGCCGATCCCGACGCTTGGCTTCACGTTCATCGCTGCGTGCCCATTGCACGGCGATGACGACCAGCAGGATCAGTGTCGGGATCTCGGAGAGCCCCCAGGCAACCTGGGCACCGGCCAGGGTGTCACGTAGTGGGTCGGTGACCCATTCGGGTCGCACCACCGAGTACCACTCGGGTGCTAACGGTTCGGTGCGCATCATGAGGGACACGGCAAAGAACCCATGGAAAGCCAAGGCGAGGAGCAGCATCAGGATCCGACCCCAGTAAGGAACGGGTCGTGGGCGTGGATCAATGCCGATCAGTACCCAGGCGAACAGGTACCCCGAGATGAGGAAGTGCGCCTGCATTGCCACATGTCCGATGTGGCTGCCCATCAACGTGGCAAATGCTCCGGTGAGATACAGCGTGTAGGTGCCGAAGACATAGACGACGAATACGTAGAAGGGGTTGGTCAGCACCATGGCGATGGGACTGTTGAGGAGCCAGAGCAGCCATTCCCGTGGGCCGCGTTGCGTCGTCTTCGACGGTGCCAGTGCGCGAAGGGCAAGTGTGGCGGGTGCACCCAACACGAGAAAAATAGGTGCAAGCATCGTCAGCGTCATGTGCTGCACCATGTGCAGGCCCACCGAAACTTGGGCATACAGTGCAATCGAGGCGTTCGTGCACCAGATGACTAACCCGATGCCCACCAGCCAGCAGAGCAACCGTCCAATCGGCCAAGAGTCGCCGCGACCACGCAACCGCAGATACCCGATTACGTAGAGACCGGCCGCGACAAGGCTGACCGCAAGGAAGAGCGGTTCTAGTCGAAATCCCAACGCGACTGAAGCAAATGTCGGTGCATCCGGATAGTTGGTCCCAAGGAGGTACTCGCCTGGGTCCTCGAACGGGATGAGGAAACGGGGCGGAGCGCTTGAAGCAAGCGCCAGCCCCATGCCCAAAGCGAGGGCGAGGCAGGTCAATTCCACGACCGCTACGCGTGCCAGTTGACTGCGTTCACTGATATCAGCGCGTTGGTCAGCTTTGTCACGAGGTCGGCGCAAGATGCGGCGCAGCAGCAGTGAGATAGCGCCAATGCACAGCATTGCGACGAACTTCGTCAGCACGATCTGGCCATACCCCGTCTGCCATAACTGTGCGGGGTACTCCAAGCGGGTGTACGCATTTCCCACACCACTGATGGCGACCACGATCAGACACACTGTCGCAAGTCGACCGAATCGTTGCGTGGTGGATGTAAGTGACCACCCACCTTCGGTTGGTGCTCGCATAAATGCCTGGGCGATGAGGAACACAAGCCCACCGACCCAAAGGGCGGCGGCAACGGAGTGCGCGGTCGACGACGTCATTGCCAGGGCATGGTCGCCCAGCGCTGACCCATGACCAAACACGCTCGGCAGACTGATTGCTACGAGGGCTAACACCAGCCACACTGCGGCAAGGCCTGTTGTGGCGGTGAGCACTGAACCGATGGCGACAATCAAGGTAAATGCTGCACCGAGCAACGCTGCACGTGCAGTAGGTACGTCCCACAGATAGGTGGCGAGTACTCCAGGTTCAAGGACCTCGCTCCAGCTCAGTGCGAGCACGTTGGCGAGTTCTGCGACAGAGAGCAGGAGCGAGACCATGGTCCATGCCAACGCGGCGAAGTATCCGACAGTTATGGTGTTTCGACCGGAACGTGAGAGCACACCGTCGCGCCCACTTGGCGCTAGGAAGGCTGCAGAGAGCAGGGCACCAATAGTGATAACGCCAGTGGTGAGTGCTAGGCCACGAAGAGTGGGCACTGCCCAGGTAACTGAGGGGCTGGCTTCGGCTATCCCGGGTGCCGTAGGCCCGCTGAGTGCGCCGGTCACCACCAAGGCCCCGACCATGGCGAGGAAGCCGACGAGTGTGATGGCTGAACCCCCGCCGATGATGAATCCGCGGCGTTCGGCCTGCGCAGTGGTCGCTGACACTCTTCAGCGTTTCCGTCGTCCGAAGGCAAGAGCTCCGATAATTGCGACCGCCAAAGCGGCTAGGAGTGCCAGAACCAATGGCAGCACACTCGTTGACTCGGTGACGGAAACCGCAGGTGCAGGTTCGGATGTGACAGCTGGCTGTGCTGAGCTGGACCCTTCCTCGATCGTGAACGAGATGGTGCCCGATACGGGGTGGCCATCCTCAGACACCACGCGGTAGCCCACTTCGTAGGTACCGCTACCCGCGGTCGGTGGCCAAGCCAGACTGACAGCCGCATCGGAGACCTGCGGGGGATCGCTCGGTATCACTGAGCCATCGGCGGCCACCAAACTCATCTGCACACCGTCGGTGAAGAGCGGATCACTGAAGGTCAAGGTGATGACGGCTGGCGGTGCAGTCAGGACTGCCCCATCAGCCGGATCGCTACTGACCAGGTCTGCGTGTGCCGCTGCTTGGCTGGCGAGGAGTACCCCCAATGCACTCAGCACCACAGCAGCTGCGAATCCACTAACCAGGCTTCGAAAGCGCCATGAACCCATAGAGCGAGCCTACGTCTCGCGCCGCTGACCCCAGTTCACGTGATACCGGTCGAGGCTGCAGGGTTGAGGCTGCAGGGTTAGAAGGACTCCTCAGCCATCTCCATCAAGTCCAGCGTTGTTGACTGCAGCACGGCGCGCTCTGCTGCCAGGAGTGGCAGTCGGTTGCTGGCAAACCACCGTGCGGCCTGAACCTTGCCCTGGTAGAAGTCACGATCGGCAGAGCCAGATTCCAACGCGGCTAGTGCCACTTCGGCCTGCTGAATCAACAGCCAGCCGATGATCAGGTCACCGCAGGCCATCAGTAACCGTGTGGTGTTCAGCCCAACGCGATAGATCTCCTTTTGATCCTGCGCGGAAGCCATGGCCCACTGGCCCAACGTGCCAACCATGGCCTGCACCTCTTCTAGGGCCTTGCCGAGGAGTTCACGCTCCAAGGCCAAGGCACCCTTGCCCTCGTCACCCTTGACGGTCTCAGTGATCTGAGCTGCGAGATGACCAATTGCTCGGAACTGGTCGCGGACCATCTTGCGGAAGAAGAAATCCAGTCCCTGGATCGCCGTGGTGCCCTCGTAGAGGGTGTCGATCTTGGCGTCGCGGATGTACTGCTCGAGAGGGTAGTCCTGCAGGAAGCCTGATCCTCCGTAGGTCTGCAACGAAGTGGCGAGCACCTCGTATGAGCGTTCTGAGCCGACACCTTTGACGATGGGCAGGAGTAGGTCGTTCATGCGCTCTGCGAGATCTAGATCGATCCCGTCTTGATTGACGCCCGCTTGGGCAAGTTGGATCTGGTCCTGCCACGCCGCGGTGTAGAGCACGAGCGCTCGCATGCCCTCGGCGTAGGCCTTCTGCAGCATCAAACCGCGCCGCACGTCCGGGTGGTGCGTAATGGTCACCCTTGGCGCAGTCTTATCCAGCATCTGGGTGAGATCGGCGCCTTGAACGCGAGTCTTCGCGTAGTCCAGGGCATTGAGATAGCCCGTGGACAGTGTTGCGATCGCCTTAGTACCAACCATCATCCGGGCGTACTCGATCACTTTGAACATCTGTGCGATGCCGTCGTGCACATCACCAACGAGCCAGCCGATTGCCGGCTTGCCATCCCCGAAGGTCAATTCACAGGTGGTCGATGCTTTGAGCCCCATCTTCTTCTCGACATTAGTTGCCCAGACTCCATTGCGGTCACCCAGCTCACCGGTGTTGACGTCGAACATGAACTTTGGCACCAGGAACAGCGACAGTCCCTTTGTGCCCGGTCCGGCACCTTCCGGACGGGCGAGGACGAGATGCAAGATGTTGTCGGCCATGTCGTGCTCGGCAGACGAGATGAAGCGCTTCACACCCTCGATGCGCCAGGTTCCGTCACCATTGTCAATGGCTTTGGTGCGCCCAGCACCCACATCTGAGCCCGCATCCGGCTCCGTGAGGACCATGGTGGATCCCCAGGCCTTGTCGATGGTGATGCGGGCGATCTGCTGTTGCTGCTCATTGCCGATGCTGTCCAGGATCGCGGCAAACCCGGGGCCAGACATGTACATAAAGACTGCTGGGTTGGCCCCAAGGAGCAGTTCGCTGGCGGCCCAACGCAGTGTTGGCGGGGCTCCGGAGCCACCCAGGTGCTGGGGCAGATCAAGGCGCCACCACTCTGCATCGAACAGGGTTCGGTACGAGGTCTTGAACGACTCCGGCATGGTCACGGATTTCGTCGCGGGGTCGTAGACGGGCGGATTGCGGTCCGCGTCGACGAAGGAATCGGCCAGGGGTCCCTCGGCGATGCGCTCTACCTCGCGGAGGACCTCGCGCGCCGTCTCTGGGTCGATCTCCTCATATGGCGCTGCGCCGAGACGATCCTGAATGCGGAACACCTCGAAGAGGTTGAATTCCAAGTCGCGCAGATTGCCTCGGTAGTGACCCATCACGATCCTCCTGGCCGATGTTACTGACGAGTAATAAGCATCCTCCAAACCGTTAACTTTTGCAAGCGGTTGCCATGGCCCACAATGACTCTGTGCATTCGGGTCCCTGGGAAGCCTCGGTGACCCCGATTGCCCCGCCGACATCGGCAAATCCTCGACTGCGCGAACTTGCCTACGCCGGCCTCGTCACCGGACTTTGGTCAGGCCTGCTGTGCCTGCTCATCTTTGCCATAGCGAGGGTGGCCGGGGTGCCATTCCTGCTGGCGGTAGCTGGTGGCCAGACTCCTTCGCTGAACTTGGCCTGGTTCGAAGTGTTGTTGATTCCCCTGGCAGTCGCTCTGACCGGTGCACTGGGTAGTTGGCTCCTTCTCGGGCGCCGTCATGCGCAGCGAATCGTGTATTGGGCCGGCACCGCGCTGGCGGTGGTGTCGCTCGCCGGTCCAATCAATCAACCTAGTTCGGTGCCGTGGACTGCACGCGTCGCGCTGATGCTCATGCACCTGGTGACCTGGTTCCTCGTTGTGCCACAGTTGGCACGCATCGTGGGCGATTCTGAGCCGGGGGCGAGTGTTGAGCAGAGCAGGCGCAGCACCTGAGATGACCGAAACCCAGGTCCCAAGTCGAAACCCTCTGGTCGCGTTGCTGGTGGCGATACGACCACGTCAGTGGCTCAAGAACGTACTGGTTTTTGCGGCGCCGTTCGCCGCAGGGGCCATTACTGAAGTTCCGGTTCTACTCGACACTTTAGGTGCTTTTGTCGCCTTCTGTCTGGTGTCCAGTGCGACGTACTTGGTTAATGACGCTCGGGATGTGGAACTCGATCGTGCGCATCCGGTCAAGCGCGCCCGACCACTTGCCGCCGGGCACATCACAATCCCGGTCGCGCTCGGCAGTGCACTAGTCCTGGCGTTAGCCGGGCTGGTACTCGCCTGGCTCATCCGCCCCGAGCTTGCCGGCGTCGTCGTTGCCTACTTGATCTGCACAACGGCCTACTCATTGCTGCTGAAGCACGAACCCGTGATCGAACTCGGATTGCTGGCCATGGGGTTCCTGCTGCGCGCAATCGCCGGTGGTGTCGCAAGTGAATTGCCGATCTCCCAGTGGTTCTTGATCGTTGCAGGTTTCGGGTCCTTGTTTATGGCGGCCGGTAAGCGTTTCAGTGAATTGGAGCGGTCTTCCGGTACCTCGGCCGTGGAGGCCAGCCCAACTCAACCAACGCCACGACGACGCAGTCTGGACGGCTACACGGTTGGGTTCCTGCGCTTTACGTGGGCTATTGCGGCTGCAGTGACCATCAGCGCCTACTGCCTGTGGGCATTTGAGGTGGGACAGTCACCGTCGAGCTTCCCCTGGGCGGCGTGGAGCATCGTGCCCTTCGTTCTCGCCATCCTTCGCTACGCCATCGTTATCGACCGCGGCCGCGCGGAAGCGCCCGAGGATGCAGTGTTCGCAGATCGAGGGCTGTTGACCCTTGGTGCAATCTGGCTGGTGCTCTTCACGCTGGGCACGATGGGTCTATAGCGGTATGAAACTCCTGAATCGAAACCGTGCCCAGGCGGTGCAGCGCGACCCGCTTCCCCTCTCGCTGTCAACGAGTGAGACAACGTTCACTGGCTGGGGCCGCACGTCGCCAAGTTCGGCAACACGACGTCAAGCCACCACAGTGCTTGACGTTCAGGACGTTGTGCGTCAGGCAGGTCCGCGCGGCGTCCTCGCTCGCGGCCTTGGACGTTCTTACGGTGACGCGGCGCAAAGCGGTGGAGCCACGGTGCTGGACCTCAGCGCGTTGGCCGGTGTTGCCGTGGACGGCACGAGCATCACGGCCGGTGCCGGGGCAAGTCTTGACGGTGTGCTGCGCAGCATCGTCCCGCTCGGGGTTTTCGTACCGGTGACTCCTGGAACACGCATGGTTACCGTGGGCGGCGCCATCGCAGCCGACATCCATGGCAAGAATCACCATGGCGCCGGCAGTTTTGGTAACCATGTGCAGCGGCTCACGCTTGTCGATGGGCAGGGCCAAGCGCGAACGCTGCAACCGGGCGATGCAACGGCCAGTGAGTTCTGGGCCACGGTTGGCGGCATGGGTCTGACCGGTGTCATTACCGAGGCGACGTTCAACGGGATTGCGATCACGAGTTCACGCATGCTTGTCGACACCGAGCGGGCCAATGATCTGGAAGACGTCATGGCCCGCATGCTCGCCCGCGACCACGAGTACCGCTATTCGGTTGCCTGGATCGACAGCGTGTCGGCTTCGGGTCGCGGAGTCATCACGCGGGGGGATCACGCACCCGTCGATGCACTCCCGATTGACCAGCGTGGCAAGGCATTGGAATACGGGCCACGCCCGATTGCAACCGCACCACCATTCATACCCAGTGGTGTCCTCAATCGCCTTTCGGCACGAGCCTTCAATGAGGCCTGGTTCCGACGACACCCCAAGCACCGGGCAGGTGAACTGCAGCCCATCGCCGGGTTCTTCCATCCGCTTGATGGGGTGTTGGAGTGGAATCGCATCTATGGCCCGGGGGGCTTCCTGCAATACCAATTCGTCGTCCCCGATGAAGCAGGCGAGATTGTCGGCCTTGCGCTGCGAAGACTGCGCGAGATCGGGGCACCAAGTTTCCTTACCGTGCTCAAGCGCTTCGGACCAGCCAATCCCGCTCCGCTGTCCTTCCCGCAACCGGGCTGGACGCTGGCTGCCGACGTGCCGGCCAGGCTTCCTGGGCTGGGTGCCGTCCTTGACGAGCTCGATGAGGCGGTAGCTGCCAGTGGTGGCCGTCTGTATCTGGCGAAGGACTCAAGGATGTCGCCCACGATGTTTCAGCGCACCTACCCCAGGCTTGCCGAGTGGCGCACTGCCCGGCAACAGTTGGACCCGCAGGGCGTATTCGTCTCAGACCTAAGCAGGAGGCTGGAACTGTGATCGATGCTGTCGGTGAGGCACAGTCCGTACTGGTCTTGGGCGGTACCAGTGAGATTGCGCTGGCAACTGTTCGTGAACTGCCCCCGGCTCGGCTCCGTCGCGTCGTGCTGGCTGCACGTCCATCGGCCCAGCGCGATGCAGCCGTACAGGAGCTTTCCCAAGCAGGAATCAACGGCGTTGTCGCGGCGGATTTCGACGCCACGGATATGGCGAGGCATGAACGGGTGATCAACGCGATCTTCGATGCTGGTGATATCGACATCGCGTTGCTGGCCTTCGGCGTGCTGGGTGATCAGGCCGCTGCTGAGCAGGATCCAGCCCTTGCCGTGCAAATTGCCACGACGAACTACACGGGCGCCGTAAGCGCCGGCCTATACGTGGCCGGCCGAATGCGCGCGCAGGGGCACGGAACGCTCGTGGTCTTCTCAAGTGTTGCTGGCGATCGCGCTCGTCGATCGAACTTCATATACGGCTCTACCAAGGCTGGTCTGGACGCCTTCGCGCAAGGGCTTGGTGATGCGTTGCACGGTACTGGTGTGCAGGTGCTGGTCGTTCGCCCAGGCATGGTTCGCACTCGCATGAGTGCGGGGCTGCCCGAAGCACCGATGACCACTGACCCCGAAGTGGTCGCCAAGATTGTGGTGCAGGCAATCCGCAAAGGCCGCCATACCGTCTATGCACCCGGCCCACTTCGCTACGTGATGACCGCCCTCAAAGCGCTACCTCGGCCTATCTTCCGCAAAGTCGCGCAACAGTAGGAGGGCGACAATGGCGTTTGACGGTAAAGATGTTTGACGGCAACGATGTTTGACGATGCACGCGAGGTGGCTCGCCAGGCGGCTCTACGCAACGAGGAGCTGGGTGTGATCGAGGGTCAGCGCCGCGATCGACGCAAGGGAAACCCCTGGTTGGTGGCGCTGGCTGTTGCCCTGGGCGCTGTCGTCATCGTGTTCTTGGTGGTCGTGCGCTAGTCCGCACAAGGTCAAGGGCGTCAATTCAAGAGTTTCGTTTGCAGCCGAACGATTATGGCTACGATCCCGGCATGGATCAGAATCGGGGTTTCCTGCCGCCCTACACCGCCACCGGACGCTCCGCGCTGGTACCGCCGATGCCGTGGTTCTACTCCGGAAATCTGCTGACTGTCGAGTATCGAACCGATGTCGACAAGGTGCGGGCAATCCTGCCCGCGGAACTTGACCTGGCTGACGAGGATCCTGGTGCGGTCGCTTTCATTTGGGCCGACTGGCAGTCCTGCAGCGCCACCGGCGAGGAACTCCTTGACCCGGCGCGATCCCAGTACCTCGAAGCCTTCGTCGTTGTTCGTGCGAAGTATCAAGGGGTGACGTATAGCCGATGCGTGTTGATCTGGGTCACCACGGATTTCGCCATTGGGCGTGGCTGGTTCCAGGGCTATCCCAAGAAGCTAGGCAGCATCTATGTCACACGCGCCTTTAACCACGGAAAGGCTGCGCCTCGAGTTGCGCCAGGCGGGAAATTCGGCGCGTCACTGGCGGCCTACGACCATCGCCTTGCCTCTGCCCGCGTGACGTTACGGGAACCGAGCACAACGAACGGCTTCGTTAACGGCCATCCGATGGTGCATCACAGATATATGCCTGCTATGGACGGACAGGGCATGTCCATGCTGCAAGTCGTCACGATGCGTGGGGTCGATGCCGATCTCGGGCAGCCTTGGGTTGGTGAGGCAGAACTCGAACTCTTCGACTCGCCCTGGGATGACCCTGCCGGTCTCCTTCCCGTGCGTGAGATTCTCGGTGGCTACTACCGAGAGGTCGGCGTCACCTTTGCTGGCGGGGAGTTGCTGACCGACATGTCGAAGCCGATCTGACCGGCAGACTGACAATGTCCGCGCCACGAATGGTCAGTGTGCTGACCGAAAACTGGACGATGGTGGATCCACGCAACATACGCGACCTCGTCCGAATGGCGCAGGAGGCCGAGGACGCGGGCTTCGACATGGTCATGGTCAGTGATCACGTACTTCTTGGGCCAAGTGCGGGTAGCGGCGGTCGTATGGCCAACCCGCGCGACTACGCCATGCCCGGGAACCAGGATCCTGCAACCGCATGGCCCAGCAGCATGGTGCTGCTCAGTGCCATCGCTGCGGCCACATCTCGAATTCGAATCGGCGCTATCGCGTTGATTGCTCCGTTGCGACACCCTTTGGCGCTTGCAAAGGATCTCGCAACCTTGGACCTTTTGAGTGAGGGTCGCCTGGTTATCCAGCCAACGGTCAGCTGGCATGCCGACGAGTACGCGGCACTTGGTGTGCCATTCGATAGGCGCGGCAGCATCCTTGACGAGCACCTCGAGATCTGGCGCCGGGTTTGGCGTGATTCACCGGTTAGCTTTTCGGGCGGTTTTTTCTCGTTCGAAGACATCTACGTTGAGCCGAAACCGAGCCGGCCCGAGGGCCCCCGCATGTGGTTCGGTGGAGAACGGTTGCACCCACGACTTCTGCAGCGACTCCTGGACTACGGCTCTGGATTCCACCCACTAGGGCGACCGCGCCCCGAGGACGTTCAGGTACTGCAAGAAGGCTTGGCCGCACGTGGTCGAAGCCTGCGCGACCTCGAGATGGTTGGTGGTACTCGGGTGGAATTCCCGGACGATCACTCCTGCGCTCCATTGCAACCAGCACTGGCCGGCATACCAGAACAGCAGGCACTCGGCTTCACCACGTTTTGTATTAAGCCCTCAATCTTCATTGACGATCGGGCGGAACACGCTGCGTTCTGCCGACAAGTGATCAACCAGGTGGAAGCACTGACGGCCTAGTGCCAGATACACCTGATGGGTGCCCCAACAAGTGAGGCACCCATCAGGTTTGTTGCTTGGTATTGGTGTTAGCTGACGAGGTCAGCAATCGCATCGGCATTCTCAGAGCGACGGCGGATCTGCCCGACGATCAGACCGATGATGAATGCGATGAATGGCAGTGCAACGAGGAACCAGCCCAGGGGGTTCAGGGCAAAGTTCTGCGTGGTCGGATCACTGCCTTCGGCTGCGGTACCCGCAAAGAGCGCAAACTTCGCGACGAGAAGGTAGGCACCGATCGCTAGAACCATGATGGCGATCAATGGCGCCAGCAGGGTGTTCCACATCTTTGCGCCCGTTGAGTTCTTTCGGAAGTACGCAATCACTGCTACTGATACCAGGATCTCGACCAACACAATGGCGAGAACGGAAACCGCGCTCGTCCAGTAGAAGAGGTTCAGCACCGGATCAAGGGCCAAGGCCGCGAAGATCACCATGACGATTGCGCTGATGATCGAGGTGACCACCGAGGCAAGCATGGGCGCGCCACGCTTGTTAACCCGGTCCAGTGCTGATGGGAATACTCCCGCCCGGCCCATCGCGAAGAAATAGCGTGCGATGGAGTTCTGGAACGCGAGCAGACCAGCGAACAGGCTGGAAAGTACGAGCCAGCCCATCACCTGTGCGAGCCATGCCCCCACATACGTGTCCGCCACGTAGAAGAGCACTGCGGCGGGATCTGCCAGCGGAACGCCTTCGATCGAGGAAATCTGGACGACCTGGTCGACCACGGTTGAGCTGCCCAGACCACTGACCACGGCCCACGAGGCGAAGACAAACAGCAGGGTTATGACGATCACGGCCAGATAGGTGGCTCGTGGCACGGTCTTCTTGGGGTCCTTCGACTCTTCACCGTAGATGGCGGTTGCCTCAAAACCGATGAATGAAGCGAACGTGAAGGCGAAGGCGATGCCTGCTGATCCAGCAAGGCCGCCAGCCATGATTGCGGCTGGTGAGAACGCTGCACCAACATCCAAACCGTCTGGGCCGCCACCCTGAATCAATACTGCAACAGCCATCACGAGTAGAGACAGGATCTCCAGCCCGAGCAGCACGCCCAGCACCTTCGCACCCACGTCCACCCGCAGAATTGACAGCAGAAGTACAACGATCCAGGCCAGGAATGACCAGGCGTACCAAGGCAACTCGATCCCGAATTGGTAGAACATCTGGCCGGCCATGACGGCACCGAAGAACCCGAAGATCGCCAATTGAATCGTGATGTAGGCGATGAGCGAGACGAATGCGGAGCCGACTCCCGAGACAACTCCAAGCCCACGGCCAACGTAGGCGAAGAAGGCACCGGTGTTGGTGACCTTGCTACTCATAGCGGCGTAACCCACGCTGAAGATCAGCAGAGCGATGCCGACGACAAGATAGGTGCCCGGTACGGCGGCACCGTTGCCGAGCACGATGGCAACTGGAACACCACCGGTCATACCAACCAGTGGCGCAGCAGCGGCAACAACGAAGAAAACAATTGCAAGGGCACCGAGTCGTCCGCGACTCAGTGTGGTGTCCGGTGTTTCTGCCGGAGCGGGTTTCAGATCTGCCACGTGTCCTCCTCACGCTAGCGATTGGTGGTACTCCACCAGACGAATCGGATTTCTGCCGGTAATTCGCCTGAGTTCTTGGGGTGTGTTGGTGCGCCGAAAATTCGCGGGCTAGTAGTCCTCGAGGTACTCGGCAATCTCCCAGGCCGAAACTTCACGATCCTCGAGGTTGCCTCCCTCGTCCAGGTAGCGCTGGATCTCATCCTGTTTCAAGGTGACGAAGGTTTCCACGAACGTCGAACCGAGCATTTCGCGCAGGGGTTGATCGGCAGCGAGAGCTTCCAATGCGGCGGCCAGGGTCATCGGCAGGACGGGCGCAGAAGGATCCTCGTAGGTCCAACCCGCAAGGGCCGGCGGTGGCGTCAAATTGCGTCGAATGCCATCGAGGGCGGCCGCAAGCACGGCTGCGATCACCACATAGGGGTTACCCGCACCGTCACCGATGCGCAGTTCTAGACGAGTGCCTTGCCCACGTTCCGGTGGCACCCGAATCATCGTGCTTCGGTTGTCGTATCCCCAGTTCGCACGGTAAGGGGCGAGGGTATCCGGCCCCAATCGCTTGAAGGCATTGATCGTGGGATTCGTCAACGCCGAAAGTGCTGCCGCGTGCTCGATGATGCCCGCGATCATGGCAAGTGCGGTTCCCGAGAGCTCCTCGCCACCAGCGTGCATGGTGTTGTTACCGGCCTTGTCGTTGACCGAGAAGTGCACGTGGAAGCCGCTACCACCCTCGTCGTTCCATGGCTTCCCCAAGAAGGTCGCAAGGAGCCCATCTTGGGCGGCAATGTCTCGCACCGCGGTCTTCAGTAGGAAGGTGCGATCTGCTGCGTCAAGAGCCTCGCTATGCCAAAGGTTGATCTCGTACTGCGAGGGACAGAACTCGTGGTTACCAGCAAATGCACCGATGGAGAACTGGTCGACCATGCGCAGCATTCTCAGGAAGGTCCCACCTTCGTCGACGTAGGTACCTGTTGTGTAGACACGACCAGTTTTGTTTAGGACTCGCTGCCAGGTTCCGGAAACCTGCTCTGCGAGGTAGAACTCAAGTTCAGGCCCGACAATGGGCGTCAAACCTGAGGCGGTGAATTCCTCGACCACTCGGCGTAGTACCGAGCGCGGGGCGATGGGTGAATCGGAGCCGTCCGGTTCGTAAGCATCGGCGATTGCCATGGCGAGACCTGGCTCCCAGGGCATCGGGCGAATCGTCGAAGCATCGAGCCGGGACACCAGGTCTGGGAGGCCGTCGGAGATGCTCCCGTGCCCATCGAGGACGCCACCGCGCGTCGTGGTGACCCAGACTCCCTGACAGAACGCTGGGCCATGCGCGGCCGCGCGCTCCAACTGCGAAACCATGAGGTCCTTGGAGCGAACAATCCCCAGTACATCGGGGTAGACCAGCCGCAGGATGTCGATGTCCTGAGACTGCAGGTCGGTACGGATCTCCGTTAGGTCGGCAGCCATGGCTCACTCTCCACGTCGTGCTTGCAAACAGACTCGAAAAAATCGTTCGGGCACCAACGATTTCTGGAATACTAAGGGGCCGGCGCCCCTATGGGGTGGCATTCGGGGATTTTGTCGAACCTATGTCAGGGAGATTCATGCGGGTCTTGTTCATGCAGCACGACCACCTGAGTCCACCCGGACCGGTAGGTGACGCATTTACTGATCGTGGTTACGACGTCGTGGAGTCACTTGTTGTCGATGAGGCCCACTACTACGAGCCAAACCAACCCTTTACGTTTCCGGATCCCACGAAGTTCGACGTGCTGGTGCCGATGGGGTCTCCCTGGGGAGCCTGGGAGGACGAACGGATCGGTCAGTGGCTGCTGCCTGAACTGCAGTGGCTTCAGGAGGCCGATTCGGCCGGGGTACCCGTCCTGGGGCTGTGCTTCGGCGGACAGATTCTGGCGCGAGCCCATGGTGGGTCGGTCCAGCGCGCACCGGACTGCGAAATAGGTTGGACGAACATTTGGACTGATGACCCGACGCTGGTGGAGTCCGGACCCTGGTTTGAGTTCCATTACGACCGATGGAGCCTGCCACCAGGAGCACGTGAAGTGGCACGCACCACTCGCGCGTCACAGGCGTTCGTTTTGCGGCGCAACTTGGCGCTGCAATTCCACCCCGAAGTGACGGCCGAGGCACTGGCCGGTTGGTACGTCACGGACGGCCGAAACCTCGTTGCCAAGGATGGGCAGGACCCGGACGTTCTTCTAGCCTTCACTCAGGCAGAGGAACAAAGCGCTGCGCAACGAGCGCGCCGCCTCGTCAATAACTTCCTCGATCAGGTGGCCTTTGCTTAGCGCGGCACCGTCCGTACTGGGAAGCGCTTGATGCCATGGATGAAATTCGACCTTAGGTAATCGATCTCCCCATCGGGGACGATGTCGACATCACGTGCGAGGAGATCTTCGAACATGATGCGAATTTCCATCCGAGCGAGTGAGTTTCCTAGACACATATGAGGTCCGCCACGCCCGAACGTCATGTGTTCATTGGGCTTACGGGTGACGTCGAAGTGCATCGGGTCGACGAAGATGTCTTCGTCACGATTTCCGGACGCGAACCAGCAGACCACCTTCTGACCGGCCTTGATCTGCCTGTTGCCAAGCACCGTGTCCTGGGTGGTCGTTCGCCTCATGTGGTACACCGGCGAAGCGCAACGTAGGAATTCCTCAACCGCCCAGGGAATCAATTCCGGCTCTGCTCGTAGCAGCGCAATGGCGTCTGGATTTTGGATGAGGTTGTTCATCGTGTGCGAGATGGTGTGCCGGGTCGTCTCGTTGCCGGCGATAACGAGCAAAAGGAAATAGTTGCGGAAGTCACGGTCGTCCAAGGCCTTGCCGTCACTGGGCACTTGGTTTACCAGCCTCGAGACAATGTCAATGCCATCGCCACCCCTGCGCGCATTCGCCAAGCTGAACCCATAGTCGAAGACCTCTAGGGCCGCCGGGCTACGGAATGGCAGATCGCGGTACTTCTCGCTTTCCTCGCTGTCCAAGAGCACGTCGGCATGCTCTGGGTCTGTATTGCCCACCATGCGGTTACCCCACTTGATTAGTTGGGGGATGTCAGCCTCCGGTACATCCATCAGTTTGGCCAGGACCCGGATCGGGAAATCGGCCGCAACCTCGGCTACGAAGTCGAATCGCTCCTTCTTCAACGCCTCGTCGACGGTGTTTGCTGTGAGCCCACGCAGAAATGTCTCGTATACGGCGAGTGCGCGTGGGGTGAAGTCGTACTGCAGGAGCTTGCGCAGCGCGCGATGACGCGCACCATCCATGTCGAGCATCGACTTGCGGATCTCGATCTGGCTTTCATCGAGTTCCTCCAGGGCCGTAGCACCAATTTCACTCGAGTAAGTCTGCGTATCCATCAGCACGGTCATGATGTCTTCGTAGCGAGTCACCGCCCAGAAGCCGTGATTTGGAGCGGGTTCCTCTTGCCAGGAGATGGGGTCATTACGCCTGAGGTCGGCGAACACGTCCCAGGGAGCGCCGTTGGCGAAGAGGTCATTGTTTGCCAGCTGAGCCGCCGTGAGTGACGTCATCGTCATGCCTTTCCAAACTCGTTTGGACCCGAACCATCACCCACTGTAGACGGCCTGTTGCGCCTGCGTGCGGCATTGGCAGACTTCACCCGTGGCCGGACTCCATACCTTGAGTGAGACCGAGCGGGCGGTTGCCTCGAAGTTAGGGGACTTGAACCTGGACTTCGATGCCATGGCGGTGATCTCGAACCTGTTCCGGGCCTCGAATGCGGTGCGAAACCACCTTGAGCGTACGGTCTTGGCGAAGTCAGACCTGACCTGGACGGCGTTCGTGGTGCTGTGGGTGACCTGGATCTGGGAGCCCATCGAGACGAGGCAGATCGCTGCAGAAGGTGGGTTCTCGAAGGCCACACTCAGTGGGGTTCTCACGACCTTGGAGTCACGGCAGTTGGTGACCCGAACTCGTAGTGAGCGCGATGGGCGGTTGGTTCTTGTCAGTCTGACGCCTTCGGGTCGCCGCCTAATGAAGCGACTCTTCCCAGCGTTCAATGCGCAGGAGCGTCACCTCGCCCGGCACATCGGTGATGGTGATCTCGGGGCGGCCGCTCAGATGCTGCGGGCGCTGGTCCAAGCAGCTCAATCAACCCCCTGAGGGCCAGCTGGGCTGGCGAAAAGCCCCCCAGGACCTACCCAAGATGGGCTACTCTGTAAATCCATTAGGGGCCAAACGAACTCCCGGGGAGCCGGAATGTTGACCGCAACGGTTGCCGGTGTGCAGGTTGACACGCGGCATTGGATCGGTGGCGAGCGCGTTGCATCGGCGCAGACATTCACCGACGTATCGCCCATTGATGGACAGGTCCTTGCTGAGGTCGCTCGCGGTGGGCAGGCTGAGGCGAACGCTGCAGTCGCTGCAGCCGTGGCTGCCTTTCCAGCCTGGGCCAGATTGTCACCCGCAGAACGGGGTGCGATCCTGCACAGAGTCGCGGATAACGTCGAAGCTCATATCGAGGAACTTGCCCAACTTGAGACCACCGACAACGGATCACTGCTGAGATCGCATCGACGCGGAGTGATGCCGCGCGTGGTGATGAATCTTCGCTTCTTCGCTGACTATGCAATGGAGCGTCTGCAGTATCCAGTATTCGAGACACGTGGACATTCCAATCACGTGAGTTGGGATCCCTCCGGAGTCGCCGCCATCATCACCCCGTGGAATGCGCCGTTGATGTTGGCCACATGGCGCATCGGACCAGCACTGGCAGCGGGCGACACCGTAGTTCTCAAGCCACCGGAGTGGGCACCACTGACAGCTTCGTACTTCGCCGAGCTCGCCCACGAAGCGGGGCTGCCGGCAGGTGTCTTCAACGTGCTGCAGGGATTTGGCCCTGAAGCCGGCGCTGCGCTAGCTGGACATCCGGATATCGCCCGCATCTGCTTCACCGGTTCGGTACCCACTGCCAAAAAGGTTGCGCACGCGGCTGCAGAAAACTTGGTGCCGTGTTCCTTCGAACTTGGTGGCAAGAGTCCGACGGTGATTCTTGACGATGCCGACCTTGACCTTGCAGTGGACCTCGCGGTGGAGCAGTACGACAACGCGGGACAGGTGTGCCTGGCAGGTACCCGACTGCTCGTGCAACGGGGAATCGCCGAAGCTTTTGCTGCGCGTTTCGCGGCGCGTGCCGCCGAGATTCGTCAGGGCGATCCACGGGATGAGGCAACGCAGATCGGCCCCAATATTCACCTTGACCATGTGGCCCGCGTCGAGGGGTTTGTCATGCGTGCACGTGAACAAGGTGCCCGGGTGGTGTTCGGCGGTGCTCGCAATACCGACCTCGGTACGCACTATTTCCATCCGACACTAATCGTGGATGCAGAAGCGGGCAGCGAGATATTGACCCAAGAGGTATTTGGTCCGGTCCTCACCATGCAGATTTTTGACACCGATGATGAGGGCCTGGCCCTTGCCAACGGGACCGAATTCGGGTTAGCAGCGTGTGTTGTCACAGGGAGCCGGGCACGCGCCGAATCCTTCTGCAAGCACCTCGTCGCTGGAACAATCTGGGTCAACTGCTTCTTCGTGCGTGACCTCGCAGCACCGTTCGGCGGATCCCGAAAATCTGGCATCGGTCGAGAGGGTGGCATCTGGTCCTTCGACTTCTATGCGGACGTCAAGAACACTGTCTATTCCCCGAATGGCTGGAGGGAGTAACCATGGGCGAAGTCGTGGGTGCCGGGCTCTTGGCGCATGTCCCCACCATCATGTTGCCTGAGCAGATCCGCAAGGAACTCAACGACGGGCAGGAAATCTCACTGGTCCCAGGCTTGCGCAGGCTCCGGGCCGAGGTGTTCGACCAACTCGACTACGACACGGTTGTCGTGCTGGATTCGCATTGGGCAACCACGGTGGAGTTTGTGGTGACGGCGCAGGAGCGTCGCGCCGGTCTATTCACGTCAGAGGAACTACCCCGAGGAATGACGCGCATCCCGTACGACTTTCGAGGTGACCCTGCGCTAGCCCAACTCATGGGCGATGCGGGCGAGACCGCCGGAACATGGATGACACCCATTGATGACCCGTACCTGCCAATCTTCTACGCAACCGTCAACCTTTGGGACTTCCTCGGTCGGGGCCTGCCGGACAAGCGCTGGATTTCGGTGAGCGTCTGTCAGACAGGTGACACCGAAGACTTCCTCCGAGCAGGTCGAGCCATCAAGCGTGCAATCGAGGCAAGCGATAGGAAGGTGCTCATCATCGCCTCCGGTGCTTTGTCGCATACCTTCTGGCCGCTGCGCGAACTCCGCAAACATGAGGCAAGCGACCCCAAGCACATCTTCACCGCAGGGGCGCGGGCGGCGGACGAGGAACGCATCGGCTGGTTCCAGGAGGGTGATCACGCCCGCGTGCTCGCGACGATGCCTGAGTTCCTCACGTTCAAGCCGGAGGCGCGGTTTGCGCACTACCTGATGATGATCGGAGCCTTGGGCGAGGAGGAAGTCAATGCCCCCGGCCGCCTGTACAGCGATTACGAGAATTCCATCGGAACTGGTCAAGTTCATCTGTGGTTTGACCGACCGGCATCGGGCTGGACGAAGGGTGCGGTGGCGGCGTGACCGAGTATCGACGGATCCTGCTTGACGGTTATCCATGTCAGGTAGTTCGGCATGGAGATGAACTCGTTTCGTCCGATGGTCGGGTGGTGGCTGTCAACGATGCCGTGCACCTGCCGCCAACTGAACCTTCGAAAATCATCTGCGTCCACTTGAACTACCAGTCGCGCACTGATGAATTCATGACACGCCTGCCACCCGCTCCGACCTATTTTCACAAGCCCATCACCGCGCTGAACTCGCATCGGGCTGGCGTCGTACGACCGCTCGGCTGCAAGTGGCTGAACTACGAGGGTGAAATTGTCATCGTGATCGGGCGCACCTGCCGGAACATCTCACCGCAGGAAGCAGGCAACTACATCGCCGGATACACGGTGGGCAATGACTATGGGCTGCATGACTTTCGAGACACCGACGCCGGCTCGATGCTGCGCGTCAAAGGGAGCGACACCTTGGCGCCGGTGGGCCCAGGCCTCGTGACCGACTGGGATTTCCGCAATAAGGGTATTCAGACTCGCGTCAACGGGGTGGTCAAGCAGAACTCGACCACCGCCGAGATGGAGTGGGATATGCACTACCTCGTTGCTGATATCGCACGACTCATCACCCTGTCTCCGGGCGACCTGTTGTTCTCCGGCACGCCGGCCTACTCAAGGCCAGTGCAGCCAGGTGATGTTGTCGAGGTCGAGGTCGAGGGGTTGGGTACGTTGACCAACCACATTGTTGACGGACCGACTCCGGTGCGCACTGACGTTGGAGCGCAGCCCACGGAGAGTGAAGAAGTGGTATCCACGGCCCTGGGCGGGGATTGGGAGTTCCGCGGTATTCGCACGCCCTCAAAGGACCTCTATCCCTCACGCATCAACGTCAACGAGTAGGTCGAGGGATGTTGCGGCTTACCATGAACACACCAATGGAGAAGGGATTGATTGCATGACCGTCAAGATCACCGTCGACATGGACCTTTGCCAGAACTACGGCCAGTGCTGCTACGAGGCCCCGGATGTCTTTCAACTCGACGATGAAGGCCACCTGAAGTTCATCGCTGAGGTAGACGATTCACGTCGCGATGACGTTGAAGCGGCTGCTGACGTTTGTCCGATGCAGGCAATCACCGTCGAATAGGCCGTTCGCCACTTCGATCGACAAGACCGCGAAGGAAACGAGGCCCAACCTATGCCCGATGTCAGATGACCAGGGTTGTTGTCGTCGGGGCGGGCTTGGCAGGCCTTCGAACAGCTGAGGCACTTCGAGCCAACGGCTATTCCGGCTCAATCACCGTCGTTGGTGACGAGGAGTACCTGCCGTATAACCGTCCACCCCTGTCCAAGGAAGCGTTGTTGACGGGCGTCGACCCAGAGAAACTCGAATTCCGTCGTCGCGACGCTCTTGCGGATGTTGAGTGGGTCCTCGGCCAGGCCGTTCGTGAAGCTGACCTTGCCGCTGGCCGAGTTCGTCTTGCTGACGGTTCCACGCGGGAATTCGACGGGCTAGTGATTGCATCAGGAATTCGTCCGCGGCTCCTACCAATACCCGGGCCCCGCGAGGGTCGGGTCGTGCTGCGCACCATTGATGATGCACGCGCGCTACGGCCGCTAATTCGCCCCGGGGCTCAGGTGATCATCCTGGGTGCGGGATTCATCGGCTGCGAGGTGGCGGCAACAGCACGCAAACTCGGGGCCAATGTTCATGTGGTGGCTATTGACCCTGAGCCGATGGTGCGTCCACTAGGGGTGGAACTGGGCGCGGGAATGCGCCGCAGGCATGAAGCACATGGTGTGCATTTTCATCTTGGCATTGGGATCGATGCTTGCCACGGACATAGCACGGATGAACGCCTGGCCTCGGTGAGCCTGAGCAATGGCACCGAACTGCCTGCCGATCTGCTTGTGGAGGCGGTGGGCTCGGTGACGAATGTGGAATGGCTGACGGGCAACGGCCTGGATCTCTCCGACGGCGTACACGTTGACAGCGGCATGCGCGTGGTGGGTACGGATGCGTTCGTCGTCGCTGCCGGTGATGTGGCGCGCTATCCGAATGCACTGTTCGGTCCGGTTGCACGTCGAATCGAGCATTGGAATATGCCAACCGAAACCGGGCGCCGTGCAGGTGCCACCCTGGCTGCACTACTCGCGGGCGAAGAGCCGACTAAGGAACCATTCACGGCGATGCCCTCGTTCTGGTCCGATCAGTACGAACACACCATCCAGTCGTTCGGTATGCCTGGCCTGGCCACGGACATCGTGATGGCCGCAGGAACTCCAGATGAGCCTTGCATTGCCGAGTACCGAGATGACAGCGGCCTCGTTGGCGTGGTTGGCATTGATCGCACCTCTGAGCTGGCCCCCTACCGCAAGGAATTGATGGCGCGAAGGCCTGTCACCAGCGAACATGCAGGGCAATAGGAGCGCGAAACTCCCAGCCCCGAAACTCCACCCTTTGAGTCAGTGCGAGTTCAGGCATTGCCGCGACCAGGAGTTCCAAGCTGATGCGTTCAAGGTCACGAGCAAACTGATGGCCCGCGCAGAAGTGTGGTCCGTAGCCGAAAGCTGCATTGGCGCGTCGCGGGCGACGAATGTCGAAGCGGGACGGATCGTCGAAGAGTGCCTCGTCGTGACAGGCACTGGAAACCACGGCTGAGACCAGGTCTCCCTTCGGGATGAGGGCACCGCCAAGCTCCACATCGACCAGCGCGGTGGCCTGTTGGGTGCCAATTGGCGCAACCCAGCGAAGGGCCTCATGCACGGCGTCATCCCAGCGGTCTGGATTGGCTCGCAACCAGGCGAGTTGATCGGGATGCGCTAGGAGCGCTGCCAGGCATGCACCTGCCCCATGTCCTGGCTCCTGCATGCCACCTAAGAGAACGACCTTCAGCGAGGGCATCACCTGTTCGATACTGCGAAAGGCACCCGCTGGACAGCCCGCGGTTAGCATTGAAGCGATTGTGGAGTCATCCGGATCGCGTTGCAGGCGCTGCATGAGGGGGCGCAACTGCTCGTCAATGTCGGCGGCGGTGGAATCGGAAACGGCTTGCTTGGTTGCGTCCTGCTCGAAGTTCGTCGCCCCCATGGCTAGACCATGGAACCAGTCCTGCAGCGTTTGGGCACTCAAGTGCCCAAGACCGAGCACCTTGCCGAGGCTGAGCACGCTGATTGGTTCGAAGTATTCAGTCATCAACTCAGCTGTGCGATCTGGCTTGGCCAGAAGTCGATCGAGGGCCTGCTGCGCGATCGGAGTGACGAGATCATCGATGTAGGTCGCCACCACACGTGGGCGGAACTTTGCATCCAGACTGCGCCGCAATTCCAGATGCTCGGCGCCATCCATGGTCATGAGTGTGCGTCCACCGAATGAAATGTCGACCGGTGAGTCCGGGGCCTCGGCGGTGAACAACTCGGCACGAGTGCACACGACCTCGACGTCGGCCGCCCGCGTCACGAGCCAGCAGTTAACCGCGGGAACCCAGGCCACCGGTTGCTCAGCACGCAGGCGCGCAAAGATCGGATACGGATCGCGCTCGAGATCCTCGACGGTAATCGAGTCCGCAAACGTCGTCATGGCGTTGCCTCGTCAATTCGTACAGATGATGGTGAACCCAGCGTCTACGCAACCGGGCGCCAACGTCCCACTGGGTTTGGGGGGCGGGCTCGCCAGAGCCATGACGGCTGACGCGGCGGCCATGAGTACAGATGGGCGCTGCAGCCGAATACTCATTGAAGAAGGCAACGCTGACTGAGACATGTCCAGATGCTAAGCCTCGCGCGGGACCTCTACGGTTCTTTCCATGGGACTAATCCGTTCGCGCGACGTGCATTGGGGGGTCCTTGGGGCCGGCTGGTTGGTCCAGGAGGCGACTGCCGAAGCGATCCATCACGCGACCGGCGCCCGCCTAGCAGCCGTGGCATCACGAAGTCACGCTCGTGCCGAATCGGTAGGGGCCGATCGTTGCTACGACACCTACGCATCCATCGTCGAAGACCCAGCCATAGAAGCGGTGTACATCTGTCTGCATAACGATGCACACCTGCCGTGGATCCAAGCCTGTATCGCCAATGGCAAGCATGTGCTGTGCGAGAAGCCGATGGTCCTCACGCAACCGCAGGCGGCAATGGTCTTTCAGCAGGCCAGCGAGGCCGGGGTTCATTTGGTCGAGGCGGCCTGGACCCGTTGGCACCCGCGGATGCGTCGCATCGTTGACCTGGTTACCAGCGGCGCCATCGGTGACATCACCTCATACCTGGGAACCTTCACGTTCGACGGCGTTCCTGCTGGCAACTACCGGTTGATGGCCAAGCATGGTGGAGGCGCGCTCTACGACATTGGCATCTACCCACTACACGGGCTCTTTGCTTGCCTGCCCCAAATCGACAGTGTTCGGGTTGACGAGGTCGCCTACGAGATGGGCGGAGTCGACGTGGATATGACGACCAAGGCGATGCTCTCCTGGGGAACATCGGCAACGGCAACGATTGCTGCAAGCATGGCAATGCCGGAATCCCAGCGGCTGACCATCAAGGGGACCCACGGCACCATCCGCGTCACCGATGATCAGGCCTGGGCCTCCTGGCGCACAGCGACCACGCTCACCATTGATGACCGCGTTGAGGAGTTTCCGCGGGTCGACGCCTACCAGTTGATGTTCGAACAGGTGAGTTCAGCGATCCGTGGCACAGGGGGTTGGCTCCTGCCACCGCGGGATTCCCTTCGGGTGGCCGGCGCCGTCGACCTGCTCCTGCCACCGGACTATCCAGCGCTGGCCTGAGAGTCCTTACTCATCACATCTCGAGTGTGTCCACAAGCTCGAGCACCAATCTTGACTGACCTTCACGCGCGCAACGTATGGTCGTGGCGAAGCCTGCGGGTAATTGCGGTGAGCGGACAAGTGCCTTTGTCGGTGGGTTGGGGCCATGAAGTGACGCCCGACACTCACTGAGAGGAGGCGAATAGCGGCACCAGTTGACCAATCGAATTGATCCACATGCCTAAGAGTCGAAAAGGCTGCGCGTCATCCTAGACAGATCATCTTTGGAGACAACTCACTGATGGAAGCTAGGGAGCCTGGCCCAGTAAAAATGCGCTTTTCGCGTGAGGATCCCCACGACATCGTCTTCTTCCGCCGCCATCGTTTGGATGACTGCCACGGCGCCGAGCCCGGTCGAGAGGCGCTGAACTCCTGGCCAACATCGGTGCGAGCCAAGGCACGAGCTGTCCTTGCTGCTGTCGCAGCAGCCCCTCCCTATCGCTTCTCTGGTGGTGGCTACTGGGAGTCCATGAAGGGTGAGATGAATGGCTGGTTCGAAGTTCGCATCGATGGTCCCAAGCGCCATCACTACCGGCTGTTCTGCTTATTGGATTACGAGGCCCAGGGAGCCGAGAGGCCCCTGCTCGTCGTAATTGATGGGCGGGATAAGCCGTTCGGCACAGGACTTGAACGCACCGAGTACGCCATGGTCAAGGCTCTAGGGCTGGAGTATTTGAGCCGCAATCCCAGGTCAATCGTC
>JAGWVT010000081.1 GCA_018970765.1 Actinomycetales bacterium
CTGACCGGCCTGATCGTCGGTTTCCTGATTCCGTTGGTGCTGCATCGCAACTACGCTCCTTCGCTGGGCTGGGATGCAGCGGCCCTGATTTTTCTTGTCCTTCGTTGGCGTGACATCTGGCCCCTTGATGCCGAACGCACCAAGGAGGTCGCCGCCGACGAGGACTCCGGCATCCTCATTGACGACATCATCATCATCCTGGCTGCGGTCGTGAGTCTGGCCACGGTGGCCCTAGTACTCGCCCATCCAGGAACCGCCACACTCGGCGAACGTGGGTTCAAGACGTTCTTGGGCATCACATCGGTGGTTCTGGCCTGGGCGGTGCTCCACACTGTCTACACGCTGCGCTATGCGCGCCTGTACTACTCACCGCCCTTCGGCGGCATTGACTTCAACGGCCCGGACAAGCCGACCTACGCCGACTTCGCCTACGTCGCCTTCAGTATCGGCATGACCTTTCAGGTATCCGACACCAACCTCCGCGATCGCCGCTTTCGCATCGCAGTTCTTGGGCACGCACTGTTGTCGTTCCTCTTCGTCACCACAATCCTGGCCGTTACCGTCAATCTCGTTGCTGGCCTTAACGGCTGATCGTTCGCGCCAAGCCCCTCACGGTGTTGCCTTGACCAACGTCGTGGTCCATTCCTTCGTGACCTTTCTGCCGCCAACCCGAATGCCGGTGACCTGCACCTGCACTGGGTAATCGCTCACGGTATCGGCGGCATACGCGGCCGGCAGTTGCATGTCCCAGGAGATGGTGTTGTCGCCGTAGCCATTTCGGATACGTACTTGATCCACCGGGATCGGCCCCTGCGGCGTCTGCACGGTCACCTTGGCCCGACGAAAGTCCGCCTTCGGGTACGTCAGCGACCAACGCCCATCTGGTTCCAACTCACGCGGAAAGTAGCCCGCCGTCGGCCACGCCACCCAAGCCGGCGAACTGGGCTGTTGGTCCGTGCCGATGACGTAGATCGAATTGGAAATGTCTGTATCTCCAGAGCCAATCTCTGCAAGCTTCTGCAACAGCAACCAGCGCCGATGCCCGACCGGCCCGTTGCCAGGTCCGGCGTCATTCATGTAACTGACAACCGCTCGCGCTCCGGTCACCGTGGCCAATGAACCGGGAGGCCACCCATACCCAAGGGCAAGGTTTCCGTTCTTGGCGCCGAGGTACCCATCCTTGGTCCAACAGCGCGCGCTCTGCGGTAGGTCATGCGTGATGATGTCGTTGGCAGCCATGATCAGGGCCGCGTCCTGCGAACGTTTGGAAAGTCTCTCACTCAATTGGACAGGGGCTAGACCTGCCATGGTCCGCATGTAGTTGACCGCACTGAGGACCGCTTGCTGATTCTCGGCCGAAGGGCTACCAGCGCGGCACGCGTCCAAATTGCCATTCCAGCCGGTTGGCACGAGCAGCAGAGGTGCCAGCCAGGCTTGGTAGCCGTTGACAACGGAGGCGCGATCCCCCGTATTGATGGGAACCTCTCCGGCGCTGGCGGCCGGTATTCCGAGGAACAAAGTCCCGGCCCCAGCTACGGCAGCGATCCAATGCCCCGTGCGCGACATCATCGCCCCAGCATGGCATCGCCCCGAACTAGGAGCCCTGCAAACGAGGACCCGACTGGGCATATTTCATTTTCGTCCACATTCGAGCTCAATAGCCCCTAAGGTCCCATCAACTTCGGAGAGGAAATCATGTCGCAGACCCTGACAAAGACCGAGATCGCCGAACTTGACCTCACCGCGGATGCCATTGAGGAGACCAAGCATCTGCAGAAGAACTTTGGTCGTAAGGAGATTCTCTTCTTCACCATCTGCACCCTGGTCGGCGTGGACACCATCGGCCTGTTGGCTTCGCTCGGCGCCGAAGCGTTCACCTGGACCATTATCCTGGCCGTCACCTTCTTCATTCCAAGCGCACTGCTCTTCGCCGAGTTAGGTACTGCCTTCCCGCAGGAGGGCGGCCCGTACATCTGGGCGCGCCTGGCCTTTGGGCGCCTAGCGGCCACCATCAACAACGTCCTCTACTGGGTCACCAACCCGGTCTGGTTCGGTGGCACCCTTGCCATCGTCGCCGTCGCTACCGTCGAAGTGTTCTTCCTCGACGGCTCTCCAATGTCGAACTTCTGGTTCTACGTGTTCACCATGGCGTTCGTCTGGATCGGCACGCTGGCAGCGATCCTCTCCTTCCGCGTCGGCAAGTACATCCCCATCGCCGGGGCCTACGCGCGCTTTATCCTGTTGGGCTTCTTCACGCTCACCACAATCATCTACGCCGTTGAGAACGGGGTGCAGGGAGTGGGCCTGAGCAGCTTCGGCGTTACAACCGCCGGGTTCTTCGGACTCGCCGGCATCATCATGTTCGGGTATGTCGGCTTCGAATTACCGAATACAGCCGGCGACGAAATGAAGAACCCGAAAAAGGACGTACCGTTTTCGATCTTCCGTTCCGCCATCGTGGCAATCCTGATGTACAGCGTGCCGTTCCTCTGCGTCATCCTGATACTGCCTGAGTCGCAGGTCTCTGGTCTTGGCGGCTTCATCGACGCGATGCGCTCGGTCTTCACCGTCTATGGCGGGTCTGTTGCCGACGATGGCACCGTGACTCTGACCGGTGCCGGCGTGTGGATCGGTGCCGCCTGCGCGTTGATGTTCATTCTCTGCCTGCTCTCCAGCGGAGTGGCCTGGATCATGGGCTCTGATCGCGCCCTTGCAGTGTCTGGCTACGACGGCGCTGCACCGCGCTACCTGGGAGCGATCTCGGCCAAGCACGGCACGCCCGTGCGCGTCAACGTGATCTCCGGAATCCTCTCAACCATCGTGGTGATCCTCGTGCACCAACTCAGCGGCGGAGACTCTTCAAAGTACTTCGTCGCCGTGCTGAGCATCGCTGTGTCGACCACGCTCATCTCGTACATTGCCATATTCCCAGCACTGTGGAAACTGCGGATCACGCTGCCTGATCATCCACGCCCATACCGAGCCCCATGGGCACCTTTCCTGTCCATCTTGTTGACCGCGTGGGTGATCTTCGCGACCATTCAGATGTTCATGCCCGGTGCGGGACTTGGTTGGTTCGCGGACGACTTCCGACCAGACGAATGGGCCTACGAAGAGCGCTGGACCTACCTCCTCGTCGAGATCATTCCCTTGGCAATCTTCATCCTCGTTGGCGTGATCTTCTACATCACCGGCGGGCGAACTCGCGAGCACAAGGCCGCGAGTTCACTCCCTACGCAGTAACCCGCGACCACAGCGACGGAGCAAGGATCCAATTTGGATCGCCGTAGCCCTGGTAATCCTGGATGCAACGGTAGGTTGCACCGCGATAGGTGACGAGGTCACCCTTGCGGTAACGCGCGGTCGCAACCCATGCGGACGCTTCCGCAGTTGGTGCCGTCGGCGATGCGGCCGGGGAAGTCGGTGGAGCCGTCGGCGAAGCAGTCGGCGCTGCCGTTGAGGTTGGCGTCGGCGTAGCAGTCGGCTTCGGTGTGACCGTTGGCGTTGGCGTTGGCGTTGGCGTTGGTACCGCCCCACCGCTGCCGGTCACAGTCACGTCGATGACGTTGTAGAAGGCGTTGGCGGTATCGGCGACCTCCCAGACAGCGAGGATGACGTGATAGCCACTTCGATTGCCCGGAATCGTGATGGAGTGTGCTGGCCGGGAATTTGCTGCCGAGCCATCATGGGTTATCGACGCGATGAGTTCCAGATCGCTGCGCTTCAGCGGTGCATTCGCATTCCAACCCTGCCTGGTCATGTAATACCGCCACTGCGAGGTGCGATGCGGTGCGGTGTAGGTCCAATCAAGTTGAAGTGGCCCGGTGGTGATTGCGTTCTTGTACCAACGTGTTGCGGACTGCTGGTCGAGCTCCGGAAAGGCACCCCCTGCCGAGGCAATCCGACCATCGGCTGGTCCAGTCGCCGGGAAGCCCTTAGGTGCCTCCAGACTTTGCGGCTCGTAGACAACAGCACCGCAGTTCGCATTCCACCCCAGTTTGCAGGCCATTGCTCGGCTGTACGGGCCGGTGACATAGCCATGCGCCTGCGCAGGTGGTGCAATGAGGGTGACGCTTGCGGCTACGGCGATGGAGGCCACCGCAGTGGCCAGTCTTGCGCTCATCTGTGCTCTCCCAATCTTCATGATTTGGAGGTCTGACGAAGGCACTCCACGCGCCGTTCCACGATTGTCGAACGAGGCCACGATCCGTACACGATCCATACAAATGCCCCAACCAGAGCACTAGGGTCCAGCCATGTTCATTCTGCTGGCGCTTTCCAGTGCCGTCTTCGTCGGCGCCTGGGGATTCGGTATCGGCCGTTTCACTCGTGTGCTACCCGCAAAGACGGTTGTCATCATCAGTGGCAGCGCTGCGATGGTGTGCTACCCGGTATTCGGTTGGCTAACTGGCAGTCTCATCTTCGATGCGAGCGACGTGCTCCCCGGGCTCGGTGCCGGGTTGCTCAACCTTGGCGGCACCCTGCTGAGCCTTCAGGCCTACCGCCTTGGCAAGTTGGGCGTGGTCTCCGGCATCAGCAAGCTCTACGTGTTGGTACCCCTTCTCTACTCGTTCTTCATTGGTGAAGCCATTTCCGTGATCACGGGTGTGGGCATGGCAATCATGCTTGTCGGCGTCGTGCTGTTCTCCATCAGTCGAGATAAGCCCTCTGAACAGGCCGCGAGCTCACGCGCATTCATCCTGTTTGCGCTTGGCTCCGCCCTACTGTGGGGTCTTGCCGTGATCGTGCTCGATATCGGCTCGCGAACCAACATCTACGGCACCCTCACCGTGAATCAGGGCATCCAGATCGTGATCCTGCTGACCTTCGCCGCCGCGTCACGGTCTAGCCTGCAGTGGCAGAACAAGGCCGTGTTGCCGCTCTTCTGTGTCGGTGCCGCGCTGGCCCTGAGCAACATCACGTTTTACACCGCGGCCGGCATGGGAGATATCGGCATCGTCTCCGTACTCACCGCACTGAGCCCCGTGGTGACCGCAGGCCTCGCGTGGGTGTTCCTCAAAGAGCGCATGAACCGCGTTGAACTCGGCGCTCTCCTCGTCGTGCTCATCGGTACGAGTCTGGTTGTCTTCTGAGCGCCACACACAACACAAACCCGGAGCAAACACAGTCCCCCACACAGTCATGTCGTGCCGGTAACTCCCATGGCCAGGTAGTCCTGCTGCCACAGCTGCATGAATAGCTCGACCGCCCTCGCAGTGAGTCCTTCAGGCACACCGCGCCGAATCTGCACCTGATTCATGATCACCTCAATGCTGCGCTCGCCGTCAACCTGCTGAACCATCTCGCGCTCCCACGGTGTCAGCTGCAGCTGATCGCCGGCTTTGGTCAGCCGATCCCCATCCAGGCGACAGTAATGGCGAAACGACGGTACGTACTGCAGCGCACTTGGCGATGTAAAGTCAATGGCGTAGCTACGTCTGGGGCGATCAGCCCGGCAGGCCATGAAGAAATGACAGGCGTTCGAGGTATTCATGCGTTCCATCACCGACCACTGCACATCAGTAGGCATGGCCGCCACCCAGGATAGGAACGAACTCCCGCTCCCCCGCGGCGCGTAGTACGGCGACTTCAGAAACAGGTCCTGAAAAATCAATCCGGCATCACTGACGAACGCTTGACATTCGTCGATCGTGTAGGAGCGCTCACGCGCGTGGACGAACGTGTCGACCAAGCCAGCATCATTATTCAAGTCAGGAGCAATCTGCAGGTAGCCCGCCAGGGGATGCTGCGAGTTGATCTGCCGAACGGCATCGCGGATCAACGCGAGAGATTGCTCATCGCGCCCCAAAGCAAGGTCTGCAAAGACCGACTGCAAAATTTCCACACCCAACCGGCCGTAACTGGCGTAGAGCATCAGCGCCAGCACACCATCTACCCGTAGGCACTGCGCCAACGCACGCAACCCAGCGTCGGGGTCCGCCAGATGGTGCAGCACCCCGGTGGAGATGATGAGGTCGAAATCCTGATCCAGGTCACTGATTCGCTCAATAGGCAACCGATGCAGCTCAAGGTTTGCTAAGCCGTACTTGCGACCCAGAAAGCGGTGATGATCGAGTGAGTGCTCACTGACGTCCACCGCAACGACGTGCGCGGTCGGATTGGTATATGCAATAACCGCAGCCTGGTTGGTCCCGCAACCAGCAATAAGGATCTCCATGCCTGGTTGATACCCGCGATCGGGCCAAAGCATGCGATGTGCATGGCTCGGGTCGAACCACTGCCAGTTACAGCGCAGCCATTCGTCGAGATCCAGGATGGGTTCTGGGTAGATCCACCGTTCGTACTGCTCAGCGACCTGGTCTGCCAGTGGACTCGGGTCCACGTCACCTCATTTCGTGCGCCGCAGTCAATACCCTGTTTACCAAGTCCTTGCGACGTTACGGGCACTTTGCAGGATATATGTGCCCTACAGTCATCTCACACCTGCGCTGCATTGGACCACGAGCGCATTAGCGAAGGGAGTCGCGATGTCTTCACGCCGTCGGGGGTTGGCTGCCGCCCTGGGCACCTCACCGGTACTCGCAGCAGCACTTCTCGGTGGCCCAGCGGTGGCTGCAACCCCCTCATCACTTTCGACGCAGACCACGCAAGCGGCCTGCGTCGGGCAGGCCATGAGCATGGCCGACGATCTGCTGCATTCCGTCGCGGTGCCAGGCGGGGCCAAAACTCGCGGTGTTCCAAACCTGATCAAGCGCATTAGGGCTAAGTCCACCGCGTGCCTGGACGTGTTGTTCAGGGACGGCACCGCTGCAAACCCGGATGCGGGCCTGCTTATCGGCAACGGCTTCTCCTACGACGGGACGACCTGCCCAAGCGACCAGACATGTGACGGCGGGGATGCTGGCCGAATCCTTGGCAACGGGGGCAACGGCTTCAATGGCGGTGATGGCGGCAACGCCGGGTTGTATGGCGGTAGGGCTGGCAATGGTGGCGATGCCCCGCAATTCTGCGGCGGTCACGGTTTCTGTTCGGGCGGCGATGGTGGCAACGCCGGGCGGTACGGCAGCGGTGGCAACGGTGGCAACGGTGCCGCCGGAACCACGTCCGGTATAGCTGGCAGCAGTGTGCACGGTGGCGCAGGCGGCGAAGGCGGCGCCGGCGGAATCTTGGTTGGCACCGGTGGCGCAGGGGGCAAGGGCGGTGCAGGAGCCACGGGCGGCAATGGTGGCCCGGGCGGCAATGGTGGCAGAGGCGGGCTGTTATCCGGCAACGGCGGAGCAGGCGGTGACGGGGGTGTCGGCGGTGACGGGGCTCCTAGTGCAAGTGCGGCAGGCAGTGCGGCAGGCAGTGCGGCAGGCAGTGCGGCAGGCAGTGCGGCAGGCAGTGCGCCAACCAGCAACGGCGGAGCAGGCGGTGACGGGGGTGTCGGCGGCGCAGCCCTTGGCTCAGGTCAGGACGGTGTCGGTGGCGCTGGGGGCAGCGGCGGAAACGCCGGGATCGGCGGCGTTGGCGGCACCGGCGGAAGGGGCGGGATCGGCGGCGTTGGCGGCAGCGGCGGAAACGGCGGCACGGGTGCGACCATCGGAAATGGCGGGGTGGGCGGGGTGTCCACGAGCCCGCCGCAGGGCTCAGCTGCCGTGAGTCCAGACGGGTCCTTCACCTACACGCCCACCGCCCCCGCCCCTGGCGCAGCCGTCGGTAACGGCGGTGCGGGGGGCGCCGCCTAGGTTCTAGGTGCGCGCAATCCAGGCGCGCAGGCCAAACTCCGCCAGGTCCACCTCGATTGCAGGTGCACCCGGTCCGGCAACATCCTCGGGTACTTCGACGATCTGAGTTGCCAGTACTTCGTCGGCAATGCGATCGGCGTATTCCGCCAAGGCCTGCGACGCGTGCGCACTGCGCGCAGACCACCACAGATGGATGCGGTCTGCGACCTCGAACCCGGCCTGCTTGCGCGCTTCCTGAATGCCGCGAACCACCTCGCGGGCCAGCCCTGCACGCCGCAGTTCATCAGTGAGTGCCAAGTCAAGGGCGATGCTCTCCCCGCCTTCGGCCGCCACGGCCCACCCCTCGCGTGGGGTCTCGGTGACGACAAGATCCGACTCCTCGATGCGAACGTCACCCAGTGCGGGCACGGTCAGCACTGCACCGCCATCGGCTCGAATGTCACTCAGCAGCCCAACCGGGTCGCTGGCCGCAATCGCCGCAGCGACATCCGGCGTCTGCTTACCAAATTTGCCACCCAGGGAACGGAAGTTTGCCTTGATGGCCACATCTACGAACCCCGAGTCGGTTTCACCGAGGTCGTCAACCCGAAGCACATTCAGTTCATCGCTGATCTGCTCGCGAAGTTCGTCGCTCAACCCCGACCAGCCACCGGCCGCAACCAGAGCCCGGGAAAGTGGCTGCCGTGTCTTGACGCTGCTACTGGCACGTGCGGCTCGACCCAGTTCGACGATGCGCCGGACCAGTTGCACATCGCTTTCCAGTCGCTCGTCGATCAAGGTCACATCTACGGTCGGCCAAGCGGCTAGGTGCACCGAGGTCCAGTCGGCTGGTTCACTGTCTCGGAACAGGTCCTGCCAGACGCGCTCAGCAATAAATGGAGTGAATGGTGCTAGGCAGAGCGTGGTGATCCGCAGGGCCTCGTGCAGCGATGCCAGTGCAGCCGGGTCGCCGTCCCAGAACCTGCGCCGCGATCGACGCACGTACCAGTTCGACATGTCGTCAATGAAAGCCGAGAGCAGGCGTCCGGCCCGCTG
>JAGWVT010000019.1 GCA_018970765.1 Actinomycetales bacterium
GACGCCGATACCGTTTCGGTGACGACGGACGAATGCACAACGCTGGACGAGATCCAAGCTTTGGTGGACGCCTATGTGGACACTGTGGGACAGGGCAGCACCATCGCGGTGAGCCCGGCCGCGGGATCTGCGCCGACGGGACAACCAAACTGGGATGACGCGCTGATTCGCAAATCCGGCTACTTGGCTCACCCGGTGTTCAACCGACACCACAGTGAGACGTCCATGCTTCGATACCTGCGCCAGCTGGCTGATCGTGACATCGCCTTGGACCGGTCGATGATTCCACTTGGCTCTTGCACGATGAAGTTGAATGCCACGACCGAGATGGCAGGAATCACCTGGCGGGAGTTCGCCGATATCCATCCCTTTGCACCCATGGACCAAGCACAGGGATATCTGTCACTCATCCGCGACCTAGAGGCCTGGTTATCAGAAATCACCGGCTACGACGCAGTGAGCCTGCAGCCCAATGCCGGTTCACAGGGTGAATTCGCCGGGCTGCTGGCCATTCGCGGCTACCACCAAGCTCGCGGAGAGGCGCACCGCGACATCTGCCTGATTCCCAGTAGTGCACATGGCACCAATGCGGCGAGCGCCGTCATGGCCGGCATGCGGGTGGTCGTAGTGCGTTGCGATGACCTTGGCAATGTCGATCTTGCCGACCTGCATGCCCGCATCAGTGAACATCAAGGGAATCTTGCGGCCCTGATGATCACGTACCCATCCACGCACGGTGTTTTCGAGGCGGCAGTGCGGGATATCTGCGCAGCAGTCCACGACGCAGGCGGCCAGGTGTACGTGGATGGCGCCAACCTCAACGCGCTGGTCGGTCTGGCGCGCCCTGGAAAATTCGGTGCTGACGTGTCACACCTGAACCTGCACAAGACGTTCTGCATTCCACACGGCGGGGGCGGCCCAGGCGTCGGTCCAGTGGCTGTGCGCGCACACCTGGCGCCCTACCTGCCAAATCATCCCCTCCGACCCGAATGCGGACCCGGTGCGATGGGCTTCGCAAACGGGGGAGCCGGACCGGTTAGTGGAGCACCCTGGGGCAGCGCCGGGATCCTGCCTATTCCGTGGACCTATATCCGCCTGATGGGCCCAGCTGGGCTGCGCCGGGCAACCCAGGTGGCCATCCTGAGCGCGAACTACATTGCTGCGCGCCTCGCGCCGCACTATCCAATTCTGTACACCGGAAGTTCAGGACTGGTAGCTCACGAGTGCATCCTGGACCTGCGCGGGATCACCGCGGAAACGGGCGTAACCGTGGACGACGTAGCCAAGCGGCTCATGGACTACGGCTTCCACGCGCCGACGATGTCATTCCCGGTTGCTGGCACCCTCATGGTGGAACCGACCGAGAGTGAGGACCTGGCAGAAGTTGAGCGCTTCATCGATGCCATGGTGGCAATCCGCGGGGAGATCGCCGCGGTGGCTGATGGCACCTGGTCGCTCACTGACAGCCCGCTGCGACAGGCACCACATACGGCCGAATGCCTGCTGGGCGACTGGACCTTGCCGTACGCCCGCCAACTGGCTGCATATCCGATGCCACAGCAGCACCGAGCCAAGGTTTGGCCGTTCACGCGTCGCATCGATGGCGCCTTCGGAGACCGAAACCTGATCTGCTCCTGCCCGCCAGTCGAGGAGCTCGCAAACGCCTAGTCTGGTGTAATCTGACATAATCCACCTTATCGGCGTTCGGGGTGGAATTGGGACCTTCGTCCACAGACTCGTCCTGAACGGGCCTCGGGTGCGGAAAACCTGCCAAAGTGGCGACATCAGCCACCGGGAACCAGATTCGGTCGTGCTGCGTCCAAGGCGTAAGCGCGGCCCGGCATCGTCATGACATTGGTGCATGGCGGTGGCAACCGGGCCGCAGGCAACCAGGAAGGAGTGTGCGATGGCCGAGTCCATGCGCGGATCCCGATTGGGATGGGTGAGTTACGAGCGTGACGAGGGTGTTGAGCCCGCGGAACGGCACTATGTCACCTACCGATGCCCCAATGGGCATCGTTCCCTCGTCCCCTTTGCGGCGGAAGCCGAGGACCTGCCCAGCGAGTGGGCATGTCGGTGCGGGGCCACGGCACAGATCGATGTGCCATCAGCCAAGGTAGCTACGCCGGTTGAGCGTGTGGTACGCCCGACTCGCACGCACTGGGACATGCTGCTTGAGCGTCGCAGCATCGCCGAACTCGAGGAACTTCTCGAAGAGCGCTTGGCCCTGCTGCATGCTGGCGAATTGTCCGTACGTCGCTCTGCATAGATTCTTCTTGAGGGTTCGGCCGGGATGATCCCGGTCGGACCCTCAAGTCTTTGTATTAGACGTCTTTTGAATGCCGAGGCGGTTTTGCATGCCCCATACGGTTACTCGCCACAGCGCCTCAGCCACGATGCGCTGACTCATCTTGCTGGTACCCGCCGTCCGTTCGATGAAGGTGATGGGCACCTCCTGCACCCGCAGGCCACGCTGTACTGCCCGCCAGGCTAGATCGACTTGGAAGCAGTAGCCCTGGGAATCGACCTCCTGCAGGTCCAGCGCCCGTAACGTGGAGGCACGAAACGCGCGAAATCCACCCGTGGCATCGTGCAGTGGTATCCCCAACATCATGCGGGTGTAGAAATTGCCACCTCTGGATAGCCACTCACGATGCTTGGGCCAATTGAGGGCCCCGCCGCCAGGGACCCAGCGGGCCCCAAGCACCAGGTCAGCTTCAGGCAGTGCAGCGAGTAGATCCGGCAGTTGCTCAGGCTGATGCGATCCGTCCGCATCCATTTCCATAATCACGTCGTAGCCGCGCGAAAGAGCCTCGTCAAAGCCAGCCAGATACGCCTTGCCTAGGCCCGACTTGCCGGGTCGATGGAGCACGGAAATGGCGGCGTCGTTGCTGGCCAGTTGATCGGCTAATGCTCCCGTGCCGTCCGGGGAGTTGTCATCAACGATGAGGATGTCCAGGTCCGGCACAGCGGCCCGAACACCCGACGCAATCACCGGCAGGTTAGCGAGTTCGTTGTATGTCGGAATAACCACGACAGCGCGACCTAGTCCGGGAAGCTCGGGCACTACCCCACTGTACGTGGCCGTCAGCACTCTCGTCGTGTTGCGCCAGCGCTCCGTGAGGTGTGGATCACTGCCGCGACCAAGGTCCCGAGAGCTACCAGGCTGAGCAGACCCTCAAGCCAGCCACCTAGGAAGACCCCCGGCATCTGACGCTGCTCACGCGGGACCTCGGCAACCAGGTAGCCAGTCTGCGGTTCGCCCAACTGCTGTTCAACGTCGCCGCTCGGCCCAATGACTGCAGAGATTCCGCTGGTGGCTGCCACGGCAACGACGCGGTACGTCTCGATAGCCCGCATGCGTTCGATCTGGAGTTGCTGCTCCGGCTGCGCGGTTCCGCCAAACGTCGCATTGTTGGTCAGCACCGCAATGAGCTGCGCTCCCTGCGCTACCACGTCGCGGACGACCGAGTCATTGGACACCTCGAAGCAAATCACGACTCCTATCGGGATGCCGCCAATCATCATGTTTCCCGGCACATCCCCAGGCTGGAAATCCCGGCTGACCCGCTGCAGGCGGTCGATGTACTGAGCCAGGGCTTCGCGGTACGGAACAAACTCCCCAAAGGGAACGAGATGTCGTTTCACATACACCTCGTCTGCCCCGAGCACCGGATCCCATTCCACGGCGGCGTTGCGGATGTGTGCTGGATCCTCCGGAACTTCAAGCACCGCACCAACCAGAATCGGCGCACCGACCTGCCGCGCTGCCGCCATGATCTGGGCGCCAGCATCAGCGTCGATGAACGGATCGATGTCCGATGAGTTCTCCGGCCAGAGCACGAGCCCTGGCTGTGGCACTTCGCCAGAATCGATTGCGACAGCGAGGGCGGCGGTTTGGTCCGCGTGATTTTGCAGCACTGCCCGGCGAACGTCCATCGCGCCCATGCCAAGTTGTGGCGTTCCACCCTGCACGATCGCAACGATGGCTGTCTGTGCGGCCGAGGAGCTCGCCCATCGCGGCAACAAAACACCTATCCCGACTACTACCAGGGAAACGACGACCACTGCCACCGTGCGCACCAGGACGGCGGTTCGGGGGCCCTGACGCAACGCGATAGCCAGGGCCAAGAGCAGCGTCCCGGTCAGCGCGACAAGAAAACTCGTGCCCGCCATCCCAAGCAGTGCCGCGGACGGGCCAAATGGCGTGTCCGGCTGCGCGAAGCCCAACCTGCCCCAAGCAAAGCCGCCCCAGGGGTAGCGACTGCGCAGACCTTCGACCAGCACCCATAAGGCAGCCACGCCGATCACCCAGAAAGGCCATTGCTGAAGCCGAGTGATCAGAGCAGCAGCCAGGCCAAACAGGCCCACCCAAGCCGCACAGAGCGTTGCCAAGAGCAGCCATGCATCGGGACCAACGACCTGAAGCCAGACAAGCATTGGCAGGAACATCGCCCAACCGGCCAGCAGTCCGCACAGCAAGCCTCGCCAGATCCCCGCACGAAACACCGCAGCCACGATGAGTGCGACCCCGATTCCAGACAGGTACGACCATCCCACCGGGGGGAACGATGCCCACAGCGCAAGTCCGCCAAGGATCGCAGTGGGCACCGCAAGGGGCCAGCGCAGCAATGGCGCCGTCTCGGTCATGGGCGTCATGAGCGTCATGGCCTAAGGGCCTTAGGGCCACTTAGACACAAAGCAGATCACGGGGTCGCTGGTTCAGCACTTCCACTCCGTCAGCAGTGCACACCACGATGTCCTCGATCCGCGCACCGAATCGATCTGCGAAGTAGAAGCCGGGCTCAACGCTGAAGGCCATGCCTGGTTGGAGAGCACGATCGTTACCGGCCACGATGTAGGGATCCTCGTGAGTTTCCAATCCGATGCCGTGGCCGGTGCGGTGAATGAAGGACTCCCCTAGGCCGGCTTGTGTCAGGTAATCCCGGGCGACGGCATCAATGGAGGCACAGGTACGACCAGGAAGTACGGCGTCGACGGCGCGCGACTGAGCCTGTTGAAGCGCCGCGTAGTGATCGCGGAATTCCGAATCCGGGTCACCCAGTGCATAGGTGCGGGTGCAGTCACTGCAATAGCCCGACGGCATAGTTCCGCCGATATCCACGACAACCGCATCGTGCAGCTGCAGGATGCGGTCTGACACCGCATGGTGCGGGCTGGCGCCGTTGGGTCCGCTGGCGACAATGACGAAGTCAACCTGACTGTGCCCAGCCTCGAGGATCAACTCGGCGATATCGGCGCCCACTTCACGTTCGGTGCGCCCTGGTCGGAGCAGATCTGGGACCTGAGCATGAACCCAGTCGATGGCCGAGCCGGCCGCCGTCAAAGCAGCTACCTCGCCTGGGTCTTTGACCATCCGCAGGTCCTGCAGGATGGTGCCCGCCGCTACCTGCTCCGCTGCCGGCAGCGCTCGACGTGCCCGCAGGGCCTGCACCGCCCACATGCGGTCGTCAACCGCCACACAGGCCGCCCCAGCGACCAGCCCTGCCACGAGGGCCCACGGGTCTTCGGTCTCCTGCCAGGGCAGCAGGCTGACGCCTTGTTCCTCAAGACCGCTCGCTCGTGCGGCGAGCACCTCCAGCGCCGGCAGCACCAGCACCGGTTCGGCGTCCGCGGGAATGACCAGGCAGGTAAGGCGCTCAAGGGCGACGGCGTCGTAGCCAACGAGGTACCGCAGATCCGGGCCCGGGGTGACGAAGAGGGCGTCCACGCCAGCAGATCGCGCCGCTTGTTGAGTTTGCCGTAGGCGCTGGTACAACGTCATGGGTTCACCGTAACTGGCAGTGCATCGACCCCGGGGTGCCGACCCGGCAGAATCAGCGGGTGCCCGCACCTGCATTGCTGCTCGATTCCGCCTCGCTGTACTACCGTTCCTACTTCGCCCTCCCAGAGTCGATGACCGCACCGGACGGCTTTCCCCATAATGCCGTTCGCGGTTTCTTTACGACCCTGCAGCGCCTAGTGGCCCGAACCGGAGCCGATCGAGTCGCCGCCTGCTGGGACATGAATTGGCGCCCAGCCTGGCGCGTGGAGTTGGTGCCCTCCTACAAGACCCATCGCGTTGCCGACACCGATGACGAATCGGAGGTAGAGCCTGACACGCTCGGCCCGCAGATTGGCGCGATTGCTGCGCTCCTTGACGCTCTCGGTATTGCGCGTCCCGGCCATCGGGACTTCGAGGCCGATGACGTCATCGCAACGTTGGCTAGCCGGGTACCGGGCCCGGTTGTGGTTGTGAGTGGCGACCGAGATCTGGTGCAGGTGATCGACGATGCCCGTCAAGTTAGCCTGCTATACACGGCGGCCGGAGGCATGGATGCCTGGCCTTTGCTTGATGCTGCCGCGGCGACAACTAAGTTTGGGGTGCCGCCGGACCGCTACGCGGACTTTGCCGTGCTGCGCGGGGACCCATCCGACGGGCTACCGGGCGTCCCCGGCATCGGTGCCAAGACTGCTGCGAGCCTGATTGATGCGTTTGGCGACCTGGACGGAATCCTGGCGGCCTGCGCGGAGCCCATCAAGCCGCTGACACCTCGGTTAGTCGGTCTCTTGCAGGACCATGCCGAGGCTATCCGCGCAGCGGCACCGGTGGTACGTCTGGCCCGTGATCTGCCAGTCCCCGACAACATCCTGCTACCCAGCACTCCGCGTGACCCGTCTACGTTGGCCGCCTTACAACAGGAGTGGGGTGTAGCAAAATTCGCAGTGCTACCGCGCTGAACGCACAGGAGCTGTCAGTAGACCACTCCCCTGGCTAGCGACGCTTTCGCCGTGGCAACGGTCTGGGCCAGCGGATCAGCATCACCACCCGCTGCCTGCGTGACCGCCGCTTCAATTTGGCCCAAGAGATCGATCAACTGCCTGGTCACCCGCACGAAGTCCCCCGCCGAGAGTTCTGTTGCCGCGAGCACCTTGCCAAGATCCATGCCACTAGCCCATCGGTGTGCCACCCAGGCAAAACCTGCATCCAGGTCGGGCGTAATGGACAACCCCTGCCGTGCCTCTGCGTCACGCAACATGCCTTGGATGGCCACCATCTCAACCAGGGTGGCTTCCACTCCCAGGCTGGGTATGCGTGGCGCCTGTTCGGCCTGCGAGCCTCGCCCCTCGTAGACCAGTGTTGAGCAGACCGCTGCTAGATCCGCGGGTGAAAGATCGCGCCAGATTCCTTCACGCAGGCACTGTGCGATCAGCAGATCTGCCTCGCTGTAGAGCCTTTGCAGTGTGCGTCCGTGGATTGTCACGGTGAGCTGATCGTTGTGGAGTTTCAGATACCCGAGGTCTACCAGCACCTCGCAGATGCGGTCGAACCGCCGGGCGATCGAACTCGTGCGCCCAGCAACGCGCTCCTGCAAGTCCCTTAGTTCTTGGTCAACTCGTCGCAGGCGTTCTGCCCAGCGAGCATGCTGCTCTCGATCAGAGCACCCGTGGCATGGATGTTGACGCAGGGCCCCACGCAACGCGACAACCTCGTCATCTTCGCCCCGCGACTGTCGCGGTCGACTCGGGGCTTCCATATCTTCAGACCGCAGACGCAGTGTGTTCGCTAAGTCACGACGATGCGCCGGGTTACGCGCGTTGAACCCCTTGGGAATTCGCAGACGCGCCAGCGATGAAACTGGCGCAACCAGGTCTGTGGCGGAAAGCCGACGAACCTGCCGTTCCGTTGACAGCACTGTTGGCCGAGGGTCCTCCCCCGGCACGGTGCCGGGCACCTGTAACACCACCAGGGGCCCGGAACGTCGCCCCGTGGGTGGCCAGATGACATCACCGGGATGCAGGTCCTGTAGCGAGGCGATGACGGCCTGGCGCCTGCGGGAGTTGGCCTCCCGTGCCGTTCCGCGCTCTCGGAAGTTCAGGGCCTGGCGTAGCGCGGCATATTCGCCGAAATCACCGAGGTGGCAGTCCATCGCCTCGCGATACCCCTCCGCAGCCTCCTCCAGGCGTCTGATCTGGGTGGCCAAGCCGACAACACTGCGATCGGCTTGGAACTGAGCAAAGGAGGTTTCCAAGACTTCGCGCGCCTGATGGGCGCCAAGGTTCTCGACGAGGTTGACGGCCATGTTGTAGGACGGTTGAAAACTCGACCGCAGCGGGTAGGTACGGGTTGACGCCAAGCCAGCCAAGACCCTGGGGTCGAGGTCGGCATGCCAAACGACGATGCCATGACCTTCAACATCAATGCCGCGTCGACCAGCTCGTCCGGTGAGTTGCGTGTATTCGCCGGGGGTCAGTTCGACATGGGTTTCACCATTCCACTTCACGAGTCGTTCAAGTACCACCGAGCGCGCTGGCATGTTGATGCCCAGCGCCAAAGTTTCAGTGGCGAAGACAACCTTCATCCAGCCTTGTTGGAAACACTGCTCCACGATCTCCTTGAATGCCGGGAGGAGTCCTGCATGGTGACTGGCCAAGCCTCGTTCCCACGCATCCAGCCAGTCCTCGAAACCGAGTGCATGCAGGTCCTCAGGACTGATGGTCCGCGTACCCGCCATGGCAACATCCCGGATGGCCGCGCGCTCATGTGCAGTGGTTAGTCGGATTCCTGAATCGCGGCACTGCTGCACAGCGTCGTCGCAACCGGCACGACTGAAGACAAAGGTTATGGCGGGTAGCAAGCCATCCCGTTCCAAACGTTCAACCACGGCACTTCGTCGTGGTGTGGCGAGACTTCGACGGGTGCGTCGCCCTCGACCACGATGATGGGCTGGCCCGTGGTCCTGACGCGCCTCCTCGCGAGCAATCCGAATCAATTCCGGGTTCACATCGTTTCGATCGCTATCAGCAAATAGGTCGAGAAGTTGGTGACCCACCATGACGTGCTGCCAGAGGGGCACCGGACGATGTTCGTCCACGATGATGTCGGTTCGGCCTCGTACGGTGGCGAGCCACTCACCGAATTCCTCAGCATTACTGACAGTTGCGGACAGCGCAACCACCGTGACTGATTCCGGCAGGTGAATGATCACCTCCTCCCAAACACCACCGCGAAATCGATCCGCTAGGTAATGCACCTCATCCATGACCACGTAGGAGAGTGCATGCAGCGTGCTGGACTTCGCGTAAATCATGTTGCGCAATACTTCGGTGGTCATCACCACGATAGGTGCTTCACCATTGATCGAGACATCACCGGTGAGCAGGCCGACCTGCGCAGACCCATATTGTTCGACCAGATCGTGGTACTTCTGATTGCTCAAGGCCTTGATCGGCGTGGTGTAGAAACATTTACGGTCGGCTTCCAGTGCCAGGTAAACCGCGAACTCCCCTATGACGGTCTTGCCGGCACCCGTTGGTGCGGCCACCAGGACACCGTGGCCGGATTCCAGACTCCTGCATGCCTGACGCTGGAACTCATCGAGTGGGAACGAGTACTGCAACTGAAAGCGCTCAAGCCGCGAACCTGTATCGGTCGCCTGCTGACCGGCCTGTCGACGAATGGCCGCGGCATAACGTTCTGCCGGGGATGACATGGTCTCAGGCTACGCAGCAGCTGAGTTGGAGGCTCCGACGACTTCCAGTGCACCGGTTTCAAGTTCGATATCAACTGGGAGGGCACCGAACCGCTCTCCGTCAGCGTAGGCCACTTGACCGCGAGCATCGATGCTCACTCGACTCCCACTGAAGGCTCGAACCTGGGGATGTGCAAGATGCGTGCCCGCGAACACCCTGGGGAACACTCTCAGGAATGCCGGCTTGCTAACCGGTCCAACCCAGGTGAGTTCCAGTTGCCCGTCATCCACACGTGCCGACGGACACACCCGCATTCCGCCGCCGTAATTGGCCCCGTTGCCTACCGCGACCAACATGCCCAACCCGCTGGTCTGACTGCCGTCAACGGTGACCTGGTAGTCGACCGGTTGAAAGGCTCCCAGCTCACCAAGCATCGCCAGGATGTACTTGGCTCGCCCCGCAGGCCACTTCCGACGATTTGCCCGCTCGTTGACGCTGGAATCAAACCCGGTCGACAGCACGCCGATGAACCATCCGTCGTCCTGCGTAGTTCGTACTCGAGCAACATCCACCACTTTGCTGCGCTGGTGCTGCAGGTCTGCAACGAGCGCCTGCGCGGCCTTGCCAAGGTCCACTGGCACGCCCAGGGAGCGTGCATTGTCATTACCAGTGCCCGCCGGCATCAGGCCCAAGGCAGGCAGCTCACCGGCCTTGCTGGCCCGCATGAGCCCCTGCAGGACGCGATTCAGCGTGCCATCCCCACCGCAGGCCACCACCGCCCGGGCACCCTGGCTCCACGCTTGAGCTGCCTGGTCGATGGCCTGCGCGGCGGACTTCGGCTCACGCACCAGAACAGGTAGCTCAGCAGCACCTAGCGCAGCCGTCGCCGCTGCAGCGCCCGCAGCGGCCCGTCCACGGCCAGCTCGCGGATTGACGATCAGGTACACGGGTCCATCGGCACGCATCAGGGCTCATCCTTCACTACCTGACCATCCGAAGAAGTCTGGCCACTGTCCGCCACTGAATCGCCAACAAGTTCGGCATCGGAGGATGCCACGGGTTCGGGCGATGCTTCGTCGTCATCCAGATCGGCTAGCGCCAACTGGTCGGGGCTACGACGACGCGCTCTGCGTCGGTCGTTCAGGAGTGAAATGCCAACGGCGATCATGACCAGCACCATGATTGGTCCAGCTAGCAGGATGAGGTTGATGGGATCCCCGGTTGGCGTTGCGATGGCCGCGAAGATCACCACGGTGATGATGATCCATCGCCACCATGACAACAGCCGCTTGCCACTGAGAACGCCGGCGAAATTCAGCAGAACCAGCATCAAGGGTACGAGGAAGCCAACTCCAAACACGATGATCGTGCGTAAGAAAAACGAGAGGTACCGATCGACTGAAACGATGTTCTCCACACCCTCGGGAGTAAAACCGAAGAGGATGTCCAGCCCGATGGGCAGCACCGTGTATGCCAGAAGTACGCCCGCTGCGAAGAGGGGTGTCGCAACCAGGACGAAGCCAATTGCCCAGCGTCGCTCATTGCGGTGCAGACCAGGTGTCACAAAGCGCCAGATCTGGTAGAGCCAGACAGGGCTACTGAGCAGCAGCCCAGCGACTGCAGCTACCTGCAACTGCAGCACGAATGGATCACCAACCCCGGTAAGCGCCAATACCACCGTGCGACCCTCAGCACGGGCCTGAGCAACCACATCCTCGAACGGTGCTGAAAGGATTCCGAAGAGTTGCGGATAGAACACCCAGCCGACCACCATGCCGGCAAGAATTGCAATACCGGCCTTGACGAGGCGATTGCGCAATTCGCGAAGGTGGTCGGTCAGCGGCATCGCCGATGATCGACCAGGCTTATTCGCTTTGCTCGTGCCGGGCATCAGCCTTCCGCGGTGTCCTTTGCAGACTTTGCGGAACGAGTTGACTTGCTGGGCTTGACCGTCTCCTCAGACGCTTCGGCGGCCTGAGCCGAAAGCTCGCCTGCTGGTTTGGCCGCTGTTCCCTTGCCGTCCTCCGCAAGGCCCTTGGTCTCGGCTTTGAAAATGCGTAAGGAGCGACCGAGACCGCGAGCGGCATCAGGAAGGCGCTTCGCCCCGAATAGCAGCAGCACAAGTGCGACGATAATCAGCCATTCCCAGCCGCGGAGTTGAGAGAACATCCTTCGAACCTTCCCTTGTGCTGACTTAACAGGTCACTACTCGACAGGGCACTGGGCGCCGAATCTCACCCAGTAGCGGGCTCAGCGTATCCCGCCAGGGCCGCTTCAGCGGCCACGGCCACGGCCTGGCGCAGAGCGGGTGGGCTGACCACCTCGGCGAATCCTCGTAGGCCCAGGACCAATCGCACCACCCAGCGGGGATCCCAGAAGGGCAGCTCAGCCTCCACCCGACCGTCGGGAGCGGCAACTGGGTTGAGCAGACCGTAGACATCAAGGGCCCATCGGACTTGCGGATCCAGGATCAAGACTGCCCGCTGCAGGGGCTCCGCGGAGGGTAAATCCACAGCCGCGTCACCGGCAGGCGCCAGGTCCTGACCCTTTTCCACTATCTGCGCGTCCTGGATCCGGTCGAGGCGGAAGGTGCGCATCGCTCCGGCGCTCTCGCAGTACGCCAGCAACGCAGGCGGCGGCGGATCTACCAACATCCGCCGGGGGTGGACCACGCGTTCGGTGATGGCGTCGGCCGTGGCACCGGCGTAGCGAAGTTGAAGTGCTCGTCCCTGTTGAACGGCCTGGTGGACGGTGTTCACCACCGCAGGATTCGCGGATTCCACCACGATCGGTAGATCCTCTGGAAGGTCAAGAGCCTGGTCAAGCTTGGTGGTCAGCGAGATCAATGCATCGCGATCATGCGAGCCAGGAATCTGAGCCAGCATGCGAACCCCCAACATCAGGGCAGTGGCCTCCGCCTCAGTAAGCCGCAATGGGCGATCCAGCACCTGCGGATCGATCACATGGATTCCGTCATCCCAGAACTGAATGTCGACGAGTTGGTCCGGTCCGTAGCCAGGCAGGCCACACACGATTAGCAGCCATAGGTCCTTTTCCAGTTGCTCACGTGAGACCCCGAAGTGGGCAGCAGCCACGTCGACAGTGACACCATCATGTTGCATCAGCCAAGGCACCAGCGCCATCAGACGACTAAGGCGTTCCGCGGCAGTCGTGATGTTCATCGAACTACCGAATGTCGCTCGAGTATCCGCGTGAGGGCGGCCTTAACGTCCTGGCGCACGTCGGGCGGGTCCTGCACGGTCGCCGCGGCTCCTGCAGCGCAGATGGCCGCTAGCAACTGTTCGCGGCTAGCAGTCTGCACGTCGATTACCGAGTCAACCTGGCTCGTCCAGCGGCCACCACCTGCATCCGTCGCCAGGCGACGTAGTTCCGCGGCTTGACCCGCCTCGACATGCACGCTCGCGGAAACCGGACCTTCGGGATCGGTGGGAGCCAAGAGGGATCGAAGGTGCGCGGCATCCAAATCCGATGGTCGTGGCTGTGTCTGGAGACGATCGGTGAGTTCGACGTCACCGATGAATCGGGACACGCGAAAAATCCGAGGTGCCGCACGATCCAGATCGAAACCGAGGACGTACCAGTGGCCTTGATCAGAGATCAACGCCCACGGTTCTACCTGACGACGGACAACCTCACTGGCACCGGCCGTGCGGTAATCGAATGCCACCTGCAGGGTGCGGTGTACGGCGGTCAGCAGCGGAATGAGGGCCGCATCATGGGAGGCAAGCCGCGGGGCCAGGAAACCCTCGTCCAAGGGTCCAGTACCCAAAGGCCCAGTACCCAAAGGCCCAGTGTCCGGATCGGCCTCGGCAGCGGTAGCGGCCGCCTCGAACTTGCGCGCCCCAAGCACCGCTGTTGACTGCGCGACAGTCGCGTCCCAGACGGTCGCGGCAACGGCGAGCACAGCTCGCTCAGTTGCGGTCACGGTGATCGCTGGCAGCTGCGCCTGCGTTCGCTCAACCCGGTAGCCCAGGACGTCCCCGTGGGCATCCAGGACCGTCTGCAGGGGGATGCCCATTCCGCGCAACTCGTCTTTGTCCCGTTCGAACATGCGCTCAAAGGCAGCATCCCCCTGCGGATAGCCAGGTATCCGCTCGCGAATCTGCGATCGATGAACCGGCGCGCGCGCAGCGAGCAGACAAATCACCAGGTTGAGCAGCCGCTCCGTGCGGTCTACCCGTGTGGTGGTCATGGCTATCGGATACGTGGCATACGCAACGTGGATCTACTGGACGCCCAGCAGGTCGATGACGAACACCAAGGTCCGCCCCGAGAGCCGATGCCCACCGGAACGGCCGTAGGCCAGATCAGGAGGGATAATCAACTGTCGGCGACCACCAACGCGCATGCCCGGAATCCCCTCCTGCCAACCGGCAATGAGTCCGCTCAGCGGGAACTCGATCGACTCCCCCCGATTCCACGAGGCGTCAAACTCCTCACCGGACTCAAAGTCCACGCCGAGATAGTGGACACGCACCCGACCACCAGCTTTGGCCTCGGCCCCATCGCCAACCACGAGATCCTCGATGACCAGAACCTCCGGTGCCGGACCGTCGATGGGTTCGATCTCTGGGCGTTCCAGGCCGCTCATGCTGCGGCCGTCAGTTCGATAGCGAACGCCAGCGTCTCGTCCGGCTCGATGCCAGGTGGTGGGTTGCTGCCGTAGGCCAAGGACCCCGGGATCACCAGAACGCGCTTGCCGCCGACCTTCATTCCCGGGAGGCCGTCGATCCAACCTTGGATCAAACCATCAAGCGGGAAGGTGATCGGCTCACCGCGTGTCCAGGAGGAATCGAAGATCTCTCCACTCGCCAACCCAACCCCGCAGTAATTCACCGTCAGCGTGCCGCCTGGGGCGACCGCGGCACCATCCCCCTCGACCAAATCTGCAATGACCAGTTCACTCACCGGTGGTGCATCGTCGCTGACGCTCATGATTGGGGCACCCTCCCCTTCCCACTGCACCCAAAGTCCAGTACTCACCGCCGCCCCAGCAGGTGCAGTGGTCTGCGGAGTACCGGGTGCACCGACCGAACAGTCGGACGTGATGACGGCAACGCTGGCGGCGCTTCCTTCGTCGACCGTGGCGTTTTCGCCGCTTGAACAGGCGGCGGTGGCCGCAACGAGGGGCAGAGCGGCGCAGGCTATGGCAAGACGAGAAAGTGTTCGCATGGATTGATGGTAGTTGGCCCGGTTCACATACTTGCGATGAGGCGCTCGACACGCTCATCCACACTGGCGAATGGGTCTTTGCACAGCACAGTGCGCTGCGCTTGGTCATTGAGCTTCAAGTGCACCCAGTCCACCGTGAAGTCGCGATGGCGTTCCTGCGCTCGCTTGACGAAATCGCCGCGCAGTTTTGCACGGGTTGTCTGCGGTGGGACCGATTTAGCCTCGAAGACATCCAGGTCACGCGTCACGCGTTCCACCAGGCCGCGGCGTTCCAAGAGGTAGAACAGCCCCCGCGACCGGGAAATATCGTGATACGCCAAGTCGAGTTGGGCAATCCTCGGCGACGAGAGAGACAGGTCGTGCTTGCCCATATAGCGCTCAAGGAGGCGCATCTTGATGACCCAGTCAACCTCGCGCTCAATCACGCTGAGATCGTCACCGTCGAGCGCTTTTAACACCCGCCCCCAAAGTTCGAGCGTCCGGGCAATTACTGGGTCCTCTGTCAGGCCGCGTCGATCTGCGAAATCCGCAGCCTTCTCGAAGTATTCCCATTGCATATTGAGCGCTGATAGTTCCCGTCCACTGTTCAATCGCACGGTGCGGCGACCCGTGATGTCATGACTAATCTCGCGGATGGCGCGAATGGGATTCTCCAAAGAGAGGTCACGCATGATCACGCCCGACTCCAGCATGCGCAAGACCAACTCAGCGCTGCCAACCTTTAACAGCGTGGTGGTCTCGCTCATGTTGGAGTCGCCCACGATCACATGCAAGCGTCGATACTGATCGGCATCAGCATGGGGTTCATCACGGGTGTTGATGATCGGACGGGACCGCGTGGTGGCGCTAGAGACCCCTTCCCAGATGTGGTCTGCTCGTTGGCTCACGCAGTAGACCGAACCGCGCGGTGTATGCAGAACCTTGCCTGCTCCTACCAGGATCTGGCGGGAGATCAGGAAAGGGATCAGCATGTCCGCCATGCGGGCAAACTCACCACTGCGCTCCACCAGGTAGTTCTCATGACACCCGTAGGAGTTCCCAGCTGAGTCCGTGTTGTTCTTAAACAGGTAGATGTCTCCGCTGATGCCCTCATCTCGCAGGCGGCGTTCAGCATCAGCGACAAGACCCTCAAGGATGCGTTCGCCCGCGCGATCATGCGCTATCAGTTGCGGAATGCTGTCGCATTCGGCGGTCGCGTATTCCGGGTGACTCCCCACGTCCAGATACAGGCGGGAGCCGTTTCGCAGGAAGACATTGCTGCTCCGCCCCCAGGAAACGACCCGGCGAAACAGGTAGCGGGCCACCTCATCCGGGCTTAATCTGCGCTGGCCACGGAAGGTGCAGGTGACCCCGTACTCGGTCTCAATCCCGAAGATTCGCCGCTGCACCTTCCCACTCTATGCGCCGCAATACTGCGGTGCAGCGCTTGCGGACTAGGCCAGCGCTTCCTTCAAGCGTGCGCCGTTGATGCGCTGGAAGGTACGGCGAGGCCGGGTTCGGTCCAGGATGGCAACCTCGAGCTGATTGGGTTCCAGACGACGCTCGCCCTCTGCCCCGAGACGGCCCAGCAGGTCAACAGCCAACTTGATACCGCTGTCAAGAGTCATCCCCTCACGCCAATCAGCCGCAAGGGCGTTCGTGATTGCCTCAGCCTGCCCGCCCATGGCCACATACCCATGCTCGTCGGCGACGGAACCGTCAAAGGTCAGTCGATAGATCTGATCCTCGTCCAGCGAAGTGCCAACTTCGGCCACCACAATCTCAACCTCGTAGGGCTTCTGCGCCTCCGTGAAAATGGCGCCGAGTGTCTGCGCGTAGGCGTTTGCCAAACTTCGGCAGTTTACGTCCCGTCGGTCATAGGCATAGCCCCGCATATCGGCCAGTCGTACTCCGGCCACACGTAGATTCTCAAACTCGTTGTACTTGCCGACGGCCGCGAATGCGATGCGATCGTAGATCTCACTGACCTTGTGCAGGGCACGCGATGGATTCTCTGCGACGAAGAGAATTCCCTCGGCGACCTGCAGCACGATGACGCTACGACCCCGAGCGATACCCTTGCGCGCGAAGTCGGCCTTGTCCTTGGTGATCTGCTCAGGTGACACATAGAAGGGCACGCTCATCTAGCAGCTCCTTCAGGCGCAAAGGGACCGTCTGGTCGCTGCTGACGCTGCGCGACAACGGTGGCCGCCAATTCGGCGGTGGCCTGCTGTTCGAGCATACGAACACCCTCTGCCGTGACGATGCCGATCACTGGGTAGATCTTTCGTGACATGTCTGGTCCACCGGTGGCGCTGTCATCGTCTGCCGCGTCGTAGAGCGCCTGGAGTGCGACCAGAGCTGCACTCTGCGCCGTGTCGCCCGGGTTGAAGAGCTTCTTGAGTGAACCGCGAGCGAAGAAGGACCCTGATCCAATGGCGTGGTACTCATGCTCCTCATAGCGACCGCCAGTGACGTCGTAAGAGAAGATGCGCCCCAGTTTCCTGTCTAGGTCATAGCCGGCGAGTAGTGCGACTACTGCCAACCCCTGCATGGCCAAACCCAGATTCCCCCGAAGGAGTGCGGCAAGCCTGTTGGCCTTGCCGTCAGTCGACAGCGGAACCCCTTCGATCTTCTCGTAATGCTCCAATTCGACTTGGAAAAGTCGCACCATTTCTACTGATAGTCCAGCGACCCCGGCGATGCCCACCAGGCTGTGGTCGTCAGCCGGAAACACCTTTTCTATGTCACGCTGCGCGATGACATTGCCCATCGTCGCTCGACGGTCGCCTGCCATCACCGCACCTTCGGCACATCGCAGCGCGACCACTGTGGTGCCATGAGGGACTGCCAGAGAGCCTCCGACCGCATCGCGGGCCGCCTGCATACGGCTCGTGGTTAACGCGGGGTCGATATCTGCCAGGAACTGCGCGAAGGACGCGTGCGTGGGGTCAAGGTAGGCCGGGGTAAGGCGGGGGCTTGGCGTGCTCACTGCCCGCCCTTCTGCACGAATGACTTCACAAAATCCTCGGCGTTTTCCTCGAGCACTGCGTCAATCTCCTCCAGAATCGCATCGACCCCTTCATCGAGGGCCTCATTTTGCGTAGGGACGATGGGTTCTAGATCCTGCTCTTCCACTGCCTCGGCACGGTCGGTGGAGTGGGAATCACTGCGCTCAGTACGGCGAATCTCCGGCATACCGGCAGCCTAGTCAGAATCCGCAAGTTCGAGCGCGCGCAGGAGGTCTCCCGCGCTCGGACAGGCATCGAGCAAGGCCTGCACCTGGGCGCGGGTGCCCTTGCTTGGCTCCATGGTGGGGACTCGAATGAGGGCATTCGACGCCGGCACATCGAAAACAACTGAATCCCAAGAAGCGGCTGCAACGTGCTCCCCATAACGTCGCATGCACTCCCCGCGGAACCAGGCACGTGTGTCGCTTGGTGGATGCGTCACAGCTTCTGCGACCTGGGCATCTGAGAACAACCGCTCGAGTCGTCCGCGCTCTTCCAACCTGCCGGCCAGCCCACGATCTGGTCGAACATCGGAATACTGCAGATCAATGGCTTGGAGCTTCATTGACTCCCACGACAGTCCATCCCGGCGTCGATAACTTTCGAGCATCTGCCATTTTGCGACCCAGTCGACGACGCCTGCACACAAAGCCGGATCCTTGCCGAGGTCTTCCAACATGCGCCCCCAGCGATCCATCACATCTTCGGTTTGCTCATCCGTACCGTGCTGATCAAGGTAACCGCGGGCCAGTTGCCAGAACTCCTGCTGGATTTCTAGCGCCGTCAGACTTCGCCCATCCTCAAGTCGAATTCGATGCGAGAGCGTCATGTCATGACTCACTGCGTGCATCTGTGCTACCGGATCCTCTGGGCGAAGGTTGACGCCACTGAGGTACCCGTCTTCCAGCATTGCCAAAACCAAACTCGTTGTCCCCATCTTCACGTATGTGGCAACGTCACTCAGGTTTGCATCGCCAACGATGACGTGCAAGCGGCGGTATCGCTCAGGGTTTGCGTGCGGTTCATCACGGGTGTTAATAATGGGCCGCTTAAGAGTGGTCTCCAAGCCAACCTCAACTTCGAAGAAGTCCGCTCGCTGCGTCAGTTGGTAGCGGGGAACTCGTCCCTCTTGTCCGATGCCGAGTCGACCCGTACCGGTAAACACCTGCCTGGTTATGAAGAACGGAGTTAGGTGGCGCACAATGTCGGCGAACGCCGTCTCACGGCGCATGAGGTAGTTCTCATGGCAGCCGTAGGATGCGCCCTTGTTATCCGTATTGTTCTTGTAGAGCAGCAACTGGTGGCCCGGCGTACTCGCCAACTGGGCAGCCTCGGCCATGATCGCCGCGCCTGCCCGATCCCACAATGCAGCATCCAAGGGATTGGTCACCTCTGGACTCGAATACTCCGGGTGAGCATGATCCACATACAAGCGAGCACCATTGGTGAGTATCACGTTGGCTAGGCCGAGATCCTCATCGGTCAGCTGTGTTGGATCCGCATCAGCACGGGATAGATCAAAGCCGCGTGCATCGCGGAGTGGGAACTCCTCTTCGTAGTCCCACCGAGCCTTGCGCAGTCCCCTACTTACCAACACTGATGCATAGGCGTTCACAACTTGCGATGACGTCAACATGGCGTTCATCGTTGGATGGCCCTGCACGGTAATGCCGTATTCGGTCTCGATTCCCATGATCCGATGCACAGTCACGGTGATTCCCGTCGTCGACTACGCATCTTCAGGCCCATCAACCGCGACTAGAGGTACTGGCCGGTATGGGCATTGGTGGCCATCGTGACTATGGATCGACCAGCCTCACTGCCCTTCTTGCCCTGGATCAGGGTGCGAATAAAGACAATCCGCTCACCCTTCTTACCTGAGATACGCGCCCAGTCGTCCGGATTCGTGGTGTTTGGCAAGTCCTCATTCTCACGGAACTCATCGATACAAGCGGCTAGCAGGTGCTGTACCCGGATTCCCTTTTCGCCGGTCGACAGAAAGTCCTTGATCGCACTCTTCTTTGCGCGCGCAACCACGTTCTCGATCATCGCACCGGAGTTGAAGTCCTTGAAGTAGAGAATCTCCCGATCCCCGTTCGCGTACGTGACTTCGAGGAAGCGATTTTCTTCCGCTTCCGAATACATCAACTCGACTGCTCGTTGGATCATTGCGCGACAGGTCTCCCCTCGATCCTCTCCATGCTCGCGCAAATCATCGACATGCAGCGGAAGTGTCGGGACCAAGTACTTGCTGAAGATTTCCCTTGCCGCTTCGGCATCCGGTCGTTGAATCTTGATTTTCACATCCAACCGACCTGGGCGAAGGATCGCCGGGTCAATCATGTCCTCGCGATTCGAGGCACCGATGACGATGACGTTTTCCAGTCGCTCCACCCCGTCGATCTCACTGAGCAGTTGAGGCACAATCGTGTTCTCCACGTCGCTGGACACCCCGGAACCGCGCGTTCGGAACAGCGAATCCATTTCGTCGAAGAAGACAATGACCGGGAAGCCTTCTGAAGCCTTCTCGCGGGCGCGTTGAAAGACCAGGCGAATGTGCCGCTCGGTCTCACCGACGTATTTATTCAGCAGTTCCGGACCCTTGATATTCAAGAAGAACGAGCGTCCCTCCCCTAGTCCGGTGCGTTCAGCCACCTTTTTGGCCAAGGAATTCGCCACGGCCTTCGCAATGAGGGTCTTGCCGCACCCAGGCGGACCGTAAAGCAGGATGCCCTTCGGCGGCATGAGTTCATGCTCGGCGAACAAATCGGGATGCAGGAACGGCAACTCCACCGCATCTCTGATCAGTTCAATCTGCTCCCCCAGACCTCCGATGTCCTCGTAGTCGATATCGGGCACCTCTTCGAGGACCAGTTCCTCAACCTCGGACTTGGGAATGCGTTCACTGACGATGCCGGCACGAGTGTCAAGCATCAGGGAATCCCCGGCACGCAAGCGAAGGGCCTGCAACGGTGCAGCCAGCCGAACAACCCGCTCTTCGTCGGTATGACCCACGACCAAGGCCCGGGTGCCGTCGGACAACACCTCTTTGAGCGTGACCAATTCCCCCACGTCCTCGAAGCCCCGCTCAGCCACCACATTCATAGCCTCATTCAGCATGACCTCCTGGCCGGCCCGTAGATCCGCGAGAGCCACCTCCGGGCTCACCGCCACGCGCAACTTTCGCCCGTTGGCCATCACATCAACGGTGCCGTCCTCATGGACCGCGAGCAGGGTGCCGAATCCATTCGGCGGCTCCGAGAGGCGATCCACCTCCGCCTTGAGCTGCACGATCTGTTCGCGAGCATCGCGCAACGTCGATACCAGTCGGGCATTGTGGTCTCGCTGAGCCGCGAGTTCACCGCGGATTTGCCCCAGACTCGCCTCTACTTCGCGCAGCCGTGCGCTGGCTTCCTCGCTCATGCACCCCTCCTCAGCCACAGCCGGCCCATCAACGCTTCATGCCCATCGAAACCTCGTGCCCGTCACTATGACCCTAACCCGCGAGCGGCCAGATAGTCCTCGCCGTACGCCCCCGGCGCTGGGCGACGTCGGCGTGGCGGCAGCGTGGTTCCGGGCGCCAGCCGCCGAGCAGCCACCAAGAAGCCCGTGTGACCGATCATTCGGTGATCAGGGCGGACCGAAAGTCCGTCCAAATGCCAGGTGCGCACCAGGGATTCCTCGGCACGCGGCTCAGTCCAATGGCCGCTGGTCCGAAGATCCTCCACCAGACGCGATAGCTGAGTTGTGGTGGCGACGTAGGCCACCAGGACGCCGCCAGGGAGCAGGGCCTGCGCCGCGATGGGGAGGCACTCCCAGGGCGCCAGCATGTCCAGGATCACCGCGTCAAACCAACCCTGCTCGAGTTCAGCCTGCTCGAGTTCAGCCTGCTCGAATTCAGCCTGCTCGGTGCTCGTGGCAGTCGTGACCAGGCCCTCAAGATGTTGGTCCTGCAAATCCCCCACCAGCAGATGCCAGGTTTCGGGCAGTTCTGCGAACCAGCGGCGCACGTTCGTTTGAGCCACCTCGGCGAAATCAGGTCGCCGTTCGACGCTTACCACCCTGCCGGTAGTGCCGACGGCCCGAAGTAGCCAACACGTCAGGGCTCCTGAGCCCACCCCCGCCTCGAGCACGCGCATGCCCGATCCCAAGCTCGCCATTCCCACGATCCGCGCGGAATCCTTGGGGTAGATCACCGCAGCCCCACGCGGCATAGATAACGTGAAGTCATCCAGGAGGGGCCGAAGCGCGAGATAGGCAACACCGCCCGAGCTAGTGACCAGGCAACCCTGGGGCTGGCCGATCAGAGCGGCATGCGCAATGGATCCGCGGTGCGTATGGAAGACCGCGTCGGGTGCCAGAGTGATGGTGTGCATCCGCCCCTTCGGATCGGTCAACTGCACGAGGTCACCGACCTGGAAGACACTGCGCTCCATCACGCCGCCACAGTAGCCGCGCGTCCGCCGATGCCGGTTCATCTGCGTCAGTGGTATCCGGCAAGATCACCTAATGAGGCGAAGGACGCGGGTATCGCACCGCCGGGCGACTGTGTGACAGGCGACTTTGTGACAGGCGACATTGTGACGGACGACTTTGTGCCGGAAATCAGTGCAATGCCGGCAATCATGGGCTACCCCAACTCCCTGTCACCCTCGCGCACCAATGACTTCCTCACCTGCCCAATGCTCTACCGCCTACGCACGATCGACAGGCTCCCCGAGGAACCATCCTTGGCGGCCATTCGCGGCACCTTGGTGCACCGGGCACTGGAGTGGCTCTTCGATCTTCCGGCCCCTGAGCGAACTATCGAGGCAACCGGGGCACTGCTCGACAAGGCCTGGCAGGAGTTGCAGGAGACCTCGCCTGCGGAAGCCGAGGCGCTGTGCGTCCAGTTGGCCGGGAGCGTGGACGAAGCCCAAGCTGACGCGCGAACCATCACCACACAGATCCTGGCTCCTGCGGAACCACTCCTTCGCACATACTTCGCAATGGAAGATCCAACGCGCCTAGATCCGGCGGCACGCGAGCTAGCGGTGCGCGCACAATTGGACGCCGGGCTTGTTCTGCGCGGATTCGTCGATCGTCTTGATCGCAACAGCAACGGCGATGTGCGGATCGTGGACTACAAGACGGGTCGATCGCCGGGCTCCGGGTTCGAAACCAAAGCGATGTTCCAGATGCGCTTCTATGCGCTCACCTGGTGGCGTATGACAGGTGAGATCCCCCGACTGCTGCAATTGCTGTACCTGGGCAATTCGGAGGTATTGCGCTATCAGCCGGACGTGGATGACCTGCGAGCAACAGAACGCAAGATCCTGGCCATCCGCGCAGCAATCGCCGCCTCGGCGGACAGTGGAACTTTCGCACCCAATCCGGGTCGCCACTGCGACTGGTGCAGTTTCCGCAGCGTTTGCCCGGCCTGGGGTGCGCTGCCGATCCCGCTCCCGGACCGATCGACCTGGCCGGCGACTCGAGACCTAGAGACCACGCCAGCGGTTGCACCACAGCTGATTGAGCGAGTCCGCAGCATCCGTGATGGGATCGAGGAGTGAGCGATCGAGGAGCAGCCGCACGGGCGCAGGCCCTAACGAAAAGTTACGGAACCGGGCCCATGCAGGTGCGCGCCCTGGATGGCGTCGATTTGAGCATTGACGCGGGTTCGTTCACTGCGGTGATGGGCCCCTCCGGTTCGGGTAAATCCACACTCATGCATTGCCTAGCAGGTCTGGATACACCCACATCGGGTCAGGTCTGGCTGGGCGATCGGGAGATCACGGAGTTGTCGGATCGAGCATTGACGCAACTTCGGCGGACCGAGGTGGGGTTCGTCTTCCAATCCTTCAACTTGGTGCCAACCCTGGATGCCTTGGAAAATATCCGACTGCCGATGGACATTGCGCGTCGCAAGATCGACGAAGCCTGGCTGGACACGGTGATCGACACGGTGGGCCTACGCGACCGGCTGACTCACCGGCCAAGTGAACTGTCAGGGGGTCAACAACAGCGGGTGGCTGCAGCACGTGCGCTGGCCAGCAAGCCCACCATCATTTTCGCTGACGAGCCCACCGGCAATCTCGACTCCAAATCCGGAGCGGAAGTGCTTGGCTTCCTCCGCCGTTGTGTCGACGAGTTCGGCCAGACGATCGTGATGGTCACCCACGAGCCCACAGCCGCCGCCTATGCCGATCGCGTGGTTTTTCTCATGGATGGCCGCGTCGTTGATGAACTTACCGGTCCGACGCCAGACTCGGTACTGGATCGCATGAAGAGCCTTGATGCTCGGCGCAATTCGCCGCTGCAGGATTCGACGCCAGACACCCCCGCGGTGCCGGACTAATGTTTCGCGCCGCCCTTCGCAGTGTCCTGGCTCACAAACTCCGTCTGGGCCTCACTATCGTCACGGTCACCTTAGGTATTGCCTTCGTCACCGGAACCAATATCTTTACCGACTCACTGCGCTCATCCTTCGACGCTCTCGTGGAACAGCCGCGTGCGGATGTTCTGGTAACTCCGCGAACTGAGCTGGACGCAGCCGATGAGAATCCCACGGCCATTGGTGAGGGGCTATTGACGCTGCCGACGCAGCTGGTCGAGCAACTTGCCAGCCTCCCTGAGGCCGACGATGCGTACGGCCAGGTTCAGGCGCAGGCTGCCTATGTTCTCGGTGCCGATGACAAACCCCTGGGCCCGCAGGGACCCCCCGCACGGGTTGTCTCCTGGCTGGATGCCCCAGACATCACACCGCTTCGCATTGCGCAGGGTCGGGCCCCACAGGGGCCGGAGGAAATCGCCCTACTGTCCAGCACAGCCGAGCTGGCTGGAGTGGGTATCGGCGATTCAGTGCGTATAACGACGCCGCTGGCCGGGGTGCGCACTGCCACGGTCACCGGCATCGCCACGCGCACCCTGTCGGGTGGCCTTGGCGGCACGCTCGTCATCTTGGACCTACCCACGGCTCAGGCTTGGTTCACCGGCTCGGGAACCGTCACCCAGATTTCGGTACAAGCGGCTCCTGGCGTCAGTGCAGAAGACCTGGCCGTTGCGGTGACTGCATCGTCACCTTCGCTCACCAGTGTGCGGACCGCAACTCAGCAACAAGACCAGGTGACTGAGCGCATCGAGGAAGGCTTCTCTTTCCTCAATACATTTCTCTTGGCCTTCGGCCTCATCGCGCTCTTCGTCTCAACCTTTCTCATCTTCAATACGTTTTCGATGCTCATTGCGCAACGAACCCGTGAGCTCGCCCTTGTCCGCGCAATCGGCGCAACCCGTTGGCAGGTGTTTGGATCGGTACTCGCCGAAGCTGCCGTGGTCGGCGCACTTGCGGGTGCACTCGGCATCGCTGCTGGGGTCGGTGTTGCACAGGGTCTTCGCCGAATCATCGAGGCCATCGGGGGCTCCCTGCCCTCGTCAGACCTCGTTGTGGAACCGAGCACCTTCCTCATCGCTGCCGGAGTGGGCATTGGCGTCACGATGATCGCAGCCGGCATTCCCGCTTGGCGCGCGTCGGTTATTCCACCGGTCGCGGCGATGCGTGAGGACGCCAGACTGCCGAGCAGGTCACTGCGTGGACTCACCATCGGGGGCCTGCTGCTGGTCGTTGCGGCCGTGCCCTGTGCGCTGATGGGTGTGGCCAACTCCGAGCAGGATGGCACGATCGCAGCGACCTGGGTGGGACTATCGGCTCTGGCCGGGATTCTCGGCGTTGTGTGCCTAACGCCGGCAGTCGCCGGACCGCTCCTCGGCCTGATGGCGCGGCCCTTCACCCGCCGCCCGGTGACCAATCTTGCCTTGGAAAACGCTCGACGGAATCCACGCCGCACATCAGCGACGAGCAGCGCGCTCGCCATCGGACTGGCTTTGATGACTGCCGTCACCGTGATCGGCCTGTCAGCGCGTGCCAGCGTCACCGAAGTCGTCGATCAAACCATTGGTGCAGATTTCGTGGTCCTCGGTCAGGGCTTTCGACCATTCGAACCTGAAGTCTTCGAAGCACTGCGCGATGCACCGGGTACCAGTGTTGTTACCTATCTGCGGAATATTCCTATCGAGGTCGGCGACGAACGCTTTCCCATGACAGGAGTCCTGACCGAGGATGTACGCGAGGTGGTCGACGTCGTCGTGACCTCCGGCAGCCTCGACGATCTCGGGCTGGGCATGGCACTCGTGGATGACCAGACGGCCACGCAATTGGGGTTAAAGACCGGCGATCAGCTCGATGCCACGTTCGTCAACGGCCCCGGTCAGGTCCGCATTGTGGGCACCTTCGAACCCGTGGGCTTCCTACAAGGCTTCTTAGTCTCCATGCCAACTCTTGCCAGCATCGGCGCTCTAGAGCGCGACACCGGCGTCTACATCAAGGCGGCGCCTGGTGAGAATCTCGATACCCTTCGCGCCGAGTTGAGTACCCGTCTGCAGGCATTTCCAGCCGTTCGCTTGCAGGATCAAGCCGACATAAAACGCGATATCAACCAGCAATTTGATCTGCTCTTCGGTTTCATTTTCGGCCTTCTTGCGTTGTCGATCTTGGTGGCGTTCCTCGGTATCGTCAACACGCTGTCGTTGAGTGTCTACGAGCGCATTCGGGAGATCGGCCTGCTTCGAGCGGTCGGTATGGTGCGCCGTCAGGTGCGTCAGATGGTGGCCAGGGAGGCGCTGGCCATTGCCCTGATCGGAAGTGTGGTGGGGATCGCCCTAGGGCTCGGTTATGGGGCGCTCTTCCAGAAGGTCCTTGAGCCACAGGGCATTACCGTGCTCGCCGTCCCTTACGGCCCTCTGATCTTGTTCCTGGTCCTGGGTGTTCTGGGTGGCCTCGCCGCATCGATTTGGCCCGCCATACGCGCGGCGCGCTTACGCATCCTCAGTGCCATTGCAACTGAGTAACCGCGTGCTGCAACGGTGCTTCAGGTGGCGTTGAAGTACTTCGCTTCTGGGTGATGGGCGATGATGGCACTGGTGCTCTGCTCCGGATGCAACTGGAATTCCTCCGACAGTTCGACGCCGATGCGCGCCGGATCGAGCAACGTGAACAGTTCCGCCTGCTGCTCCAAGTCCGGGCAGGCCGGGTACCCGAACGAGTAACGCGATCCGCGATATCCCTGCTTGCCGATGAGAAAGTCCATGTCGTCGGCATCGTCACCGGCTAGGCCGAGTTCCTCGCGGACCCGGGCGTGCCAGAACTCGGCGAGTGCTTCGGTCAACTGAACCGAAAGTCCGTGCAATTCGAGGTAGTCGCGGTAGGCATCCTGCGCGAAGAGTTTCGCCGTCGCATCGGATGCCGCCTGCCCCATGGTCACGACATGGAAGGCCACCACGTCGGGCCCGTTGGCTGCCGCCTCATCGGCATCGCGGAAGAAATCCGCCAAACACAGGCGTCTGTCCCGGCGCTGCCTGGGGTATCGGAAGCGCAACCGCTCTTGGCCGACATTAGGCCCTTCATGCCAGAGGATGACCAGGTCCTCACCGTCGGAATAGCAGGGGAAGTACCCATAGACCACTGCCGGCTCGATCATTCCCTCGGTTTGAACGCGGTCCAACCAAAGGCGCAAACGTGGTCGACCCTCGGTGACTACCAAGTCTTCGTACGAAGGTCCGTCGCCGCGAGCCGACTTCAACCCCCATTGCCCGAGGAACAGGGCGCGCTCATCGAGGTAAGGCACGTAGTCGGCCAATGCGATGCCGCGAACCACTCGTTCACCCCAGAAAGGCGGTTGCGGGACCATGACTCCTCGGGCGACATCGGAGCGGCCGGCCGGTTGCGTTGCCTCGACGCCGCTCGTGTCGTCTTCCCGGCGCACCGACCGCACCCGTCGGGCCCGCCGTTCAGGCAGCACCGCATCAGGATCACCGCGCTTGATAGCCATCACCGTGTCCATCAAACGAAGACCCTCGAACGCATCCCGGGCGTAGCGCACCTCGCCCCGGTAGATCTCGGCTAGGTCCTGTTCCACGTACGCGCGGGTTAGTGCAGCGCCGCCAAGCAGAACCGGGTACTGCTCAGCTACCCCGCGAGCATTCAACTCCTCGAGGTTCTCTTTCATGATGATGGTGCTCTTCACCAGCAGGCCGCTCATCCCGATTGCGTCGGCCTGGTGCTCTTCGGCCGCCTCGATGATTCTCGAGATCGGTTGCTTAATGCCTAGATTCACCACGGTGTATCCGTTGTTGCTCAAGATGATGTCGACGAGGTTCTTTCCGATGTCATGCACATCACCCTTGACGGTTGCCAACACCATCGTTCCCTTGCCGGCCTCGTCTGTACGGTCCATATGCGGTTCCAAATATGCGACCGCGGACTTCATGACCTCGGCACTTTGCAGGACGAACGGCAACTGCATCTCTCCGGAGGCGAACAGGTCACCAACGACCTTCATGCCGGACAGCAGCGTGTCATTGACGATCTCGAGGGCTGGTCTGGTCTGCAGCGCCTCATCGAGGTCGACTTCAAGGCCCTGACGTTCGCCGTCAATGATGCGCCGCTCTAGGCGTTCGAACAGTGGCAGGGCCGCCAATTCGGCTGCGCGTGTTGCGGATGCCGACTTCGCCTCAACACCTTCGAATAATTCCAGAAACCGTTGCAGTGGGTCGTAGAGCACATTGCCGTCTTCGGCGTACCGACGCCGGTCATACACCAGATCCAGGGCCACCTGCCGCTGCTCGTCGGGGATGCGGCTCATTGGCAGGATTTTGGACGCGTGCACGATGGCCGCGTCCAATCCAGCCTGGACCGCTTCGTGCAGGAAGACCGAGTTCAGCACCTGCCGGGCCGCGGGGTTCAGGCCGAAGGAGACGTTGGAGACACCCAGCACTGTTTGAACTGCCGGGTACCGAGATTTCAGAGAACTAATGGCCTCTAGTGTCTGAACGGCATCGCGACGCGTTTCCTCCTGACCTGTCGCAATGGGGAAGGTCAGGGTGTCCACGAGGATGTCTTCCACGCGCATACCCCAGTTCGTGGTCAGGTCCTTAATCAATCGATCAGCGATCCGAACCTTCCACTCCGCGGTACGCGCCTGACCCTCTTCGTCAATGGTGAGTGCGACAACTGCCGCGCCATGTTCGCGCACCAGCGGCATGATGCGCTGGTATCGGGACTGCGGACCATCCCCATCTTCGAAGTTGACAGAGTTGACGATCGCACGACCACCCAGCATCTCAAGGCCCGTTTCCAAGACCTCAGGTTCCGTGGAGTCCAACATCACTGGGAGCGTGGAGGCGGTCGCCAATCGACCGGCGACCTCGCGCATGTCTGCACTACCGTCACGACCCACGTAGTCCACGCAAAGGTCGAGCACATGGGCACCGTCGCGGATCTGGTCACGCGCGATCTCGATGCAGTCGTCCCACTGCTCGGCCAGCATGGCGTCTCGGAAGGCCTTCGAGCCGTTGGCATTCGTACGCTCGCCCACGGACAGATATGTCGTGTCCTGCCGGAAGGGCACCGCTTGATAGAGGGATGCCACGCTCGCCTCACGGCGGACTCGGCGAGTCGTCAGGCCTCGGCCCTGCACTCGCTCAACCACATGACGCAAATGTTCCGGAGTAGTTCCGCAGCACCCGCCGACCAGAGCCAACCCAAACTCGGTGACGAACTGCTCGTGCGCAGCAGCCAACTCGGCCGGGCTCAATGGGTAGTAGGCACCATCCGAAGTGAGCTCAGGCAACCCCGCATTCGGCATGCTGCTCAGGCTCACATTGGCGGCCCGGGAAAGCGTGCGAAGATGCTCACTCATTTCAGCTGGACCGGTTGCGCAGTTCAGCCCAATCGCGGCAATGCCCAGCGGCTCCAGGGCAGTCAGGGCCGCCCCGATTTCGGTGCCCAGGAGCATGGTTCCGGTGGTCTCAACAGTGACCTGGGCGAACACCGGGATCTCACGCCCGCTGGATGCAATGGCCCGATTCGCGCCAATGACCGCGGCCTTGGCCTGCAGCAGGTCTTGAGCTGTCTCGATGAGAATGGCATCAGCGCCACCGTCGATGAGGCCACTCACCTGTTCGGCGTAGGCATCCCGCAACAGCGAGTAGGGCGCATGGCCCAGTGACGGCAACTTGGTGCCCGGCCCAACTGACCCCAGTACCCAACGCGGTTGGTCCGCAGTCGACCATTGATCCGCGACCTCGCGTGCGATTCGCGCACCTGCCTGGGCGAGCTCGCGGATGCGGTCCGAGATTCCGTATTCGCCGAGGTTGGCGTAGTTAGCTCCGAAGGTGTTGGTCTCAACGCAGTCGACACCTGCGGCGAAGTAGGCCTCGTGTACCCCCGCAACCATCTCCGGCTTGGTTACATTGAGAATCTCGTTGCAGCCCTCGTACCCCTGGAAGTCGTCAAGGGTGGGATCGCATGCCTGCAGCATCGTCCCCATGGCGCCGTCCGCAACAACAACCCGGCGCGCCAGCGCCTCCATAAGTGTCTCTGGCATTGGTCCGATCTTAGTGCCGGGCATGAAACTCGCAGCCTGACGACGACGAAGTACCGTTTCCGCGTGCGAAGTCTCCCCGAGCAGACGACCATCGAAATGACCGCAAGCGATGGCGTCGAACTGGTGGCAACCCTGCATACAGATCACACCGCTCCAGAGACGCTTCCCCTACTACTGCTCCATGGACTTTCCCAGCAGCGCTGGTTCTGGAACCCCGTTCTAGCTCGATCTGCCCTGCCGAAGGTCGTTGTTCTCGATCAGCGCGGGCACGGTGAGTCAGACAGTCCCACAACCGCTGATTTCAGCGTTGAGCGCTGCGCTCGCGATGCGTTGGAACTACTCGACGAACTCGGCTGGTCTCGTTGTGCGGTAGTCGGACATTCCTGGGGTGCATCGGTAGCGCTGCGAATGCGCAGTCTTGCCGGGCATCGCATAGCGGCGACCGGACTCATCGATGGGGGCGTCTGGGGACCACGTCGCCTGGGTCCACGTGAAGTCGTCCGCGAGCGCCTGCGCCCTCCGGCGTTAGGCATTCCCGAAGGTGACCTTTGGGCGCTGATCCAAGCCCAACCCGGCATGATCTGGAACGAAGAAAATCGCGAGGCATTGCGGGCTACCTACCGCGTCGACGACCAGGGTCTGGCGTGGACGCGTATCGGCATGGAGCGCCACATGGCCGTGCTCGATGGGCTTTTGGACTACGACCCAGTTGATGACCTCGCATTGGACGCCGGTTCGCTCTGGGTGGTGCTGTGCCAGAGTTGGGCCGACGGCGACATGACGGACGCACGCGAGCAGTTCCTCGTAACCCTGCCAAACATCGAGCAAATTCAGATCCAGCGCTGGGTGGGCGCCGTCCACGACGTACCCTTGCAGTGGCCGTGGTTGGTCGCAGGTTTGCTCACCCAGATCTGCCACGAAGAGCATCCAGGTAAGGCATCCAGGTGATCGGGTGCTGAAAGGAACTGCATGATCGAATTTGAGGACCTGCCAGTGCTGGTAGATCCGGTGCTGATTGCCGCCTTCGAGGGCTGGAATGACGCCGGTGACGCCGCATCGGGGGCCTTGACGCATCTGGAATCCGTTTGGACTGCCGAGGCACTGGCCGACCTCGATTCCGAGGAGTATTACGACTTTCAGGTCAATCGCCCTCAGGTAAGTATCGATGCGCAGGGCGTTCGCCAGCTGCGTTGGCCGACTACCCGGCTGCTCATCGCCCGGTCCCCCGGCATGAAGCGAGACGTCGTACTGGTGCAGGGCATCGAGCCCAATATGAAGTGGCAGCAGTTCACGCGAGAAATCCTCGGCCTGGCTGTTGAGCTAGACGTGCAACTTGTCCTCACCCTTGGCGCTTTGCTTTCCGACACACCGCATACGCGGCCTGTGCCGATCACTGGCAGCTGCTCCGACGCCGCCTTAGGTGCAAAACTCGGGCTTGAGCCGTCAACCTACGAGGGCCCTACCGGCATCGTCGGCGTTATTCAGGAGGCCTGCCAGCGTTTTGCCATCCCCTCGGTTTCCCTTTGGGCGGCGGTACCGCACTACGTGGCACAACCTCCCTGCCCCAAGGCGACCCTGGCCCTGATCCGAAACATCGAGGATCTGCTCGACATCTCGATCCCACTCGGCGACCTCGTTGAGGAGTCTCGTGCCTGGGAACTCGGCGTGGATGAACTTGCAGCTGAGGACGATGAAGTCGGTGACTACGTCAAGGAACTCGAGGACGCCCGTGACACCGCGGACCTGCCGGAGGCTTCCGGCGAGGCGATCGCACGCGAATTCGAGCGCTATCTACGCCGGCGCAGCACTGACGGCTGATTCTGGAGGAATAGGCAGCGCTAAGTCAGTCGAACACCAAGCAGCGCGTCCACGGCATCCGACACAATTCCGGGGGCCTGATTGTCGCTCCCGCGCCCCTCGCTCGCCGCTTGAGCCCAACTATCAATTGACGCAATGGCTCCGGCGGTATCGAGGTCATCACTGAGCCGGTCACGAAGACGGTCGAGGACTGCAGTACCGGAGGGTCCCGAGTCCGCGTTGACCGCTCGCCGCCAGCGCGTGAGGCGATCTCCCGCCGTGGCAAGTGCTGCGTCTGACCACTCCCAGTCCTGGCGATAGTGGTGGGCCAGGATCGCAAGCCGGATGGCCATCGGATCCACTCCCGATTCGCGCAGTCGCGAAACGAACACCAGATTGCCGCGCGACTTTGACATCTTGTGGCCCTGCCAGCCCACCATCCCGGTGTGCACGTAGTGCCGCGCGTAAGGCCACGCGCCGGTAACCACCTGAGCCTCAGCGGCACCCATCTCATGGTGCGGGAAAATCAGATCGCTGCCGCCACCCTGCAGATCCAGTGTCATCCCTAGGTACTCCAGGGCGATCGCCACACACTCGATGTGCCAACCGGGTCGCCCACGACCGAAGGGACTGTCCCAGCTGGGTTCGCCCGCCCGTTCGGCCAGCCAGACCAGGCAGTCCAGCGGGTCCCGCTTGCCGGGACGATCGGGATCACCGCCTCGCTCGGCAAAAATACGCAGCATCTCCGCACGATCAAGGGCGCTAACCTCGCCGAATCTCGGGTCACTATGCACGCTGAAATACAAATCCTGATCAATCGCGTAGATCGCATCACGTCGTTGGAGTTCCTGAATGCGCTGAATGACCAGCGGGATCGTTTCGACGGCGCCGAGATATTCCTTTGGCGGCAGGACGTTGAGCGCCTGCATGTCCTCGGTGAACAACTTGGTTTGATCCATGGCCAACTGCCGCCAGTCGGCGCCAGTCTCTCGCGCCCGCTCCAGCAGCGGATCGTCAACGTCGGTGACGTTTTGAACATAGTCCACGGTCAACGAGCAATCTCGCCAGCACCGATTCACCAAATCGAAGGCTACGTAGGTTGCCGCGTGACCAAGATGCGTAGCGTCATATGGCGTGATCCCGCAGACGTACATCCTGGCCGGGTTGCCCGGCGCCGTAGGGCGCACCTGTTGGGTTGCCGTGTCCCACAGCCGCAAGCCTTGACCTGCTCCGGGAAGGATCGGTGGATCAGCCACAGTCCAGGCGTGCACGTTGGAACTCTATTGGCAGACCCAGGTGCCCTTGCCGAGTCAGCGACGAGGGGGTGGACCACCGGGGGGTGGACCCCCGCTTGGCGGCCCACCACTGGGCGGTCCAGCACTGGGTGGAGCACCACTGGGTGCTCCGGCAGTACCGCCGCCGGCTGCCTTCACAAAGCTCGAGGCAATCGAGCCGGCGAACATGTTCGGCACGCTCGGAAACGCCTCGGTGAGCACATAGTGGTAGGTGCCCTTCGGATACTCAGGGGTGACCGCAAACCGACCGTTCGCTTGATCAAGGTCCCCGGCACCGGCGACATACTCGTAGTCCTCGTTGAACCAGCCGTTATACGGCCCACCTGGTCCACTGGGGCGAGTCCCAGACTTCAGGCGATAGGAAGAAGTCAGCGCGCGGACCGAACTCTTGGCATTCGTCGGATCGTCATAGCCGTAGGTCACATAGATCGGAAAGCCATCACCGGCCCACCCGACTAACGGTGAATGAAGTTTTGGGTTCATCGAAGCCAGCAACAGATCCGGAATTCCGTGGTAGTGATAAGCGCCAGTGGGTTGCACATGCGCATGGTTTCCATCCATACCGAGGTTCTTGCCCCCACCCAAGGCGTAGTACTGCCAGCCGCTGTTGCGATCGTTGTTCCAATATTCCGCTGCCAACGGATCAAAGAGCACCCCGTCTACGGCAATGCCAAACGGTTGGGGCAGGGTAAATGCGGCATAGGTGGTCTGGGCTCCGATCGCGGGCAGGGCGTACGAGTAGGACTGCGCCTTGATCGCGTTCGGGCAATTGGCATTGGGGAACTGACCGGTTTTGGAGTTCGACAACCCGTTGCTGACGATCGATCGGGTTCCTCCCGCCACGGTCACTGTTACCTTGCAGCCGGTCTTGGTGTTGTTGATGCGATAACTGCCCATCACCGGCACCACCAGATCGCGCGGAGACTTCTTGCCCGGGGTCGCAGCCAGGGCCAGGCCGGTCGTGCCCGCCGCAGTGACTGTTAGCGCCGCGGCGAGACCTCCGATTAAGAACCCTCGACGGCTGACAGTCTCGATGTCATCTCGCATTGTTCGCCTTTCGTCGCGTGCCCCCGCAAACAGAGCGAGCCTAGAAGATTGGCCATGGAATTGCGGGCCATTCGTCATTCGGCACGGGGAAGAGTGCCGTGTCTAATAGGGCCGTGATGCGATCGGCTGTGGCCTCGATCTCCGCATCTGTCAGGCCGATGAGCGGCAGAGTCGGCAACCGTTCCAGGAGTTCCGCCAGATCCGCAAGGTACCCCTGGGGGATTTCTTCGCCTGCCCACCCCCAAAGGACCGTTCGCAACTTGCCCTCCTCAGCGAAGGTAACACCATGATCGATGCCCCGTGCGGCCCCGAGCGCGTCGACCAGAAGGTGACCGCCCTTGCGATCGGCGTTGTTCACCACAGCATCAAGAAGGGCGATGCGCTGCAGGTCAAGTCGGTTGGCGTGCACCAAACTCACCTCGCAGCCACGGTTGTCGACGCCATCAACGACGCGGTACCAATCGGCGGGGATTGAATCGCTGGACACCACGTCGACAAGGGCGTCGGCACTGGCCTCCTCGAGCCAGACCTGACACATCCCAGGTCCAAACGGCCCCTCGGCGCGCCAGACCGTCAAAGGGATGACGTCCCAGTCAAGCGCGGTGGAAATCTCATAGGTGGATACCTCACGCCTGCCGAGCGAGCCATCGGGGAAATCCCACAGCGGCCGCTCCCCCGCAGTCGGCTTGTACACACACCGCAGCTGGGTGCCCTCAATCGTGCAGCGCAAGGTGAGATTTGATGCTGTGGGAAGTCGACCCTCGACGCTCAGTTCCGCGTAGCGGAGCAATTCAGGTAATGCCGGATCCCGCGATGGCTCCGCCGCGGTCATGATCGCCGGCGGTAGCCGTTGGCTCGCGGGCAGATATGTCCGCTCGGATCCAATGGCTGCGAGCAGAACGGACAGGCCGGCCGACCGGCGGAAACGACTGCGCGAGCACGCTCGGCGAAAGCTCGGGCTTGGCTTGCCGTCAGCCAGACGCGCATGGTGTCTTGACCGTCAGCTTCGTCATCCGCGATGTCTGGTACGTCGCCACCTGCCTCGTCCACCGCGTGTGCTTCGACAACCACGCGGCGCGAACTCTCATCCCAGCCGAGGGCCATCGCACCGACGCGAAACTCCTCAACAATCGGAACATCTAAGGGTGCGGTATCCGGCATGCCCACAAAGCGCTCGGGAACCTCAACCTGCTCACCACGAGTTTCCCGCACCTCATCGAGCAGTTGATCCATGCGATCGGCGAGCGCACTGGCTTGGGACTTTTCGAACACAACGCTTGTGATGCGCCCGTCCTGCCGAGCCTGCAGAAAGAAGGTGCGTTCCCCGGGTTCGCCAACGGTCCCGACCACGAAGCGATCGGGGTGGTCGAACTCATGGACCTGACGAGGCACACCCCACCCTAAATGGCATCGCCTCGGGTCCGCTCATCCACCAGCCCCACCGCCGACAGCCGCATCACTGCTTGCAGGCCTGCGGCCCTTTCGCGCTGCCTTTGGCGGTGCGAGATTCGCCAGGTCGCCACCAATGTCATTGGTACGCAGCACGAAGGGACGCAATGGCGTGTAACGAATCACACTGACCGAGCAGGGATCCACGGTGATGCGTTGGAATTGATCAAGGTGCATGCCGAGAGCATCCGCGATGATCGCCTTGATGACGTCGCCGTGACTGACCATCGCGTAGCAGGCCTGGTCACCTAGCTGACCGTTCCATTCTCGAACCGACTGGACCGCTCGATGCTGCATCCCAAGCATGGACTCGCCCTGCGGAAAGGTCACCGAGCTGGGGTGGGCTTGGACTGCCCCCCACAGCGGCTCCTTGGCCAAGTTTTTGAGGGACTGACCCTCCCACTTGCCGTAACGACATTCCCCAATGCGCTCATCGATATGGCGAGCAGCTTTCGGCTGCGCATCCGCAATCACCTCGGCTGTTTGCCGAGTTCGCTCGAGTGGGGAGGAAACGATGGCCTGCAGCGGCACGGCCGCTAAACGACGAGCAACGCCCTGAGCCTGCTGCTGGCCAACGTCATCCAGCAAGACTCCCGGCTGCCAGCCCGCAAGCACGCCGCTGGCATTTGCCGTAGTGCGCCCATGGCGAACCAGGAAGAGCAGTGGCACCACGTGAGACTAACGAAGTCTTCGACGGCTTTGCTCCGCCTGTCAGGCGGACAGCACCCCCGTACTCAGCAGGACGATCAACAAGGAGCCCGCGATCAGGCGATAGACCACGAAAGGCAGGTAGGAACGCGTGCTCACCCAGCGCAGCAGCCAGGCGATAACGGCCAGACCCACTGCGAACGAAACGATGGTTGCCAAGATCGTGGGTCCCCAGGCAACGGGACCTGCATCGTTGATCTTTGTCGCTTCATAGAAGCCTGACGCCAGAACGGCTGGAATAGCTAGGAGGAAGGCGTACCGAGCTGATGCCTCGCGGGTGTAGCCCAAGGCAAGCCCGGTGGAGATTGTCGCCCCAGAACGGGACACCCCTGGGACCAGTGCCAGGGCTTGGCCGAAGCCAAAGGCAACACCGTCTCGCAGGCGCAACTGATCAATGGCCTTTCGCTTAAGCCCCCAATGGTCGGCTGCGGCGAGCACTAGGCCAAAGATGATTAAGGTGCCCGCCACCAGCCAAAGGTTGCGCGCAGCAGTCTCGATCTGGCGGGCGAACAACAGGCCGAGCACGGCGATTGGAATGGTTCCAGCGATGATGAGCCAACCCATGCGCGCATCTGGGCTCATCGAGTGCGGATGGCCAACCTGTGGCCACGAACCAAACCAGGCGCGCCCAATGCGGATCAAGTCCTTGCGGAAGTACAGCAGCACCGCGCACTCCGTGCCGATTTGCATTACTGCCGTAAATGCGGCGCCGGGATCTGGCCAGCCGGCCAACTGGGAGATGACGAACACATGGGCCGTGGACGAAATGGGCAGAAACTCGGTGAGCCCCTGAACAACACCGAGAACTAGCGCCTCAACCCAGCCAATCTGGCCTGACACGTTAAGCACTCGCCAGGTCAGCCAGGGTCCGCAGACTTGCAATGCGCTCATCGATACTGCCGGTGTTGACCGCTACCGTCAGCGTGGTCACGCCTGAGGCCGCGAATTCCTCCATGCGTTCCTTGACTCGCGCAGCCGGACCGATCAACGAGGTTTCATCGACGAATTCCATTGGGACGGCCGCCGCCGCTGCGGCATAGTCGCGAGCGAGAAATGCCTGCTGTACCTGGTCAGCCGCAGCCTCGTGGCCCATCCTGCAGGCAAGTGCGTGGTAGAAGTTCTGCTCCCGAGAGCCCATGCCGCCAACGTAGAGTGCGGCATACGGGCGGATCTGGTCCGCGCAGGCCGTAAGGTCGTCCCCGAAAACCAGTGGCACGGTCGGAACGACGTCGAAGCCATCCATAGATCGGCCCGCACGCTCCCGCCCGATCCGAATCGACTTGAGTGACTCAGCCGCATGTCGGGGCGAATAGAAGACTGCTAACCATCCATCGGCGATCTCACCTGCCAGTTCCAGATTCTTTGGCCCGATCGCTGCCAAATAAATAGGTATCTGTTCGCGCACGGGATGCACGGTGAGGGTCAGTGCTTTACCGGGGCCATCAGGCAACGGCAGGGTGAAGAACTCGCCCTGGTACTTCACGCGCTGCCGAGAGAGGGCCAAGCGAACGATGTCGACGTACTCGCGGGTGCGGCGCAACGGCCTGTCGAATCGAACGCCATGCCACCCTTCGGAGACCTGGGGTCCAGAGACCCCCAACCCGAGTCGGAATCTGCCAGCGGAGAGCGTGTCCAGGGTCGCCGCCGTCATTGCGGTATTCGCAGGGGTGCGTCCCGGAATCTGGAAGACCGCCGAACCGACGTCGATGGTTGCCGTCTGTGCGGCTACCCAGGCGAGCACGGTTGCCGCATCCGACCCGTAGGCCTCGGCCGCCCAAGCCACCGAGTACCCCAGCCTGTCTGCTTCTTGGGCCAGGACCAGGTTGTCCGCGTCGTTTCCCGCTCCCCAGTAGCCAAGGTTGATCCCCAGTTTCATTGCCGCAGCCTAGGCGCCCCGACTGGCATCCCGTCTGGCCCAGGGCGCAGGCACTAGCGTGGCGGCGTGCAGCAACGGACGTTGGGTCAGTGCGGCCTTACTGTTGGGCGCCTTGCACTGGGCACGATGAATTGGGGTCGAGGTACCGACGACGAGGATGCGCGCGACCAGCTAGCCATGTTCCTGGACGCTGGCGGGAATCTTGTTGACACAGCCGATGTATATGGCGAAGGCGCCTCAGAGTCACTGCTTGGCGTCTTGCTGCGCGAGTTCGAAGCCCGTGACCAGGTCGTGCTCGCTACCAAGGCCGGGTCCCGGCCGGGTCCTGATCGGCGTTTCGACGCCTCGCGCGGACATTTATTGAACAGCCTGGATCGATCACTGCGGCGCTTGCAGACCGATCACATCGACCTGTGGCAGATCCATGCCTGGGATCCGATGACGCCACTGGACGAGACCCTGGCAGCACTAGACCAGGCACGCACCAGCGGCAAGGTTCGCTACGTCGGCATTTCTAATTACTCCGGCGTGCAGACAGCGCGCGCTGGAGTGCTGCAGTCCCTGGACGCTCGTCGAGCCCCGATCGTGACCACGCAGATGGAGTACTCACTCTTAGAACGCGGCATCGAACGCGAAGTTGTGCCCGCCGCCGAGGCCCTGGGGATCGGCATCCTTCCCTGGTCTCCGCTTGGTCGAGGAGTCCTCACCGGCAAGTATCGCCATGGCATCCCCGTCGACTCACGTGGCAGTTTGCCGGAGAGCGCTGGCTGGGTCCAGGTGTACCTGGACGAGCGCGGGCGACGCATTGTCGACGCTGTCGCAACTGCTGCCGAGGGGCTTGGTGCATCACCGGCCGAGGTTGCCCTTGCCTGGGTGCGTGATCGTCCGGGCGTTGTCGCGCCAATCCTCGGCGCGCGTACCAGCCAGCAGCTACTCATTGGCCTTGCCGCAGAGGAACTCGTCCTTCCCACCGAAATCATCCGCGCCCTCAACGAGGTATCGCAGCCATTCACCGGTTACCCAGAGTCCGGCTGGGCCCAGCAACGCTAGGTTCGGACTATGCCAACCAAGGTGCCCAATGCACACGAGTCGGCGAAGACGTGGGAGTACCGCGAACTATCCATGCCACGGGGCACCACACGGGAGGTTGCTCGGCAGTACCTCACTTCTGCTGCCGAAGTCGAACGTTGGGAACTGGATCGAGTGCGGATCTACCCGGATGGCAGGCGCCGTATCTGGCTGCGCCGCCGTGTCTATCGAGTGAGTCGTACTCCTTAATCATCAACAACTGAGCAGGAAGCGCTCCAAGACTCGCGCGCCAAACTGCAGACCCTGAATCGGAACTCGCTCATCGACACCATGGAACAACCGCCAGTAGTCCAACCCATCCGGCAGTTGCAGCGGCGAGAAGCCGTAACAAGCGATACCTAGACCGGCCAGCGCCTTGGCATCGGTTCCACCAGAAATCATGTACGGCACCGCCCGGGCAGCAGCGTCTTCGGCGCGAAGTGCGCGGTCCATGAGATCGAACGTGACCGTGTCGAAGGGTGCTTCTATAGCGATGTCTTCAATCACCGGCTCGATCGTCAGGTTCGGACCAACGAGTTGCCGCAGCGTCTCTTCGAACTCCTGCTCATAACCAGGCAGGACGCGCCCGTCAATAGCCGCCATCGCTTCGCTGGGTACCACGTTGTGCTTGTAGCCGGCTTGGAGCATGGTTGGGTTAGCAGTGTTCTGAGTGACTGCGCCGACGAGCAGGCCTAACGTGCCTAAGCACTGAACCAAGGTGTCAGTGTCAGCCTCCCGCAGATCCAGCCCGTAGGCATCACTGAGTTCCTCAAGAAACCGCTGGACGGTCTTGGTGTGGCGCACGGGCCAGCGATGTCGACCAATCCGCGCCACAACTTCGGCTACCGCGGTTACAGCATTGTCTGGATGGATCATCGACCCGTGACCGGCTCGGTCTTGGGCGTGTACCCGCACCCAGCGAATTCCCTTCTCAGCCGTCTGGATCGGGTACAGCCGCAAGTCTGGGCGCACGTTGAGGGAAAAGCCACCGACCTCGCCCACCGCCTCGGTTACCCCGGCGAACATCTCCGGTCGGTGATCGGCAAGCCAATGTGAACCATGGCGGCTACCTGCCTCCTCATCGGGAAAGAACACCAGGACAATGTCTCGGCGTGGACGCTGACCCGTTCGTCCCCACCCGCGGACTACCGCAAGGAGCATCGCATCCATGTCCTTCATGTCGACCGCGCCTCGACCCCAAATGAAGGTGCCGTCGTTGTACCCGCTGAACGGTGGATGCGTCCAATCGGCGGCCACCGCTGGCACAACGTCTAGGTGCCCGTGCGCAAGCAATGCAGGGGCATTCGGATCAGTACCAGGTATGCGGAGGTAGACCCCGCGCCGACTGTCGGAGGTTGTGGAGAAGACCTCAGGTTCCCAACCAGCCTCCCTCAGGCGCTGTGCGCTGTAGTCGGCAGCCTCAGCCTCACCCACGGTCTCCGGGGCCTCGCCCCAGTTGCTTGAATCAATGCGGATGAGTTCCTCGGTGAGGACGACCACGTCATCCTGCAGGCTCAAGTCATGCTCACGAGAATCCATTACTCACCCCTAACGCACTTCGCGGACGGGTCAGGGACCATAACCCTCGGGGAATTGTAGGCGTGCATGATGGTTATGCTGATGCTCCCAAGTCCGGGTGGCGGAATAGGCAGACGCGCTAGCTTGAGGTGCTAGTGCCCGCAAGGGCATGGGGGTTCAAGTCCCCCCTCGGACACAGATACCAGGTATGCGTGCCTTGACAGGGCGGCACGACCGCAATTTTCGGGTCACGCATTGGCGCGGGACGGCTTCGGAAGCGATCGATATAGTGCCAATGGTGGAGGTCTTTCTCACCCTGGACGTGAACGACCCAGAGCAGATGATCGACTTCTGGTCGGCCTTGCTCGACTACACGCTCGAGGGCGAGGCGCGATTCGAAGCGCCAGAGCAGGTGTACTGGTCACTCGTCGACCGGGCGGGGGTCGGGCCTCGCATCGTGATCCAACGAGTCCCGGAGCCGGTTTCCACCAAGACACGCCTGCACCTGGATATCCGGGTCCCCGACATGGAATCCGAGGCCCATCGCGCAGTGTCGCTCGGAGCCCGGCGCATCGACGTCACCCCCCTGACCGAGGTTGACACCACCTGGATACGCCTGACTGATCCGGAAGGCAATGTCTTCTGCATCGTTGCCGAGGCATACTTGTGAGTCGGGGCTGTTGTGGTGTGACTGTGGGTCGAATTGGTCGGGTGTCAGGTAGCCCAGCGAGGAATGCGGCCAGTCGACGGCCCGTCAATCGGGCCGTTCACGCCGAAGTCGACTAGGTATTGGGCGCCCAATCCCCTATGCAGGGATCATCGCCAACTCGCTGCCCCTGGCTCGGCTCGAGTCTGATGAAGAATTCCTTGTATTGGTCGTCGTTCTGGCGAGTTATGGATATTCGCACGGTCCCGTTGTCCCACAGACGCGTATCGCCCACGTCAAAACCAGAGTCATCCGTGCAGTAGCCACCCTCTCCTTGTTGGAGCACCGCCAAGGGCTTGCTGATAAGCGGGTTGTAGCCAGATACTTTGTAGTACGTGGCCTGCCCCGGAATGATCAGTTTGCCGGTCACATCATCGCCTGCAGCTGACTTTCCTATGGCACACGATTCGGTGTCCTTCGGCATGTCGCCCTCGTAGTAGAAGGGATCCTTGCGGCTGGCATCGGAGTCCTTGAGGGTGTAGGTGACGTTCACTCCGTCAGCAAAGTTATTCTCGATGCAGATGCGGGTGCCGAGCAGCGCCGCCTGCCGCGGCCCTGCCTCGGTGGATGAGCAGCCGCTCACTGCGGTCACGATGGCGGCCAGCGATACCAGGGCTGCACGCCATGCGCCGCGGCCTCGCGGCGCAGGCACGTTGTCTGGCGGAGCCGGGATGTTCACGTTCGGAGCGACGACGGTCATTGGGG